>CAIMMI010000194.1 GCA_903842505.1 uncultured Verrucomicrobiota bacterium | reverse complement strand
TGTATCGCTGCGCCGACCTCTTCGTTCACGCTGCTCTCCGGGAACCGTTTGGAATCGTGCTGCTCGAGGCCATGGCGAGCGGGCTCCCGGTCATCGGTCATGATTTCCCGGTTACCCGCTGGATCATCGGGGAGGGGGGCGATACTGCCGACCTCCGGCTCGCAGGCGGGCTGGCAGAGGTACTCGTGAAACGATTGGCCACACCAAAGTGGCTCACCGTGGTGGGCGGGCTCGCACAACAACGAGTAAGAACCGTCTTCAGTCCGTCTGCAGTTCTTCCGCATTACCAGGCAGCTTACCAGTCCATCCGCCAACTGGCGTCAGCTTGCCCGTGATCCATCACGATCTCCGATTGCACTATTGACGCCAATTATTGGACACGGATAGAACCGCCGACCCGGGTTTGCAAACTTGGTCGCCGATCCGACAGCAGCGACCTTGCGTCCGCTCAATTTGTGCACATGGAGCTTTTGATTCAGCACCGCGCCTTCCAAGGCATCGAACGATGAAAGGGCCCAGTCCAATCCGGGTCTGCCTCTTCGACCCGGGCACTGAAGACAACCTGGGCAATCCCAGCTCAAACCTCGGGGACCTTGTGATCCGCGAAGCTGTCGAACGCGAAATCCAAACCGCCTTGGGGAATGTCGAACTGATCCGGCTCTCCACCCACGAGACGCCGCATCGTGAGCTTCGGCGGGAGCTCCGCAGGTCCCATCTCACCTTGGTCGGGGGCAGCAACATCCTTTCCAGCGAGATGGACAAGTACCGCCAGTGGGCGATTTCGATCCGTCACGCTCCGAGCGTGAGGAAGGCTATCCTTCTCGGCGCCGGTTGGTGGAAGTATCAGGATCGTCCAAACCTCTACACACGCATTTTTCTGCGGCTCCTGCTCGGCAGGAAATGCCTCCATTCAACCCGCGACGCCTACTCGAAGCGCCATCTGGAATCGGTCGGTTGGCAAAACGTCGTCAACACGGGCTGCCCGTCCATTTGGCCCCTGCACGACAAGACCGAATCCAGCTTCCCGCTCCAGAAGGGACGGGCCGTCCTTGTGACGCTCACTGATTTCGAGCAGAACCCCGAGACAGACCAAGCCCTTCTCGACCTCGTGGCCCGCGAGTACCAGTCGGTCTACGTGTTCCCTCAGGGGAAATTCGACCTCGAATACCTCGGCCGGCTCCGAGTTCCAGGCACAATCCTGAATCGTGACTTCGAGGAACTGCGCCGCTTCCTCAAGGAGACCCCATCCCTGGACTACCTCGGAACCAGACTCCATGGCGGCATCTTCGCCATGAACCACGGACTTCGAAGCCTGATCCTGGAAGTGGACAATCGAGCTCGTGAAATGGGTGCCGACTGGGGACTCCCCACCACCCCACGCGATGACCTGGATCGAATCCGCGCCTGGATCCGGCAGCCAATGCCCTTCCGGATCTCGCTGGATCTGGACGCCATCGGGAAATGGCGCGCCCAGTTCAAAGGCTTGGCGGAGCGGAACGCCCACGGGATCGCCGCGACCGGGCCCTGAGCAGGGCGTCCTGGAATCTGCCGACTGGCCCGCTTGCCCGGAATTCCGTTCGGGGCCAGTCTAAGCGTTGGGGAACATCATGACACCTTCTCACGCACAGGATGCCTACGACGACGCCATGTTCGACTACACGACGGGCGACTACGACCTCGCGCTGGGAAAGCTCGTCGCACTGGTGGTTGCGGACCCGGGCAATTTCGACGCCCAACTCGCCGTGGCCATGTGCCACTACCGGAAAGGCGACTTCGCCACGGCCATTGCCGAAGGCCACAAGGCCGAACGTCTCCGTCCCAACGAACAGCTCGTCCACACCAACCTCTCGCTCTTCTACATGCGTGCCGGCGACAAGACGACGGCGGAGAAACACGGTCTCCAGGCGCGCATCGCCAGCTGGAAGCAGGACATGGCTGTTCCGGGTTCCGCGCCTGCCACCAACGCAGCCTCGGATTCCGAGCTCCAGATGGCCCAACCCAAGCCCAAGGCCTTCAAGCTCCCCGAGAAGTTCCCGGACCAACCCTGGAAGAAGCAGGCCAAACTCGGCACCAACCCGCCCGCCCCGAAACCGCCCACCGAATGAAGGTCGAACTCTTCTGCCTCTGCGACGCCGCCACCGAGGCCGGCGGCAAGCTCAACGTCCTCGGCGCCTTCGATCGCGTCTGGGCCCGCGAGGCACCGGTCACCGTCGCCCACTGCGCCGTCGCCGCCCGAATCCGCTTCTCCCGCATCGAAGAAGGCACCCACCAGATCCGCATTACCTTCGCCGATGACGACGGATCCCTCGTCCTGCCTCCCATGGAGTCCCGAATCGACCTCCGCTTCGCCAACCAGGATCTCTCCGTGCCCATCAACCTCATCATCCTGATGCCCCAGCTCAAGCTGCCCCGCTTCGGCGACTACACCATCGACCTCGCCCTCGACGCCAACCACCTCAGCAGCCTCCCGCTGATGGTCCGTCACGTCCCCGAGCCTCCCCAACCCCAAGCCTGATCATGGAAGGATTCCTGGACGCCGCCGACATCGACAGCCTGCCGCCTGGCCGCGGCCGCACCGTTGAACTCCGGGGCAAGCGCATCGCCCTCTTCAACGTGGACGGTAAGTTCCACGCCATCGACGACGCCTGCCCTCATCGCGGCGCCCCCCTGGGCGGAGGCTGGTGCGAAGGCGGCGAAGTCTTCTGCCCCATGCACGGATGGGCCTTCGACATCGCCACTGGCACCTGCAAGACCCGTCCGGACCGGCCTGTCCGCTCCTATCCAACCCAGGTCCGCGACGGCAAGGTCTGGATCGCTCCGGACTGATCCATGTCCCGAGTCCTCCACCTCAATACCCAGTTCGCCTCCCTGGGCGGCGTGGAGGCCGTCCTCCGCTTCCACCACGAACAGGACACCGGGCTGGCCATGGATTCCCGGTTCATCTCCCTCTGGGAGGAACCCAGGGAAGGATTTCCGCGGACCGCCTTCGCCGCCTTCTCCCGTCAGCTTTCCGTCCGAGACGCCCGGCGTCGCGTCGCCGGGGCCTGGCCGGCCTTCAAGCCCACGACCGTCGTCCACCACACCCCCTGGGGACAACCTTACCTCGCCGACCTCGACGGCCCCGCGCGTCGCATCCTGTTCCTCCACAGCGACACTCCCGGCCTCGCCCAGCAACTCCCGGCTCGCTTGCCCCTCATGGACGGCATCATCGCCGTCAGCGATGTCCTCCTCGACCGCGCCCGCGCTGCCGCCCCTGCCTGGCCAAAGGCGCGGTTCCTGCGGATCGATTATCCCATCCATCCCCCGCCCTGGCTGACCGGCAGGAAAACCCACCACCCGGGCTCCCCACTCGTCCTGGGCTACGCCGGTAGACTCTCCACGGAACAGAAGCGCATCGAACGGTTCATCGAACTCTCCCGCCACCTGTCCAACACAGCGTTCCCGTGGCGCATCGAGTTCCTCGGCGACGGCCCCGAACGGCCCCTCCTGGAATCCGCCCTCCCCGACCGGACCCGCCACGTTTTCCACGGCCGTCAATCCGGCGAAGACTACTGGCGCATCGTCGATGGCTGGGACGCCATCCTCTTCACCAGCGATTTCGAGGGAACGCCCATCGCCCTCATCGAAGCCCTCGCCACTGGCGCCGTCCCCATCCACCCAGCCATCGGCAGCGGCGGTGACGCCTATGCCCGTGAGATCTCACCCGCCCTGGCCTACCCAGCCGCCGACATGGGTGGGATGGCCCAGGCCATTCAGGAACTCGCAAACTGGACGCCTCCCCAACGCGACGAAGCCAGCCTCCGCGCCCGCGCCCTCGCCGCCCGTCACGACGCCCGCCACTACCTCACGCGCTTCCGTTCCTTCGTCGCGGAAATCGAATCACTCCCTCCACTCCCCAAACCCGCCCTGCGCCAGTGGCGATTCCCGCTCGACCGCCTCTCCTTCGCCCAGTGGGAGTGGATCGCGAAACTCCGTCGGCGCTGAACCCGCCCGGCCTCAGTTCACCAACCGATACCAGTTGTCGCGTTGGCGTGGCTCGAGGCCCAGGTCGCGGATCAACCGCTGCATGTCGGCCACGCCCATCCGGAACGTCGTCCCCGCACTGCTGACCACGTTCTCCTCGATCATGATCGAGCCCAGGTCGTTCGCTCCGTACTTCAGCGCCACCTGCCCGACCTCCTGTCCCTGCGTGACCCACGAACTCTGCACGCTCGGAAAATTATCCAGGTAGATCCGCGCCAAGGCCTGCGTCCGCAGGTACTCATGCGCCCCAACCGTCGTCGCCCGCAGCACCGTGTTCTCCGGCTGGAACGTCCAACAGATGAAGGCCGTGAAGGCTCCTCCCTTCAACCGCCCTTCCTCCAGCGCCCGTCCGTATGCCCGCGCCCGCTCCATCGGCCCCGCATCCACTGCCACCCCCAGGCCGCCCGATTCCACCAATCGCCCCAATGACACGTCCTGCTGCCGCCGCAACACCTCCAGATGTTCGATCCGGTCCTCCAGCGTCTCGACATGCCCGAACATCATCGTCGCCGAACTCGCCAGTCCCAGCACATGTGCCCGGTCCATCACTCCCATCCACTCGCCCGTGTCCGCCTTCAGCGGCGCAATCCGCTTCCGGACCCGGTCCACCAGGATCTCGCCACCGCCCCCCGGAACCGATCCCAGCCCCGCCGCCACGAACTCCTTCAGCAAACCCTCGACCGGCTCGTTGAACACTTCCTGAAAATGGATGAACTCGCTCGGGCTGAACCCGTGGACATTCACCTGCGGAAACCGCTCCCGGATGTGCGACAAGAGGTCCAGGTACCACTGCTTGGTCAGCTTCGGATGATGCCCACCCTGCATCAGGATCTGGTTCCCCCCCAACGCCAGCGTCTCCTCGATCTTCCGATCCATCTCGTCATGCGTGATCACGTACGAATCCGCATCCTTCTCCGTCCGCCAGAACGCGCAGAACTTGCAATAGACGTTGCAGACGTTCGTGTAGTTGACGTTGCGGTCCACGATGTACGTCACGACCCCGTTCCCCTCCCCACCGTGCGCCTCCTTCCGCGCCAACTCCCGACGCCGGTCCGCCAAGGCCCCCAACTCCTCCAGCGGTAAGCCCGCCAAACGACGCAGATCCCCGGGACTCACCCGCGCCCCGTCCCAGACCGACTGCATCAACGCGTCAAACGTCGGATCGAACACCATGCCCCAACCGTAGTCCCGTACCTGCGCACCCGCGAGGAACTTTCAGTCCTACAGGGTGGGGCTCGACTCCGTCGAGCCATTCCAGAGTTTGAAGTTTTCAGATTCAAGTTTGAAGCGGGAGCCGGGCTTGAATCTTGAATCTTGAAACTCGGAACTCCCTCCCGGCTCGTGAGGACACTCGCCCCACCGAAGTCGATCCCCACAAGGTGGGGCGAGACTCCGTCGAGCCGCGCTGCGCCCCCAACCCTTTGACCCTTTGCCACTCCTTGGTCACCTTGTTCCCATGCACCGCGTCCTCCGCCTGATCGGCCTCCTGGCTACGGCCTTCCTGCTCCGGGCCCAGGTGCCACCCCGCGATCCCGCCGCCCAACTCGCCTTCCCCCTCCAACCCGGCTCGTTTGGATACACCTTCGAGAACGCCTTCCCGAACCTCGCCTTCACCAGCCCCGTCGTCATCACCGCACCCCCCGGCGAAACCAATCGCCTCTTCGTCGTCGAGCAAGCCGGCCGGATCCGAGTCATCCCCGACCTCCGTACCCCATCCCTCCAGACCTTCCTCGATCTCCGCACCAACACCGTCTTCGGCGGCGAACAGGGAATGCTCGGCCTCGCCTTCCATCCCGACTACGCCTCCAACGGACGCTTCTTCGTCTTCCGCAGCGTCACCTCCACCACCCGCGGCAACACCAACCGTCTCCACCAACGCCTCTCCGAATTCCGCGTCTCCCCCTCCAACCCCAATCAGACCGACAACGGGGAACGCGTCCTCCTCCAGCAGTACGACCAGGCCGGCAACCACAACGGCGGTGAAGTCACCTTCGGTCCCGACGGCTACCTCTATGTCAGCCTCGGCGACGAAGGCGGTGCGAACGACACCTACCTCAACAGCCAGAAACCCGATCAGGACTTCTACTCCGCCATCCTCCGACTCGACGTCGACAACCGGCCTGGCTCCCTTCCGCCAAATCCTCATCCCGCCAACGAAGCCTACCCCAACGCCTACCGCGTCCCCGCCGACAACCCGTTCCACAACCTCACCCGCTTCCTCGGCCGCACCCTCGTCCCGTCCCGGGTCCGGACCGAGTTCTACTCCGTCGGCTGGCGCAATCCCTGGCGCATGTCCTTCGACCGCGAAACCGGCGAACTCTGGGTCGGGGACGTTGGCCAGGACACCCGCGAATCCATCGCCATCACCCGCCCCGGAGCCAATCACGGTTGGGCCTTCCGCGAAGGCGATGGTCCCGGCCCATTCGGTGCTCCCACCGGATTCACCACCGATCCCCAGTTCCAGTACGCGCCACCGCTCTACGTCTACCGCCATGGCCCTGGCCTCATGCAAGGCGACTCCGTCACCGGCGGACTCGTCTACCGCGGTTCCCGCATGAGCCAACTCGCCGGCGCCTACCTCTTCGCCGACTACGTCCGCGGCAACGTCTGGACCCTCCGCCGCGTCCCGGGCAGCCCACCCCAGGTCACCCGCATCGCCGGTCAGGCCGGCATCTCCGCCTTCGGAACCGACCCCCGCAACGGCGATGTCCTCGCCGCCCACCATACCGGCGCGCGCATCCTCCGCCTCCGCTACAACGCGACGTTCGTAGGAAACCCAGTTCCCTCCAGCCTTGCTGAAACGGGAGCCTTCACCGACGTCGCCTCCCTACAGGTCCAGCCTTCGCTGGTTCCTTACCAGGTCAACCTCCCCTTCTGGTCCGACAACGCGCTCAAGCGCCGGTGGGTGTTCGTTCCCGGAACGTCGAAGATCGGATTCTCCCCCACCTCCCCGTGGTCCTCTCCCGAAGGCACCGTCTGGATGAAGCACTTCGAACTCGAGGAAGTTCCCGGCGATCCCTCAACGGCACGCCGCCTCGAGACCCGCTTCCTCGTCCGGAACTCCGGCGGAGTCTACGGCCTGACTTACCGATGGTCCTCCCAGGGCAGCGCCGAACTCGTTCCCGACGAAGGACGGGATGAACTCCTCACCCTCGGCACCGGCGACGGCATCCGCACCCAGTCCTGGCGCTATCCCAGCCGGGCCGAATGCCTCGCCTGCCACACCGCCGCCGCCGGTTGGTCCCTCAGCTTCAACACCGCCCAACTCAACCGGACCGGCGCCGACGGCATCCACCAACTGACCGCCCTCGCCGCCGCCGGCTATTTCACCAACCCGCCCCCCAGCACCATCCCTCTCCCCTCGCACCGCCCCATCGGCACCGCTGCCGAACCCAGCCTTCCCTCCTCCCTTGAATTCCGCGCCCGCGCCTACCTCGAGGTCAATTGCGCCCCCTGCCACCTGCCCGGCGGTCCCGGCCCCGCACGATGGGACGCCCGCAACACCACCCCGCTCGACCTCGCCGGAATCCTCAACGGCCCCCTCAACGACTCGCTCGGCAACGACGCCAACCGCGTGGTCGTGCCCGGAAACCCCGAACTTTCCGTCCTGCTCCAACGCCTCCGCACCCGCGGCGCCGGCCAGATGCCTCCCCTCGCCTCCGCCATCCCCGACACCAATGGCGTTGCCCTCATCGAGGCCTGGATCCTGTCCCTCTCCAATCGCGTCGACTTCGCCACCTGGGCCTCCCAGAAACTCGGGGATACCTCCGGCAATCCACCCCGCGAGCGGGACTCGGATCAGGACGGCACTTCCGACTTCTTCGAGTACCTCGTAGGCACCGATCCCACCTCCAGCCTCGCCGCCTGGAAACCCTCGATCCGGCTCGTCGATGGACAGCCCACGCTTCATTTCACCCAACCTGCCAACGTCGCGGTCCTCGTCGAAACCGCCCCCGACTTCCAATCGAACCTTTGGTCCCCCCTCGACCATCCCGGCAACTCCCCGTTCTTCCCCGCATCCACCCGCGAGATCGCCCTCCCCCTCCAGACCTCCGACTCCACCCGATACTTCCGCGTCCAACTCCGATCCCCCTGAACCGACCCGCCCTCAACCAAAGTACCGGTGGATCGTCGTGACGATACCCGCCGCCTGCAGCAGCAGCATCGGAACCACGAGGAGGAACGCGATCTTGCGGGGCGACCTCGACTCCCACCGCACCATCAGTCCCTTCCATCCCAGGAACGCCACCGGGATCAGCAGGACGTAAACCCCCATCAGGTACCGTCCATGGATGCTCGGCGAGGCCACTGAGGTCTTCGAACCCAACGCGAGCAAGACCAACGCCGCGAAGAGCCCACCCAACGTCATCGCCAATCGGCCGAGTCGACCCCACGTGCGTCGCTCCGAGATCCGCCAGAGCAACACCGCCAGACCGCACACCAGGAGCGTCGTCACGAACTGCCGCACCCCACTGGGCATCAACGTGTCGAGGTACCCGTCCAACTGCCAGAACAGGGTCGACGTCATGTAGTCGGCATCCCCCGGGCCCCACGACGAAAAGAACGAGGCCAACACGCTCCGGACATATGCCCACGGCAACGGCGCCGGATCCGGCGGCGCCGGCAACCCGATCTGGGGCAACAATCGCTCCTGACCCGGCAGATACTCCCAACCCGGCACCGCCTCCATCAACATGCCCAGATGCGGCGCAGGCGTGAAGGCGTTCCACGCCATCCCCAACAGCATCGCCAACGCCACCATCTCCAGCCACACGATCCGCTTCCCACGCCCTTCGCGGCCTCGGAGCAGCCTTCCCATCACCGCGAGGCGCTCCACCAACCACAGCCCCAGGCTCCCGACCACGACCAGCATCCAGTAAGACGGCAACCAGGACCACCCAACCCGCTTCAGCAACCCCTCAAAGGATCCAGCCACCGCCGCATCATACGCCGGAGACGAAATCACCCGCGCCAGCAACAACCCCACCCCCAACGCCGCCCACCCCTTCCATCCCACCACCGCTTTCCCGCCCACCGATTCCCCCTCGGTCGACTCCGCAAACCGGAAGAGCGCCACTCCCAACAACCCCGCCAACGGAACCACCGACATCAGCACGCCATTCACCGACGTCTGCACCAGGATCCCCAGCGTCACCCCCATCAACAACATCACCCGCCAACCCGTTTCCGATCGGTTCACCATCGAGGCCATCCCCGCTCCCAACACGACGTAACACGCCAGCAGGATGGGATAGTTCGAGACGTTCATCGCGAAATACCCCAACGACGGAACCATCAGGAAACACAGCCCCAGCCAGTGCTCTCCCGCACGCACTCCCTCTCCCCGCGCCAGCATCGCGCCCGCCAACATCACCGCCAGCGTCACCATCCCCAGGCTCAACGCCCGCATCCGGAACACCTGTACCGCCGGCGCTTCCCCTTCCACCCACCAACGCCCCGCCTGCGAAACCCGCGCCGCCGTCGTGGACCTCGCCAGCGGCCGCAATCCCCAGTTCACCAACGACTCCACGAAGAACTCGTGCGGATGCCCGACGTCCGCCGTCGTGATCTGCTGATGCGACCGCCCCATCAATCGGTCGTAGTGCACCCGTCGGCCAAAATCCCACGAGTTGGTCACCGACACGTCGTCCTTCGCCAGCACATGCCACGACATCACGTGCGGCGGTTCATCCGTACCCTGGAATGCCGGATGCAGGATCAACTGCATCAGCCCAATCCCGCCAAAAACCAACCCCAGGCAAATCCCGGCACGCCACGCCCCCATCGGCACCGTGGAATCCACGCGTCGCACCAACCCAACCACCCCCGACACCACCAGGCCGAGCGCCACTCCCATCCATCCCCAAACCCATCCCGAGCCCTCCCGATCCCACATCGCTCCCACGACCCTCGCCCGCGACAACGGCTCTCCCTCGGTCCAAGTGGTATAACGTCCATGCGGATAGGCCCAACGGACCTGTGTGTCCGACACCGGCACCCGATAAGCCCACTCGCCCGGATGCGCCGGCGGCGCTGCCATCGGAACCGGCACCGTCAGGTGACATCGCACTCCCACATGCACGGGTTCATGAGTCCACAAGTTCACCCGCCAACGCCGCATCCCGTTCGTCGTGCTCCCGGACATGCCGTTCTGCGCGCCACCCCCCGCCGCCCGCGGACGCTGGAACATCACCATCTGCTCCGTACGGAATCCTCGGACCGGCTTCGCGTGCCACACCTCGCCCGTGTCCAGATCGCTCACCTCTCCCCGGGTCAACCGCGTCGTCCCCTTCTCCTCCACCACCCCGTCCTCCGACTTCCGTACGTCGAACAGCAACTCCACGCTCCGCAAGCCCTGCCGGGGCATGCCGTCCGTCTCCACGAACTCCACCGTGTGCAAAAAACCATCAAGCCCCTCCGCGCTCCGTTCCATCGGAAGCGATCGCACCCGCGACGCATACCTCAGGAACCGCCCGTCATCCCACGACCACCGTTCCATCCGATGCGTCTGGAAATCGGGCCCCGCCGTTCCCAGCAACCACACCAACGGGCCGCCGAGGATCACCAAGGCCATCCACCCGAAGAACCCCCCTCCTCGCCCGACCTCCAGTCGCTCGCGCGATGAAGCGCGATGCTCGGCATCGGTCGACCGGGAACTGACTCGGGACTTCGACATTTTGATTCCGGACCGTACGCAATTCCCTGACGCAGAGAAAGGCAGTGCTTCACGAGAACCGGCACGACCTCCGACCCATCCCTCACGGTTGCACCCGAACCATCCGCACCGTTCCGGAGGCCGGATCATACATCAACCGCTGCCCGGCCGGCGCCGTGGGCACCGCCACCAGTAATCCTGCCTTCACCAATTCCTGCAGGTCCTTCGGCCATCGGTCCTCCGTCACATGGAACTGCTGCAGTGCCCCCTGCACCTGCGCCAGCGACACCACCTTCTCCGAGTGCTTCTTCGCCTGCCCCTGCGCCGCCAGGTAATCCAACGGCGCCGTCGCCGGTGACCCCCCAACGCCCTTCGCCGCTCCGGACTTCGAAGCCTCTCCGTCCCCGCACCCAGCCACCACCAAAGCCCACAGCACGACACCGGACATCGCGCCCGATCGCCTCCGACTCCATCGCGCAACCCAAGGGATCATGCCCGAGGGCATACCCCCGTCCTGCTGCACGCGCGAGCCCGTTTCCACCCCCATGGTGGGGCGAAACCCGCCGCAGTCGATGTCCGGAGGTTGATCTCCATTTCCCCCGCCTCGTCACCTCGTCCGCTCCAGATCAAGCAAACCGTTCCATCGCCTCCGCCCGCGTCAGGCTCACGGCCACGTTCCGGATCACGGTCTTCCGACCTACGGTCTTCTCCTGTTTGTGGATCGCGATGACCTGGTCGCATTGGTCGACGGCGTACGGGATGTTGCCCGTGCTCATCGAGAACACCCCCTGCAAGTCCAGCGTGTGCAACGCGCGGATACAGTCCCGGATCCGGTCGCCGCTCAGCTTGGAGAACGCCTCGTCGATCGGCACCAGCGCCAGGGACGGATCCTTGCGTCGGGTCTCGTGCCGTCGGTAGGCCCGGAGGTAACTCGCGAGGATCGCAACAAAGTAGGGCGTCTGGTTCTCGCCACCGCTCGATTTGCCCGCAGCCCGGTTCACGCTGTAGGCCCGGGCGTTCGGGTCGTTCACATTCGCGACCTCGATGTCGTAGTCGTGGTAGTTCCGGTAATCCAGGAACCGTTCCGCCTCCGCCCCGCCCGCGCCCGTCTCGGACGTGATCGCCCGGAAGATCCGTTCCACCGCCTCGCGGATCTCATGGTCCGCGGTGGCGAAAAGCATCTCGTCGCCGCGCACCGTTGCCGAAAGATCCAGCAACCGCCGGTAAAGCTCGAACTCCACGTCCCGGTTCGCCCGCGCGACGATCCGGTACCGGTTATTCCCGATCGGCTTGTCGAGCGCCGTCCGCAGGAGGTCCATCAGGTTCTCGACCATCAACAACCGCTCACGGAGCTTCTCCAGCACCTGCTCCCGGAATAGCTGCTGCCAATTCTGTTCCTCTTCGACCGCCTTCTTCTCGTACTCGGGAACGTGCGCCCCGGTGATCCGGCGTCGCCGCGACTCGTAGCTCTCGTTGGTGTCGCTCTCCGGATCCAGGTCCGCGAACTGCGGATCGTGTACCCGCGCCAGGTCCTTCCGCTCGAAAACCAATTCTGACCGCAGCACCTTCGTCGCGGTCTCCGCCTCGCGCCACATCGCCTGGATCCGATCCGCTGCCACCGTCTGCACGGGAAACTCCGACGTGAACTGCACCCGCAATTCCTCGATCCGCGCGAGGTGCGACGACACATCCTCGGCATCGCGGACGGCCTTCACCTGATCGCGCGCCGACTCGGCGGCCTGGCCCAACCGCAACAAGTTGTCGGCCACCTGCCCCATGCGCTGGCGCCGACCGCTCTGCAACAAACCATCGCGCTCGGTCTTCCAGGTCGCCAGACGCTCCCGCCACTCGCGCAGTTCCCGCTCGCCGGCTTCGAGGTCCGAGGTCCGGATGTTCCGGAGGTCCGCCAGGTTGTTCTCCAGCTTCCGCTTCGCCTCGGGCAACGCCGCCGCCTCGGCCAGGTCGTCGTGCAGGCTTTCGCGATGCAGGCCCGACTGGTCATGAAATTCCGCCGCCTCGCGCCACAACGTCAGCAACGGCTCCAACTGACGCTGCCGTGCCTTGATCGCGTCCTGCTGTTCCTGCAGCCACGCCCGACGTCGCTCGAGGCCCTTCTTCCCGATGCACGGGAGGTTGTCGTAATGGCGTGGCCGCTGGACGAACGGCCTCCTCACCTGGAAACCGTCCGGCAGGATCGCCTTGTCGTGCTGGCGCAATTCCCGCACCGATTCCACGCAAACGACGTCCCCGAACAGGTGGTCCACCAACGCCCGGGCCACCGGATGCTTCGTCTCGAGCTTCAGCGCCAGCGACCCCGGCCGCGGCGCCCGGCCCATCTCCAGTGCCTGCTTCGGATTCACCAGCGACTCACCCCGCGCCTCGTCCCGCAACTCGTGGTAGATCGACTCCGCCGCATCGTAGTCCCGCTCGTCCACCACGACCGCGAACTTGCGCCCGAAGGTCACCTCCAGCGCCGGTCGCCATACCTCGTCGGTCACCTCGCACAACTGCCACATGGCCTGCGCGGAAAGTTCGTTGCCTCGGCGCGGGAGGCGCGCATTCAACGCCGAAAGCAGCACCGAGTTTTCCGTCAGCGCCCCGGACCGCAGCGCCAGCAGCGACGCCTTCAAACCGTGTTCTTCCCGCTCCAGCCTGCGGAACTCTTCCTCCACCGGCTTCACCGCCGCCTGCGCCGCCTGGCGCGCCACCGTGCACGCACCGGCCAAAGCCCGCGTCCGCTCCTTCAAATCCGCCGGGCCCGCCTTCTCCAACGAGTCCGCCGACCGTTGCACCGCCGCCCAGGGTCCCGATGGCGCATCCACCGGAAGTTTGCCCAGCAACCCAGCGAACCACCGCGCGTTCTTCACCCGCAACTGTCGCGCCTGCTCCACCGATTCCCCAATGTCCGTCAACCGCCGGATCCGCGCCGTCAGCTCGACGTTCTCCTGCTGCAAGCGTCGGAACAATTTCCCGTCCTCGCTCGCATTGAAGGTCGCTTCCACCGAGCGACGACGCTCATCACCCTCTTCGATCTCCCGCTCCAACTCGACGATGCGCGCCGTCTCACCGGCCAACTCCGCCTCCAGCGTCGCCTGCAACCGCTGCTCCACCGCCACAGCCTCCTGCGCCGCCTCCGCCCGAAACAACGCCTCCACGTAACGCCCGGCCAGCCGATCGCGCTCCGCCGACACCCGCTTCACGTCCAACCCGTGGATCTTTTCGAGCCGCTCACCCTGGTCCCGCAGCATCGTCAGCATCCGCTGCGCCTCCCGGAACGCCAGATAGCTGTCCCGCACCCCACGGATGTCCACCGCCTCTGCCGGGAGGATGTAACGCCGACAGAAATCGTTGAACGAATCCATGAACGTGAACGACATCGCCGCCGGCAACAGGTAGTCCAACGTCGACCGATCGAAGTTCAGGTGCGAAGGCAACGCCAGTTCCCGCCGGTACTCATCGATCCCGGTGAAAAGTCGCCCCGTCCGGCCAGCGCTGTCCGCCATCGACTCCGCCCACTGCCGGAACGCCACCAGGTCCAGCGGCACCCGCTCCCCATCCAGGAAATCATCCCGCTTCACCCCGGCTGGAAGCACGAACGGTCGGATGGAGGGCGTATGCTGCGCCACGCTCTCGAACTCGATCCGCAACCCCCACGTCTCGATCCGCGGGTTCCGCGCCCCGGGCCACGTGAACTCCAACGCCACGTACGTCACGCCCCCCTGCCGCATGTACTGGGGAACACCGTCGATATCCTGCTTGGTGTCGCCCAGGCAATAGCCCTTGAGGTCGCGCGTCGAACGGTCTCCCGTCGCCGACTGATTGTACCGGACCTTCTGCTGGTGCCCGATCAACACCAACTGCACCAGATCCATCAGCACCGACTTGCCCGATCCGGTCACACCCGCCACCAGCAGGTTGCCCGAGACCGCAAAGGTGTCCCGATACCCATACCAGTTGATGGCATGGATCCGCGTCAGTCGTATGGCCCGTGAAGACATGCGTTATCCCTGTTGCTCCGCCCCGACGTCGTCGCCCGCCGCTCCCGCCGCCAGATGGCGATCCCGCGTCCGCGTCCACTCGTCCAGCGCGCTGAACGGCACCAGATACCGGATCGTCGGCAGCACACGGATGAGGATGTCCGTGAAGGGTCCGGCCGTTTCGCTCAGGCGGACCACGCTCTTCTTTTCCAGCAGGTGCAGGATCTCCAGCAACCGCGTCGTCGCCGGCAATTGCAGGTGCCGGAACTTCGCCTCGAATTGCTCGCTGAATTCCCGCACCCGGAAGCCGACATCTTCCGGCGTCCGCCCCTCGTCCTTCACCTGCCGGTCAAAGTCATACCACAACGCCAGCACGATCAACGTCTCGTCCTGGCGCAACCGCCGCAGCAATCGCGGATGCTGCGGGATCCCCAGCACCAGCCGGTTGTCGTGCTCCCACACGAGCTTCAATCCCGCCAAACCGCACAGTTCGTCCACCACCTCCCGATGCAGTCGCGCCCAGTCGTACAGGTCCCGGTGGTCTTCCCGCAGGATCGCACCCGACGCCAGCAACCGTTGCAGGCATTCCTGCAACGGTTCCCGATCCGACTCGTTCATTCCGGCTGTCAGCGATCCGCTCATTTCTTCTCCAGCGTAAATTCCTCGATGGCGTACCCGGCCTTCGTCACCCGGCCTGGCTCGGACGTCTCCTCCGCATCCCGGGCACTTTCCACCCGGTAGGCCGCATCCCGCGCCCCGGCGTGCAGCAGGCACGCGATGATATCCGCAATGTCGTCGTCATTCGACACCGGCAGGTCCGCCAGCCCGGTCCGGCTGCCCGAACCTCCCGCCAGACGTTCCACGAACCGGTTCGCCCGGATGACATTCAACGTGTCCCGCAGGTTCGCCCCCAGTTCCGCCATCGCCTCGTCGACGTCCGTTTCGGACACGTCCTCGCCCACCGGCTCCAGTTCGCCCGCCACCCGCCGCAACCTCGGCCGATACAACGAATCCGAGGACAGCAAGCCCGCCTCCACCACCGAGATCGCCGGCAGTTCCAGATCTTGCCGCACCTCATGCAACCGACCCCGGCTCACCAAGCCATCGACGTGGGCAAACACCGCCTGGACCCGTTCCCGCAACTCGGAGTTCGTCTCCTGCAGGTACCGCAAACGCGCGAATGCCCGACGCGCAAAGTCCGCCGCTCGCCGGTCCAGCGCATCAGCCATCGGCACCACCGAATCCAGCAACCGCGCCAGTTCGTCCATCCGCACCCGGATCTCCGAAGCCGCCGTCGGCGCATCCACTTGCGGACTCCGACGCAACCGCTCCCGCTGCATCAGGTCCAGCACCCGGGCGTTCGCCCCCACCTCATCCAGCCGCCTCCGCGCCTGCAGGATCCGGCTGGGCAATCGCGCCCGAACCAACTCGCGGTAGCAAGCATGCCCAATCGTCTCGCTGAAATCGTCGTAGAGCACCGCCAGGTTCTCCCGGAGCGTCTCCGACGCCAGCAACCGGCGCGTGTGCCGTTCGATGCCGCTTTCCATCTGCCGCAACTCCCGGAGGCCATCCCGGACGTTCGACAGGCAGGCTTCGAGGTCCGCAAAGCCCTGCTCCCCGAACGCGTCCGGGTTCAACAACTGCGAACACGCGATCTGAAGCCGGTCCGTGAACTGCCCGTGGTCCCCCCTCGCCATCTGGCGCAAGGCCGACAGCATCAGCTCCGCCGAAGGGTTCAGCAGCACCAACCGCTGCCAGTCGGATCGGACCGGCTCCAGCAGCCAGCGCGTCTCCACCAGGCGACGCAGCACCAGCGCGGCCTGACCCGAAAGGGTCGTCGCCTCCGCGGCGGCGTCGGGAAACTCTTCCTTCACCTCGAATTCCGGGTGTTCCCGCAACCGTTCCTCCACCACCACCGCCGCCTCCGCCCGCGAGAGATGCCCCGCTTCCTCCAGCGCCGGCGCCAAGCGGTCCAGCACATCCAGATACAACGACGCGTTCCTCCCCGCGAGAAGTCCGAAGAACTCGCGTGGAACCTCGTTGAACAGGGGTGCACCCAGGAACGGCATCGGCTGTAAGCCCGCAAGCTTCCCCCCAACCCGCCCAAAGTGGGAGCGCCAATTTCCAACCGCCGGCAACAGCGGACCTACGGACGCTGGATCTTCACCCAACCTTTTCCTCCTCCACGGTTGCGAAATTCATCAAGCGGTTGCACACCTATGCATGGTGACCGGGAAAGTCCGGATGCCGTCCGCTCTTGCGCGTGAAGAATACTGCCTCCATCAGCCCCGTGGACGGGACGGATCGCCTTTCGGCGGCCCCGGCCCGCCAGACAACTTGGCCCAACCACGTGGCCCGAGGGTTCGTCCGCAAGGTCCTGACCCCGATGCGCCGAGGTCGCCTGGAAATGGTCGCACCGGACGGCACGGTCGATACCTTCGGCGGTACCGAACCCGGGCCGCAGGCCCGCATGGTGATCCAGGACCACCGATTCTACCGGCGCTGCACCCTCACCGGCGATATCGGTTTCGGAGAAGCCTATCAGGCCGGCGAATGGGAATCCGATGACCTTTACTCCGTCATCAGCTGGTTCTGCTCGAACACGGACTCGGCCCCGACGATGTCCGGCTCCGGGAACCAACCGCTTCATCTGCAGCTTTTCTCGGCGGCGAACCGGGTCCGCCACTGGCTGAACCGCAACTCGCTCGCAGGCTCACGGCACAACATCCACGCGCACTACGACCTCGGGAACCGGTTCTACCAACTGTGGCTCGATCCCACGATGACCTATTCGGCGGCCCTGTTTGAATCGCCGGACCAGGCCCTCGAAGCCGCCCAGGTCGCGAAGTACGATCGCCTTTGCCGTCAACTCCGCCTCAAGCCCGGGCATGAGGTGCTGGAGATCGGATCCGGTTGGGGCGGCTTCACGAGTCACGCCGTCCGCAATTATGGCTGCCGCGTCACCACCGTGACCCTCAGCACCGAACAGCAGAAGTTTGCCCAGGCCCGATTCGAACGGGAAGGCATCGCCCACAAGGCCGAGGTCCTGCTGCTCGACTACCGGAAGCTCCCCTCGCTGGGCCGCCGCTTCGATCGGATCGCCTCCATCGAGATGCTGGAAGCCGTTGGGGATTCGTTCCTCGAGACCTATTTCCGCGTCTGCCAGTCCCTGCTCTGGCCCGGCGGCCTCTTTGCGGCCCAATTCATCACCTGCCCGGATTCGCGCTACGACGAACTTCGCCGCGGCGTGGACTGGATCCAGAAACACGTGTTCCCGGGCTCGCTCCTGCTCTCGATCAACCGCGTCAACCAGGCCATCGCCCGCACCGGTTGCCTCCAACTGCACGACCTGAAGGACTTCGGACCGGACTACGCCCGCACGCTCCGGATCTGGCGAGAACGCTTCAATGGGCGCCTCGATGAAGTCGGCAAGCTCGGCTTCGACACCCATTTCATCCGCACCTGGAACTACTACCTCGCCTACTGCGAGGCGGCTTTCGCCAACCGGAACATCAGCGTCATCCAGGGTCTCTGGACCGTGCCGAACAACCCGACCCTTTGAACCCGATCCTCCTGCTGGTCCTCGCCGGGCTCGCCTTCGTGGTCGTTGAAATGACGGTCACCTGGGCCGCCGCCCGACGCCTGAGGAACTTCGGGGTCGTCGACGTGGTCTGGTCGTTCGGGTTCGCGCCGCTGATCGTCGTCTTCCTCGCCTTCGCCGCGCGCCGCTTCTACGACGCCAAGCTCGATTCCTATCCGGAATGGTCTGCCGTCCGCGCCTGTGTCCTCGCGGCCATGGGCGTGCTCTGGTCCGTCCGGCTCGGATTCCACCTCTTCGTCCGCGTCAAGGCTCACCATCCCGTCGAGGACGTCCGCTACGCCAAGCTCCGAACCGACTGGGGTGCCGCCACCGATCGCAAGATGTATCGGTTCTTCCTCCTCCAGGGTGCTCTTCAGGTGGTGCTTGCCCTCCCGTTCGTCTGGGTGTGCCTCGATGACTCTCCTTCACCTGCCCCAGCAGGACTCGGGTTCACGGGAATCGCCGGCCTGGGCCTCTGGATCGCCGGCCTCGTCGGGGAATCCATTGCCGACGCCCAGCTCGCCCGCTTCCGCGGCAACCCCGCCAACCACGGCAAGGTCTGCCAAGCCGGTCTCTGGGCCCACTCGCGCCACCCCAACTACTTCTTCGAATGGCTGGTCTGGGTCGGGTACGCGGTGTTCGCCTCCGGTGCGCCGTGGGGCTGGCTGGCCTGGATCTCGCCGCTCCTCATGTTCCACTTCCTCGTCAACGTCACCGGCATCCCGATGACCGAGGAACTCTCCGTGAAGTCGAAGGGCGACGCCTACCGTCTCTACCAACAGACGACCAACGCCTTCTTCCCCGGCCCCCGCCGTTCCACCCCCGTCAGGCCAGCCTGACGCCCCGGAATCCCGCTTTCCCATGCTCGACGCCCTCCTGACCCGCGACGTCTTCCCCGATCCCGTCCTGCGCTTCGGCATCCGACAGTTGCTCCGCCAACGCATCCGGGAAGAATCCACCGGCAACGTCGAATCCCAGCAGGCCCGACTCCTCGCCCTCGTCGAGGAACTCCGCCAGTCCCCGATCGCCATCGAGACCGCCGCCGCAAACGAGCAGCACTACGAGGTCCCCACGCGCTTCTATCAACTGTGCCTCGGCCAGCACCTGAAGTACTCGTCCTGCTACTACCACACGTTCCAGGAATCGCTCGGCGAGGCGGAAGCCATCATGCTCGCCCTCACCTGCGAGCGCGCCGGCCTCGCCGATGGCCAGGATATCCTCGAACTCGGCTGCGGCTGGGGTTCGCTCTCCCTCTGGATGGCGTCCCACTACCCCAACGCCCGCATCACCACCGTCTCCAATTCGCGCACCCAGAAGCTCCACATCGACGCTGAGGCCGCCCGACGCGGCCTTCGCAATCTCCAGGTCGTCACCTGCGACGCCAACCGACTCGAACCACCCGCCACGTTCGGAGCCAACATCGGCGAAGGGGAATGCCGCGGCCGATTCGACCGCGTCGTCTCCGTCGAGATGTTCGAGCACATGAAGAATTACGAACGGCTCCTCGCGAACATCTCGCGCTGGCTCCGTCCGGACGGCCGGCTCTTCGTCCACATCTTCACCCACCGCGA
The DNA here is from genome assembly GCA_903842505.1 of uncultured Verrucomicrobiota bacterium. Lineage (GTDB taxonomy): Bacteria > Verrucomicrobiota > Verrucomicrobiia > Limisphaerales > UBA9464 > UBA6176. The sequence continues at coordinate 5,309 of CAIMMI010000194.1, read as the reverse complement.
GTTCGCCTACCACTTCGTTGCCCGCGACGCCACCGACTGGATGGCCCGGTACTTCTTCACCGGCGGCATCATGCCCAGCGACGACCTGCTCCTCTATTTCCAGAAGCATCTCGCCATCGAATCGCACTGGGTTGTCAACGGACGTCACTACGAACGTACCGCCAACCAGTGGCTCGAGAACATGGACGCCCACGAACCCGAGATCCGGGAGATCTTCCGCAACACCTACGGTGCCGACCACGTCACCCGCTGGTGGGTCTACTGGCGGGTCTTCTTCATGGCCTGTGCCGAACTCTGGGGCTTCCGCAACGGCAACGAATGGCACGTCAGCCACTACCTCTTCCGCAACCGGGCCGGACTGGAGGGAGTTTCCGGTTTGAAGATTCAAGGTTGAAGCCGGACACCCGCCTCCTGACGTCGGCGGCTACGGCTGTGGTGGTAGCCGACGAGGTCACGAGGCGGGACTTGTCACCCGCCTCCTGACGTCGGCGGCTACGGGTAGCAGACGAGGTCACGAGGCTGGGCCAAGGGGAGTTCCCAGTCACCAGTCACCAGTCTTGTAGGCCGCGTGCCCCCATGCGGCGGTTCATGATCCACGCCGGGTGAGGGCACCCGGCCTACCACCGAGGCCCCGGGACCCATCTCCACCGGATTCTTCATCGACAAGGCGCCGAGGGCTGCCGACGCTGCCACACGATTCTGGCGAGGACCTTTCCCCGATCTGGCTGGCGACCACCCGTGCGTGCGGGGAAGCGTCTGGCGGAGGCTTGGGACGATCCGCCAGCGAAGCGCGGGAAACTTTCCCTGCCCGGGATGGGTCACCGCTGGATCCTGTGAAGCGCTGCCTACTGCTCCTGTTGGGACTGCTGATGCTGTGGACGCCCGGACGGGTCGGGAATGCCCGGCAATCCGAAGCCGCCGCCGCTCAACAGGCCTCGTTCTTCGGGCTTACCAACCTCTGGACGATCCACATCACCCTCACCCCGAAGGCCTGGAGCACGCTCAACTCCCGCGGCGGCCCGCCCAAACGCAACGGAAACGGCAACGGCAACGGCGGCCTCTTCGAAGGAATCGTCCGCGGTGTGTTGGGCGCGGAAGGCGGCCCGCGGCCCGGTGGCGTTGCCGGAGACTACCCGTGGGCCACCTGCACGTTTGAGGGTCCGGGAGCCACGCTCACCAACGTCGCGGTCCGCTTCAAGGGCGCCAGTTCCATGGTCCGCTCGCCCAATCCGTTCAAGCGCCCCTTCAAGGTCGACTTCAACCGCGGCGCCACCAACCGGCGCTTCCTGGGCATCGAGGAACTCTACCTCAACAACAACGTCAACGACGCGACCCAGATGCGCGAGGCCCTCGCCTACGATCTGTTCCGCAAGGCCGGCCTTCCCGCTCCCCGCACCGCCTTCGCCTCCGTCTACCTCACGATCCCCGGCAAGCTCCAGAAGCAGCACCTCGGACTCTACACCCTCGTCGAGGTGGTCGAAGGCGACCTCCTCAAGCGCACCCTCGGCACAAAGAAGGGTCTGCTCCTCAAACCCGAGATGATGCGCGGCGTTCCCTACATGGGAGAGGAATGGGACAACTACGTCGAACGTTACGCTCCCAAGGGCGACGTCGATCCCAGGGATGCCAAGCGCTTCATCGAGTTCGTCCGGTTCCTGCGCCAGGCACCCGGCGAACAGTTCGCGGAAGGCCTCCGCGAGTTCCTCGAACCCGAGGCCTTCGCCCGCTTCGTCGCCCTCAACGCGATCCTCGCCAACGTCGACTCCTTCATCGGCAATGGGCACAACTACTACCTCCACGTCCACCCCACCACCCGGAAGGCCAACTTCATCCCGTGGGACCTCAACGAATCCTTCGGCATGCACCCGGTCTCAGGCCCGTCCCGCGACCAGATGGTCACCAGCGTCCTCCGCCCCAACGCCGACCCCAACCAACTCGTCGAACGTTTTGTCTCCGACCCCACCCTCGGCCCCCTCTATCGCAGCCAGGTCTCCCTCCTCCTCACCAACCTCTTCGTCCCGGCCCGCCTGGGCGCCGAGATTGACCGCATCGCCGCCCTCACCCGACCCATCGTCTTCGCCGAGTCCCGCCGTGCGAAGGAGGACTTCGAAAGAACCGTCCTCGGCACCCGCCGCCCGGACGAAGGCGACACCAGCCAACCCCGTCACGACCAGGAATTCGCCCGCGAACCCTATGAACCCCGCGGCTTCCCGGACGCCGTCGAGGTCGACAACATTCCCTTGAAGAAGTGGATCGAGGGACGCGCCATCCACGTCCAGGACCAACTCGACGGCAAGGTCCGCGGCACCAAGCCACGCCCAAGGCTCTATCAGTAGTCCCGCAACCCTGCTGGCTTCTTCGCCACCGCCAGGATCGAGAGCCCCCACGGCAGCCGCCAGCGCCGCATCAGCATCGTTCGTTCTGCCTGGAACACGCTCCGGAACAGCTCATTCACCGGCCCCGGCGGCAACGCAAACTCATCCTCGGGCGTCCTGCCCGATACCCGGCGCCACGTCCGCGCCATCCACGCCAACGGCAACAGCGCACAGTTGAAGTACGAGACGTGCACCGGCTCGAACCCCGCCTGACGCAACAACGCCGTCAGCGGCCGACGCCGATACCGCCGCCGATGCTGGTTCCGCTCGTCATGGTAGGACCACAACGACGGGTAGGCCGGAACGGTCACCACGATGTGACCGCCCGGGGCCAGAACCCCGAAGGCCCCCTTCAACGCGCCAAGATCGTCATCCAGATGCTCGATCACGTCCTGCAGCGTCACCACCGAGAACTGCTTCCCCTCCACCGCCGACAGATCGTTCGCGGAACCCACAAACACTCCCTTCAAGCCCCGCTCCTGACTCATGGACACCGCCACCGGAGCCGAATCCAATCCCATCGAGGGATGGGTCTCGGAAATCGCCTCCAGAAAGAATCCGGTGCCACACCCAACGTCGAGCACCGGCGCACCCGCCGGTGCCAGACCACGCACCACGCCCAGCAGGATCTCCCGACGCGCCCGAAACCACCAATGCGATCGTTCAACCGCCAGGAACTGATCATACATCACTGCATCCATGGATCGCCTCCGAAGTTGTCCGCGCCGATACCCGGGCGTTTTACCCGGACCAACAAGGACTTTCCCCTAGCCGGCACCGCACTGCCAGCGGACAATCCATCCTCGTGAGCGAAGACGCCCGCATGCCACCGGGAATCCAGAATGCCTATGCGTTCGCGCTCTTCAACGCCCTTTCGTTCCAGATGGTCCTGGCGGGGCCGATGGTCCTCTTCGCCAAGTCGCTCGGGGCCTCCTCGACCATCCTGGGCCTGGTCGCCGGCCTCATGCCGATCATGACGATCGCACAGATCCCGGCCGCCCAGTTCATCCCGAGCATCGGATACAAGCGCTTCGTCCTCGGCGGTTGGTCGACCCGGGTCGCGTTCATCTTCCTGATGGCTCTCGTGCCGCTGACCGGGGGATTCCTCAACGCCGGTTCCCGACTCGCCCTCATCATCGCCCTGCTCTTCGCCTTCAACCTCTCCCGCGGACTGTCCTCCTGCGCGTGGCTGCCCTGGATCACCCATCTCGTTCCCACCGCGGTCCGCGCCCGTTACCTGACGATCGACCAACTCTGCAACAACGGCGCCAGCATCGCCGCCTTCATCTTCGCCGCCTTCATGCTCGGCGACGCGGCCGATGCCTGGCAGTTCACCGTGGTGTTCCTCTTCAGCGGCGCAGCCGGGTTCGTCTCGCTCCTCTTCCTGCGCCGCATCCCGGACGTCGCCGTATCCGAAGAACAGGACGGTGGCCGCGGCCCCATTCCATGGGGAGCAATGGCCAACCATCCACCCTTCCGTCGACTGCTCGAAATGAACGCCGCCTGGTCGATCGCCTATGGCGGCCTCACGACGTTCATCGTGTCGTATCTCAAGTCCTCGGCGGACTTCGGGGAACGTCGAGTCCTCCTCGTCATGTCCCTGTCCTTCGTCGGCGGACTCGCCAGCTACTGGGTCGCCGGGCAACGCGTCGACCGCCTCGGATCGAAGCCTGTCCTCGGATTCACCATGGCAGCCGGTGCCCTCGGCACCCTCGGTTGGGGCCTGGTCGCCGGCGGACTCCTGCCGGCCACCACGGGATCCACCCTCGGACTGGCCTTCCTCGTTGGCCTTTGCAACGCGCTGTTCAGCGTCGCCAACAACCGCCTTGCGATGTCCATCGTCCCCGTCATGGGCCGCAACCACTTCTTCGCCCTGTTCGCCGTCGTGTGGCAACTGACCCTCGGCGTTTCCCCCATCCTCTGGGGCATCCTCCTCGACGCCGTCGGCGGTCACCGTTCCAACGTCCTCGGACTCGAATGGAATCGGTTCTCCCTCTTCTTCTTCCTGGCCACCGCCGCCTTCGGAATCGCCTTCCTGATGACCCGCCGCCTCGATGAACCCCGGGCCGCCGGCGCCCACGCCATGCTCCACGAACTCCTCATCCAACATCCCCAGAAACTCCTCGTCCGCCTCTTCGTCCGTTGATCCGTCAACCGCTGCTTCACCCCCGGCAACTGCCCTCTGGCCATGGGCAACTTCCACACCCATGCTGACGGGACCTGCATGACGTTCCTGCCGGTTGCCCAACGCGAACTGCTCGCCGCCTCCCGGCGGAAGGCAACCTTCCGCATGCGGGTCTGGACCGCCCTGTTCGCCGCCGGCCTCACGTTCTTCATGCTGCTCTTCGTGAGCATCACCGGCGCGGGTGCCCAAAGCGGTCGCTGGCTCTTCTACGTCCTCGTCGCCGGCGGCAACCTGTTCGCCGTCTTGGCCGGGGTGCTCGCGACGGCGGATTGCCTCAGCGAGGAACGCCGCGACGGCTCGCTCGGCTTCCTCTTCCTCACCGACCTCAACGGCATCGATGTCGTCGCGGGCAAGTTCACCGGGCGCGCCCTCGGCGCGCTCTACGGCCTGACCTCGGTGTTCCCGGTGATCGCCATCTCCTGGTTCCTGGGTGGCATCAGCAATGGCGAGTTCTGGCGCAACTGCGCCGTGATGCTGAACCAACTCTTCTTCGCCAGCGCCGTCGGCCTCGCCGTCTCAGCCGGTGAAGTCCGTCAGGCCCGGGCCGTCGGCCGAACGCTCCTGATCCTCGCCGTGTTCGTCCTGGGGATGCCCCTGCTCGCCGAGGGACTCCTCGCGTTCGGCGCTCCCCAACCCTGGCTTTGGCTGACGCTGCCTTCCCCGACCCAGGTCTTCGGCACCGTCCGCGAAACCGAGTACGTGCGGAATCCATCGGCCTTCCTCTGGTCGCTGGGTGTCAGTCACGCAAC
>CAIMMI010000193.1 GCA_903842505.1 uncultured Verrucomicrobiota bacterium | reverse complement strand
GAGGACCAGATCCAACTCACCCCCGAACAACGCGACCGCATCCGCGACCTCATCCGCGAAAGCGAACAACGCATCCGCTCCGATTGGGAACCCGTCGTCCCCCGCATCCAGGCCGAACTCCGCGAGCTCCGGAAACGCATTTCCGCCGAACTTGACCCCTCCCAGCGCGAACGTTTCGAAGCCCTCTTCGAACGGCGCGAACGCCCGGACCCGACCAAAGGCCCCCGTAGCAGCGGACGTCCGGACGCCGTCTCCGCACCTCCCTCCACTCCGTAATCCTGGGACTCCCGACCGGCTCACGGGATGGAGCGAGACTCCGTCGAGCCGTTCCGGAGTTCGAAGTTTTCAGTTTCAAGTTTGAAGCGGGATGCGCCCTTGCGCTCCCGCAGTCTCCTCTGGGCTAATCCTCCCACATCACATGCCTGCCGCACGCCCCCTGGACCTCTCCCGACTGCGAGTCCTGCCGCTCACCGAACGCCGCAGCCTCACCCGCGCCGAGGACATCCTGGTCCCGTTGGACCGCCCCTTGCCCGAGGTCTCCCCACTGACGCTCAAGTCAGTCGCCGAGGCCGCCCAACGAATCCGCGCCGCCCGTGAGAAGGACGCCCAGGTCATCCTGATGTACGGCGCCCACCTGCTCCGCAATGGCGCCGCCCTGATCCTGACCGACCTCATGGAAAAGGGCTGGATCACCCATCTGGCCACCAACGGCGCCGGGACCATCCACGACTGGGAATACGCCTGGCTCGGCCGTTCCACGGAATCCGTTGAACAGAACGTCGCCACGGGCACCTTCGGCACCTGGGATGAGACCGGGCGCAACATCCACCTCGCCTTGCTCGCCGGGGCCCTGGGCGGACTCGGCTACGGGCAGTCCCTGGGCAAGTTCATCCTCGGCGATGGCTGCACGCTCCCTTCCGCCGAGGACCTCCAACTCCTGCTGACCCAGTTCTCCGGCGATCCCCTTTCCGGCGCCGTCGCCGACCTCCTCGCCGCCCAACTCCGATTCGACCTCGCACCGGGGCAACACCGGGTCGATCACCCGTGGAAGGAAGCCAGCCTCCTCGCCCAGGCGTGGCGCCTCGGCGTACCCGTCACGGTCCATCCAGGCATCGGATACGACATCATCTCCTGCCACCCCATGTTCAACGGCGCGGTCATCGGACGCGGCGCCGCCACGGACTTCCGCCTCTTCGCCGGCGCCGTCGAGGGACTCGACGACGGCGTCGTCCTCTCGGTCGGTTCCGCCATCATGGCGCCCCAGGTCTTCGAGAAGTCCCTGAGCTGCGTCCACAACCTCCGGTTCCAGGACGGCCGACCCGCCGTTTCCGGCCACACCATCTACGTCGTCGACCTCCAGGACGGCGGCGGATGGGACTGGGCCCAGGGCGAACCGCCCAAGACCAACGCGGCCTACTACCTCCGCTTCTGCAAGAGTTTCTCCCGGATGGGCGGCGACATGCGCTACGTGCAGTCCGACAACCTGGCCTTCATCCACCACCTCTGGAAACACCTGGCATGAACACCGAACGTTTCTCCGTCCTCGCCCACCGCTACCCCACCCTCCGCCTCGCCGTGGTGGGCGACTTCTGCCTCGACCGCTACTTCGACATCGACCCCGCCCGGGGCGAGATCTCCATCGAAACCGGTCTCCCCGTCCACAACATCACCCGCGTCCGCTGCCAACCCGGCGCCGCCGGAACGATCCTCAACAACCTCGTCGCGCTCGGCATCGGCGCGCTCCACCCCGTCGGTGTGGCGGGTGATGACGGCGAAGGCTGGCAACTCCTCCGCGCACTCCGCGCCCAGACCGGGGTTCATCTCGACCACTTCGTCCAGTCGCCCGACCGCAACACCTTCACCTACACCAAGCCCCTCGTTCACACGCCCGGCGAACCGCCACGCGAACTGAGCCGGTTGGATCTCAAGAACTGGGATGCAACCCCCGCTGCTGTCTCGGACCGCATCGCCGCCCACCTCGCCGAACTCGCTCCCAACCTCGACGCCATCATCCTCATGGACCAGGTCGAGATCGCCGGCACCGGCGTCGTCACCGAACCCGTCCTGTCCGCCGTGCGACAAGTCGTCGAGCGTTTCCCGAACCTCCCCATCATCGCCGACTCCCGGCGTTCGCTCCGCGGATTCCCCCGCGTGATCTTCAAGATGAACGCCGCCGAACTCGCCCGCTTCGCCGGCCATCCCGTCGACGACCTCGACGCCATCCGCAAGGCCGCCGCTGAACTCGCCCAACAGAACCAACGCGCCGTGTTCATCACGCTCGCCGAGCGCGGCATCGTCGGCGCGGCCCCGGACGGTACCCATCACCACTGTCCTTCCCTGCCCATCCGAGGCCCCATCGACATTGTCGGGGCCGGCGATTCCGTCACCGCCAACCTTGCCGCCAGCCTCGCTGCCGGCGCCTCCCTCCCCGAAGCCATGGAACTCGCCATGGCCGCCGCCAGCTGCGTCATCCACCAACTCGGCACCACCGGCACCGCCTCCCCCCAACAACTCGCCCAACTCCTGTTCTCAGCGGCCTGAGCGAACCCAGCAGCATACCAACGCCAAGGGCGTTGCGCCTTCAGCCAAGGGTTGGCCAACGCACGAGGCCGCCCTTGGGTAAACCGTCCCCCTCCGCGTCTCCGCGTCTCCGCGTGAACCATTCCCCGCCCACTCCCTTTTTCCTCACGCGGAGCCGCGGAGCCCGCCGAGGCTTTCGACTCAGAACTTCTCCCTCCGCCCACGACGCACCCCACGCCCTTCACCTCCCCACTCAACGCCCCAAAACCGTCCCCCTCCGCGTCTCCACGTGCCTCCACCAAGCCCACTTCAACCTTGCAGGCACAAATTTTTGATCGTGCCGAAACCACTGTTATCGTCCGACCCATGATCCAAACCCAGACGGTTCCTCCCGAACTCGACACGATAACTGGCACCATTGTGGACTGTGCCCTCCGAATACACCGGGCCCTCGGTCCGGG
>CAIMMI010000192.1 GCA_903842505.1 uncultured Verrucomicrobiota bacterium | reverse complement strand
GGAGTTTGGTGAGCGGCGACCCATCGCTCGAGCTCGAGACGGCAATTTGGATCCAGGAGAACTGGCTGAGCAATCCGCGGCATCCATCAACTTTGACGGGTTGTTCAAATAAACCCAGTCATTTGTGAGACACTACACTAGGTACAGGCAATGAAGCTGTAACCTGCAGCAGCCTCCTGAAACATCTCTCCCCACTCCGCGTCGACGTAGTAGCTGGAACTCTCGGAAGGATATTGGAGAGTGGGGCGGTCGTGGCGCTCAGCCGAGTTTTTGAAGACGCGGACACGCATGCAGCCTGCCAGCTTATTGTTCCCGACAAGGGTGATCAGTCCTTCCAAGATCGCTTGTCGCTTCTTGGCTGCAGTCGCGTAAGTTCTAGAGAAGATGTATTTCAAGCGATTAGCAGTATGCAGCAGGGTGGGGTGGCTCCCGATTTTCGGTAAGGAATGTGTCCCTTCGGTAAGCGTGCGCTGCGCGCCTTCCAGGTAGTTTTTCCGCTTTAGCGCGGTCTGCAGCCCCGGTGCCTCAGGGTTGCTGAGGGCCTGGCGGGTGCCCGGGTTCACCGACCGTGGTCTGGTCGTAGTTCCACGGCATCCACCTGCCCGGGTCCGCCCGGACTGCTTCCGGGTTCCTGACCACCGCCATCATGTAGTCGAAGGGGTTCACCCCGTTCGCCCGGCAGGTCTCGATCACCGTCATGAACGTGTCACCGACGTCCGCTCCCCTCAGGCGGGGCAATGGGGTCAGATCTGTCCATTTGACAATTGGTCGAGGAGGGTCGTAACGAAGGCCTGCATTTCAGGGCTGTTCGGTGTCCGCTTCCAGAACCTGCGGATGCCTTGCGCGGCGGCGGCGTAGCTGACACCCGGCTCCTTCCTGACCACCTCGCCCAACCGCCACCCGAGATGCCGTGTCGCGACGGCCAGCAGTCCGTCCCGTCCCCAATCTCCGTGCCGAAGGATCATCTCCGACCATTCCTGGCCGAGAATGTCCTCCGTGGCCTTCACCATCGCTTCCCACTCGGGCCGGGCAGCCGCCTTGCCACGCCGCGCCGCTGTCTGTTCCCGGCGATCCCCTCCGGCCTCCTTCAACACGCGCAGCGACTCCTCTTCTTTCCCCAGGATCACGCCCCCCACCAATCGCTCCCACGGACTTTCGACCACCCCTTGGCGGATCGGCGCCTCGGTAAATGCGCGCAGCGCCCGGCGCTGTTGTGCCAGCGACCTTCCACCACATCCGCTCAGCAGTCGCTCGCACAGAAGCCATGGCACTGCAGGGTCAGACCCGCTGTAGACCCGCCAGGAACTCCAAGGGTAGCCATCCAAGGTCGCCAATCGTCGTGACACAAGCTCCCGTCCCGGATCGTCGCATCCCAGCACGCGAGCCCTCCTTTGGTCCTCCTTACCGAGTCCAAGCCCGGCTATCCGGACTGGATTCAGGTGCAGATACCGCCCCACCTCGTCCAGACGGGACTCATCGAGGATCAGCACCGACTTGAACCGGCCCTGGAACACGTGACCGCGGCGACGATGCTCCCAGTTGAACTCCCCCATTGCCCCTTCCAGCGGCGACACGGCGACGCGGCGATTGGATGGGGTTGGGTGGTGACGGGCGTTCGGGTGGGCGGGTGCGCCCATGCCATGGGCCAGCATCGCGACATCGGCTTCGGTGTCGGTTTCGGAATCGAAGCGGGCACGACAGGTGTACGTCACATGTGGAGAGGAACGGGTTCCCGCTGACGCGCAGAGGCGCTGGGAAGGAGGAACGTGGTTCCCGTCGCTGCCGTTGTTGTAAACCCAACCTTCGTTCCTTCGCACCCTCGCTGCTTCGCGCGAAACCGTCTCGGTGGTGTGGATGATTCGCGCGGTTTGGCGACCATCTGTGGTGTGCGCCGCCGTCCGGTGGAGCACACCGGCGACGTGCCGGGGTCGGATGAAGTCGCCCCAGGCCTCGCAGAACAACACAGCGGGTACCTTCCGCGCCGCAACGCCGTTGGCGTTGGGGGGTTCGCTCAGAGCTTGATGGTGCTGGCCCTTGGGCCTTCGTTGGCGCGGCCCTCGAGGCGGGCGACGTACTGGGGAGGGAGGAAAAGCGGGCCGCCAAGGCGGCTGGCGCCAATGAAAACACGGGCTGCCTTCTCAGCCATGAGCATCGTGCCCAGAACCGCGCGGGCCGTGGGGCCGATGGCGATCGCTCCGTGATTCTGGAGGAGGATCAGCTTGGGAGTGCGGCTTTGGGCGCGACGCTGGGTCAGTTGGAGCTTCGAGCGGATCTCCCGGGCGAGGGGCGTGCCGGCGTCCGCGTACGGGACGTAGACCGCCTGACTTCCGACGAAATCCACTTCATCCGGGAACATGCGGTGTTCGGCGAACCGTTCGGCGGCCTGCGAGCAGACGATCTGCAGGATCGCGTCCGGGTGGCAGTGTGCGACGAAGTTCACGCCGGGCAGCGTCAGGAGCCACGCGTGGAACGGGGATTCCTGGCTGGCAGCCCGGGCGGTCCGATCCGCCTGAGCGTCCCGGATCATCCGTTCGAGGGCGCCGGTATCGAGCATGGGCATCTCGAGGACCCGCACCATTTCGCCCGTGATGCACTCGGTCACGTCGGCCGACGTGAGTTCTCCCATGCAGGCCCCGGAGGACTTCACCAGGAACCGCTTGTCATCGAGGCGGGCCGAGACATTGCCTTCATTGAGGACGACCAGACCTCGTTGGACACTGCCCAACTCGCGGGCGAGCCAGATCAGGTCGTCCAGGGGCGGGTTGGAGGACGGTTCCGTTTGCATGAGTCCGTTGAGCCTGCTGCAACGGCGGGGTTACGTCAGCCTTGGAGTTTGCGCTCCAGGGTTTCGCCGGCGACGGCCGGGTTCGCCTTCCCCTTGGACAGCTTCATGACCTGCCCCTTGAGGAAGTTGAGCGCGGCGACCTTGCCGGCGCGGAAGTCCGCCGCGGGCCCGGGATTGGCCGCGATGACCTCGTCACAGATCTTCTCGATGGCGCCGGTATCGCTGACCTGGGCCAATCCCTTGCGTTCGACGATGGCCGCCGGCGCTTCGCCGGTGGTGAAGAGGTCGGTGAAGACTTCCTGGGCGATGCGGGTGCTGATCTTGCCGGACTCGACCAGTTCGACGAGTTCCCGGAGGTGTCCCGGCGGGAACCGGAGGTCGGCCAGCGTGGTGCCGGTGGCCGCCAGTTGGGCGGACAGGCCATTGATGACCCAGTTGGCGATGGCCTTCGGATTGCGGAACCCATCCGCAGCCTTCTCGAAGAAGTTCCCGAGTTCGTCATTCGCCTTCAGGACTTCGGCGTCGCCGGGCGGCAGGTTGAAGTCGCGGATGAGGCGCTGCTTCCGGGCCAGCGGCAACTCAGGGACCACCGCGCGAATGGAGGCGATCCAGTCCTCGCTGGGCGTGAAGGGCAGGAGATCGGGGTCGGGCAGGTACCGATAGTCGTGGGCGTCCTCCTTCGAGCGCATGGTCTCGGTGATGCCCGCCAGGTCATCCCATCTGCGTGTTTCCTGACGCAGCTTCTCGCCCTTCTTCACCGCCTCGATCTGGCGGGGGATCTCGTAGTCCAGCGCGCGCCGGACCCCGGAGAACGAGTTCATGTTCTTGATCTCGATCTTGGCTCCGAGGGTGGTCGTGCCCTTGGGCCGGACCGAGACGTTGACGTCGCAACGGACCATGCCCTTTTCCATGTCGCAGTCGCTGATGCCGCCACGGACCAGCAGTTCCGTCAGGGCGTTCAGGTAGGCGTGGGCCTGGTCCGCGGAGAAGAGGTCGGGCTCGGAGACGATCTCCAGAAGGGGAACCCCGGCGCGGTTGAAGTCCACGCCGCTGTGGCGATCAAAGTGGTTGTTCTTGCCGACGTCTTCCTCGAGGTGGGCCCGGGTGATCCGGACGCGTGAAATGCCGCCGTTGAATTCGAAGTCCAGAAAGCCTTCCCGGGTCGAGGGCTTGTCGTACTGCGTCACCTGGTAGTTCTTGGCCGAATCCGGATAGAAATAGTTTTTCCGGTCGAATTTGGCGAAGCGCGGGATCTCGCAGTTCAGCAGGAAGCCGGTCAGCACCGTCAGGCGGAGCGCCTCGGCATTGGCAACCGGAAGCACCCCCGGCATGCCCAGACAGACGGGGCAGACGTTGGTGTTTGCCGGAGCCCCGAAGGCGTTGGCGCAACCGCACCACATCTTCGACTTCGTCTTCAGCTGGACGTGTGTCTCCAGCCCGATGACCGCTTCGTATTCCATGGCCGGGGCGGGTATGCCACGAACCCCGCGCTTCGGCGAGCGGGGACTTGGGCGTTATCCAGCGCCATCCGGCCGATCGGGTCAGACGACATTTCCTCTTCGGTTTGGCCGGGGGCGCCGGGATCCGGAGTTGCAATGCCATGTCCCATATGCGACGCGGCATTGCAAATCTGCCTGGGATTCGCTGCCCCGGTGCATCCGGATGTCGCATATGCGACATCCGGATGTAAATCGCCCCTCCGACGGTTGCCCCCTCCAACCGACGTTCCCCTGTGGACGACTTGGGATACCTATCTTTGACGCGCAGGTACGTCCTTGGACTCCTGAGGAGGAGGCGCTGCTTGGCACCGCCAAGGATCATGTCGTGGCAGAGCGCCTCGGCCGTACCCGCACTGCCGTCCTGCAGCATCGACGGATCCTGGGTGTTCCGGCGCACCCGCGCACCTATGAGAAGGGATGGAAACCGGAGGAGGACCGCTTGCTGGGGACGATGTCCGACGCGGAAGCCGCCCGCCGGATCCGAAGGAGCGTTGGCGCCGTAACCATGAGGCGCCGAAAGCTGGGCATTGCCAAATTCGACCGCCAGTTCCGCCCGTACACGCCGGAGGAAGATCGGCTCATCGGAAAGGTGCCCGACGCTGAGCTGGCGAAGCGATTCGGGCGCACGCTGGCGGCGATCGGTGTCCGTCGTTCCCATCTGGAGCGTGAGAAGCCCGAGACCCTGCGCCGGCCATGGAAGCCCGCGGAGATCGCCCTGCTGGGCAGGTGGCCGGACGAGGCGTTGGCACTTCAGTTTGGACGCACGTTGGAGGCCATCAAGGTCAAGCGAGGCAAGCTCGGCTT
>CAIMMI010000191.1 GCA_903842505.1 uncultured Verrucomicrobiota bacterium | reverse complement strand
TGTCCTGAAACTTGAAACTGAAAACCAGCAACTCCCTCCTCCTTCCGCATTCCACTGCGGCCGGTGCCCGTGGCAAGGTCTCGTCCATCACCATGACTCCCGGCGATTGGAAGCTCGTAGCATTGGCGCTGGTCTCGATCGGCGTCCTCGTCCTGCTGGTCACCCGCCTGAAGGTCAATGCCTTCATTTCCCTGGCGGCCGCGGCGCTGGTCGTGGGAACCGGCTCGGTCTTCTGGCTGGGCGTTCCCGCCCGCACGGCCACCGGCGCGATCCTCAAGGCGGCCGACGGCTCCCCCACGCCGTACAGCATGCTGAACGTCGTGGAATCGTTCAGCGCCGGCCTCGGCGGCGCCCTCGGCGGAGTCACGGCCATGGTCGTGCTCGGAACCATGCTCGGCAAACTCCTCGCCGAATCCGGAGGCGCCGAAGTGCTCGCCCAGCGGTTCATCGACTTCTTCGGACCGCGGCGGATCCAGCTCTGCATCATGGCGCTCGCGCTGACCATTGGGCTGACCACGTGGTTCGCCGTCGGTCTCGTCCTGCTCGCGCCCATCGTGCTCACGCTGACCCACCGCACGAAACAACCCTTCCTGCTGCTCTTCCTGCCGCTGCTGTCCTGCCTCTCCGTCATGCACGGCGTCATGCCGCCCCATCCCGGACCGGTCATCGCCGCCAAGGAACTCGCCGTCGACATGGGCCGAGTCCTGTTCTGGGGATTCATCATCGGCATCCCCACCGCCGCCGTCGCCGGCCCGATCTACGCCCGCTTCATCGTCCAACGCGTGCACACCGAGGCCCCGGCCGTTCCCGATCGCTCCCGCTCCCTCGAACCCGGCCGTTCCCTCCCCGGATTCGGCATCACGATGTTCACCATCATCCTGCCCGTCGGCCTGATGCTGATCTCGACCGCCGCTGAACTCCTCCTGCCCAAGGGCGATCACCTCCGCGAAAGCCTCTCCTTCATCGGCGGCCCGTTCATGGCGCTGCTCATTGCCGTCGTGTTCGCCAGCTGGTCGCTCGGACTCCGATGCGGCTACACCGGCCCGCAGGTCCTGAAGTTCACCGAGGTCGCCGTGGCTTCCATCGGCATGACCCTCGTGGTCATCGGTGCCGGCGGCGGATTCGCCCGCGTCCTGCGCGACAGCGGCGTCGCCGAATCCATTGGTCACTTCGGGGCCTCGGCCAAGCTGTCCCCCCTGCTCTTCGGATGGGTGATCTCGGCCTTCATCCGCGTGGCCACCGGATCCGCCACGGTCGCCATCACCACCGCCAGCCTCCTGCTCCCCGACTACCTCAAGTCCCAGGGGATCACCCTCGACGCCGACCACCGTTGCCTGGTCGTGGTCGCAATCGGATGCGGCTCGCTCTTCCTCTCCCACCTGAACGACGCCGGCTTCTGGATCGTGAAGGAGTGCCTCGGCCTGTCGGTTCCACAAACCCTGCGGACCTGGACGGTGTGCGAGACCATCGTGGGCATCGCCGGCATGCTCTTCTCCCTGCTCGCCTACAGCCTGCTCTGATCCCGATCAACCCCGTCGCCCCATGAATTCCACCCGCCGCCAATTCATCGCCGCCGGTCTGGCGGCCGCCCCCATCGCCGCCCTCGCCCAGGGCACCCCCGCCGCGACGCCGCCTCGCCAGAAAACCGCGGCCATTCCCACCTCTGGTGGTTTTGCCAGGACTGGCCGCATCCAGCTCGGCCTGGTGACCTACAACCTGGCCAAGGACTGGGATATCGCGACGATCCTCACGAACTGTTCGAAGACCGGGTTCCAGGGCGTCGAGCTTCGCACCACTCACAAACACGGGGTCGAGGTCTCCCTCAACGCCACCGAACGCGCCGAGGTCAAACGCCGCTTCGCCGACTCCCCCGTCGAACTCTATTCCCTCGGCTCCGCCTTCGACT
Organism: uncultured Verrucomicrobiota bacterium; assembly: GCA_903842505.1. Classification (GTDB taxonomy): domain Bacteria; phylum Verrucomicrobiota; class Verrucomicrobiia; order Limisphaerales; family UBA9464; genus UBA6176. The sequence continues at coordinate 1,076 of CAIMMI010000191.1, read as the reverse complement.
ACCACACACCCGACGCCTCCCGTCTCCGCGCCGACATCGAGGCCACCAAACAATACCTCCAACTCGCCCACGATGTCGGAGCCTCCGGCATCAAGGTCCGCCCCAATGGTCTTCCCAAGGAGGTCCCCGAGGAGAAGACCCTGGAACAGATCGGCCGCTCCCTGCGCGAACTCGGCGAGACCGCGGCCGGACTCGGGCAACAGGTCCGACTCGAGGTCCACGGCACCGCCACCTCCTCGCTCCCCCGCATCCGCCGCATGATGGACGTGGCCCATCACCGGTCCGTCGGCGTGTGCTGGAACTCGAACCAATCCGATCTCGAAGGCGCCGGTTTCGACGCCAATTTCGACCTCGTCCGCGACCGGATCATCGAGGTCCACCTCCGCGACCTGTTCCTCGCCGAGTATCCCTTCCGACGCCTCTTCACGCGCCTCACGGAGATCGGCTATTCCGGATTCACCCTCGCTGAAATCCCCGAGTCCACGGATCCCATCCGGGTCATGCATTACTTCCGCGGGATGTGGCTCGCCCACCAGGGCCTGATCTGAGCGCCAGAAAACGCGGTTGGATCCACAGATTTCACCGATTTCACGGATTGGAAGCCGGTGGAACGGCGCTGTCGTTTCACCCCGCGGATGACAGGGACGCAGCAATGCAGTGAGGCGTCTTGTTCCAGTCCATCCGTGGAATCTGCGAAATCGGTGGATCACCCCACCCGAGAAGCGGCAGTTCATCCATCCGCAGATGGCGCCGATTGCGCAGATGAAGTGGCAAAAGGCTCGAATCCGAACCCGTCGGACGCTCACTCCGCGAGGGCAAGGCGGTCTCGGTTCCAGTGCCTGCCTATCTGCGTCATCGGCGCCATCTGCGGATACAACCGCAGTTCCTGCGTTGAGCGGATTTCACCGATTTCACGGATTGGAAGCCGGTGGAGCGGCGCTGTCGTTTCACCCCGCGGATGACAGGAAAACCGCAATGCGGTGAGGCGTCTTGTTCCCGTCCATCCGTGGAATCTGCGAAATCGGTGGATCACCCCACCCGAGAAGCGGCAGTTCATCTATCCGCAGATGGCGCCG
>CAIMMI010000190.1 GCA_903842505.1 uncultured Verrucomicrobiota bacterium | reverse complement strand
GGCCAGAGCGTAGCGGAGTCCTACGTGGCCCGAGGCGTGCGATTGGGGCCCCGTCGGGGGGCACCGCCGGTCGAATCTCCTTCGACCAATGAAAAATCACCCCCAAAATCCGGAAGAACCAAGAATTCAAACTCTGAAGCGGCTCGACGGAGTCTCGCCCCACCCCTCAGGAGTCGGCTTCGGTGCGGAGAGTTCCAGGGTTCAAGATTCAAGGTTCAAGCAAGGCCTCTGCTTCAAACTTGAAACTGAAAACTTCGGTCCTTGCAGCGGCCCTACAGAAAAAAGGGCGCGCTGTCGTGAGACGGCGCGCCCTGTGGAGGAAACGGTGTGGCTTAGCGGCCCTTGGGGAGGACGCTGGTGCCGGCGTAGACGGCGTGCTTGCCCAGGAGTTGCTCGATGCGGAGGAGCTGGTTGTACTTGGCGGTACGATCGGTGCGGCTGAGGGAGCCGGTCTTGATCTGGCCGCAGTTCGTCGCGACGGCGATGTCGGCGATGGTGGAGTCCTCGGTCTCGCCGGAGCGGTGGGAGAGGACGGCGGTGTACTTGCTGAACTGGGCGAGCTGGACGGCGTCGAGCGTCTCGGTGAGCGAGCCGATCTGGTTCACCTTGACGAGGATCGAGTTGGCAGTGCCGGTTTCGATGCCCTTGCGGAGGAACTTCACGTTGGTGACGAACAGATCGTCGCCGACGAGTTGAACCTTGGAGCCGAGCTTGTCGGTGAGCGTCTTCCACGACTTCCAGTCGCCTTCGGCGCAGCCGTCCTCGATCGAGACGATCGGGTACTCGGAGGCGAGCTTGACGTAGAAGTCGACGAGTTGGTCGCCGGAGAGCTTCTTGCCGGAGCTCTTCTTGAAGGTGTAGGAGCCGTCACCGTTGTAGAACTCGGAGGCGGCGACATCGAGGGCGAGGAAGATCTGCTTGCCGAGCTTGTAACCGGCGTCCTTGGTCGCCTGGGAGATGACGTCGAGGGCGGCTTCGGCGCTCTCAAGCTTCGGGGCGAAACCACCTTCGTCACCGACGGCGGTGGAGAGGCCCTTCTTCTTCAGCACGGCCTTGAGGGCATGGAAGATCTCGGTGATGGCCTGGAGACCATCGGAGAAGGTGGAGAAGCCGTGGGGCATCACCATGAACTCCTGGAAGTCGATCGGGGCGTCCGAGTGGGCGCCGCCGTTGATGACGTTGGCCATGGGGACGGGCAGGACCTTGGCGTTGGGCCCACCGAGGTACTTGAAGAGGGGTTGGCCGAGCTGGGCGGATGCCGCCTTGGCGGTGGCGAGGGAGACCGCGAGAATGGCGTTGGCGCCAAGCTTCGACTTGGTCTCGGTGCCGTCGAGGTCGAGCATGATGCGGTCGATGCCGACCTGGTTGGTGGCGTCCTCGCCGAGGAGTTCGGGGGCGATCTTGTCGTCGACGTTCTTGACCGCCTTGGAAACGCCCTTGCCGAGGTAGCGCTTCTTGTCACCGTCGCGGAGTTCGATGGCCTCGTGTTCGCCGGTGGAGGCACCGGAGGGCACCGCAGCGCGGCCGAGGGCGCCGCCGGCGAGATGCACGTCGACTTCAACGGTGGGATTTCCGCGTGAATCGAGGATCTCGCGGGCCTGGATGGCAGTGATCGTAGTCATGTTCAGAATCGTTCCAAAGTCCGAGAGAAAAGCGCATCCGGAGCCGTAGCGTCAAGGGGCGGGGCTTGGGGCATCCGGATTTGAACTTGCGTCGGATGGGTGGGCGGGAGTCCTTTTGGGGCATGTCTTCCATCAAGATGTCGCGCCGCGAGGCGCTGGGGGCTGCCGCGGCTGCGGCGGCAGTGGGTTCACTGGGCGTCCGGTTGTCGGCGGCGG
>CAIMMI010000189.1 GCA_903842505.1 uncultured Verrucomicrobiota bacterium | reverse complement strand
TGCAGGCGACACTCCCTTCGCTACCCGCTGCGGGCGAGCGCCTGGACCACTACGTTCGGCATCACTGACCCACATCAAATGATTGGCTTTGATTCGTAGGATGCCGAGGCGTCCGATAGACGGCCTTGGTTGTGGGTCTTTGGGTTGTACCTCGTTGCATCATCACCATGAGTTTGGAGCTGCCAGTGCCGGGTAGCCTTGAGGTTGTTCTTGCGGAGATTTCGGCTCGTATCCTTGAACGGGAAACGTTCGACTATTGGATTCCACGGCGACTCAGTTGGAGTAGCATTCCGATCCTCGAAGGAGTGTCCAAGCCCGAGATTTTCATACGTGTTCTCAGGCGGGGTTACGAAGAACCCCGGTGTGTTTCAGAAGACGAAAAGGGCGGGGTTTATTCTTTCAGGCCGAGAACCAAGAGGGTGAGGAGCGAGAATGGGATTGAGGGCGGTTGTGGCTGAGGCCTGGGGGGCTGATCTTCGGTGTGTGGCGAGTCCGCCGGGGTTTGGTTCGCCCCGTTGGGGCTGGGGGACCGATGAGGTGCGCGTTGGCCGGGGTGGTGGGTCGCAGCCGCGATTCGGTTTGAAGGAGCACGACGGATTCGCGGCGGCCCGGCAGGGTTGACGGAGTGCTTGCGCTGCCGGATGAGGCCGGGTAGCGACTAATAGATGCTTTGGGAGTCGGGCTTCTCGGCCTTCTTCCGGGACCTGGAATCATGAAAAGGCAAATCTTCATCAACCTCCCTGTCGCCGACGTGCCGCGCACGGTGGCCTTCTGGAAAGCTCTCGGCTTCCGCCACAACCCGCATTTCACGGGTGAGGATGGTGCCTGCATCGTCATCAGTGAGGAGATTGGCTACATGGCGCTGTCGCATACGAAGTGGCGTTCTTTTACGCCCAAGGCCATATGCGACACCGCGAAAGCCGCCGAAGTCTCGCTTTGCCTGAGCTGCGAGAGCCGCGCTGAGGTGGATGATCTCATTGCAAGGGGGGTGGTGGCCGGAGGTTCCAAGGAGCCCGAGCCCACGGACCAGGGCTTCATGTATCTCCAAGGATTCGATGATCCCGATGGGCATCATTGGGAACTTGTCTATATGACCGAGGTGGAGCCGCGGAAGGGATGACGCGGTTGAGCCATCCCCTGCCGCGAAGTAGCGGTGAACGTCCAAGGTGCAGTTTTGGTGTTCTGCTGGACGGGATGGTGGGCTTGGGTGGATAGGCGAAAGAACGACCATGCCGAAAGAGCGCAACATCCCCTTCTGTCGAGCCGAGTGGCTGCAGGATGTGTCCATCGAGTTGGGCCGACGTTTCGCCGGCAGACACCCCTTCCGGAGTTTCAGTGCCCAGGTCGATACCTGTGTGCATGAAGGTGAGGAGTTGGAGCAGTTGACGGTTTGGGCCAGTACCTGGGGTGAGACCGTGGTCTGTCTGTCGCTGTGGGATGACCTTACCCTGCGTGTCCGGATGATCCTGCTGGAATGCGGGAACAACGATGAGTTCGAGTTGGCGTTCTGGCCGGAGTACGCGGGCCTCAGCCCGGAGCGGATTGCCGAGGCATTCCGGGACACCGTCGCCGTCTCGACACGCCTGGGCTACGGGGAGATCCCGGAACCGGTTCTCCGACGGATCTGGAGCCATGCGGGTGCCTTCGAGACCAAGGGGTCGTTGGGCAGGCCCCGAGGATCGTAGACTGTCTTTGGATTCCGATCCCGATAGCGACTCTGACACCGAGGGGAGTCTCTGCACCCTTTCAGGGTGCGGGCTTCATTTGGGAGGTAGACCCCGGGTGGGCCTCGTGCCTCGGCCAACCCGGGGCTACCGGCTGCCACGCCTCCGGCGTTGAGGACCGGGTGGCGACATCCTCGTCGCTCGGGAAATGGCAGTGGGAAGGCAACGAGGACGTTGCTGCCCTGTTGGACGTGGGGTCGGTATTGGGATGCACCGGAGTTCGCGCCAGTGGACTTCCAACTCGCGTCCGTGGGGAAGGCGTGGGCATGCTGGTGGCGAAAATCTCATGGAATCCGACTCAATCCGACAATTGCGCGAGGCCGTGAAGCTCTCGCCGGACAACACGCCGCTGAGGCAGGCGTTGGCGGATGCCCTGCTGGCTGCGGGGTTGGCGGCGGGGGCAGCGGTGGAATACCGGGCGGCGCTGGCGCGGAGCCCGGAGAGCGTGCCCTTGAAGTTCGGTTTGGCGCGGGCCTTCCACGCGGATGGCAAGCACAGCCATGCGCTGGTGGTGCTGGAGGATCTGGTGAAATCGGAGGAGGCACCCGGGCGGGCATTCGTGCTGCATGCGCGGATCCTGGCGGGGATCGGAGAGGTCGAGCAGGCGGTGGAGCAGTATCGTCGCGGGGTGGAGCGGGATCGTTCCGCGGCGGATGCGGATTTCGCGAAGCGCCTGGGAATCCAGGCTGTGCCACCCCGGGAGAAACCGCCCGAAACGGTCTTCGGGGCTGACGACGGCGACGATGCGGACGAAGAGGAGTTGGTGGACGGACGGATCCGGCAATCGTGGCAGGGATCGGACGAGGAACCGCCGGTGGAGATTGAGCGGCCCAAGATCACGTTCCAGGACGTGGGCGGGATGGAGGCGTTGAAGGAAGAGATCCGGCTGAAGATCATCTATCCGCTGACGCACGCCGAGATGTTCAAGGCGTATGGGAAGTCGGTGGGCGGCGGAATCCTGATGTATGGGCCGCCGGGGTGCGGGAAGACGCACCTGGCGCGGGCAACGGCTGGCGAAGTGAAGGCGGGATTCATCTCGGTGGGCATTCACGACGTTCTCGACATGTGGATCGGGAACAGCGAGCGGAACCTGCATTCGTTGTTTGAGCAGGCGCGTCGGAACGCGCCGTGTGTGCTTTTCTTCGACGAGGTGGATGCGCTGGGCGCGAGTCGGTCGGACATGAAGACCAGCGCCGGTCGGCACCTGATCAACCAGTTCCTGTCGGAGTTGGACGGCGTCAAGGCGAGCAATGACGGCGTGTTGATCCTGGGGGCGACGAATGCGCCGTGGCATCTGGACAGCGCGTTCCGTCGGCCGGGCCGGTTTGACCGGATCCTGTTCGTGCCGCCGCCGGACGTTGCGGCGCGGGCCGGGGTTTTGCGGTTGTTGCTTCGGGGCAAGCCGGTGGAGGACATCGACTGCGATGCGGTGGCGAAGAAGTGTGAGGGGTTCTCGGGGGCGGATCTCAAGGCGGTCGTGGACATGGCGGTCGAGGCGAAGCTGCGCGAGGCCATGAAGACGGGGGTGCCGGGGCCGCTGCGGACGAAGGATCTGGTGGCGTCGGCAGGCGGGCAGAAGCCGACCACGCGCGAGTGGTTTGCGACGGCGAAGAACTACGCCCTGTATTCGAATCAGGGCGGCGTCTACGACGATATCCTGAAGTACCTGAAGCTCTGACGGGAGCTTCGCGGCAGACGAGCAGCGACAGGCAAAGCGACCCGAATGAATCCACATCTGATGCGCGCCCGGCTTCTGGCGGAGCAGGAGCGGCATGAACAGGCGATCGAGGAGTTCGAGAAGGCGATCACGAAGGATCCGGAGGATCCCTACGCCTACTGCGGGATGGCGATCTCGCTGTTGCGCTGTGACCGCGGACAACAGGCGTGGTTGACGGCCCGGATGGCGGTGGGCATGGAGCCGGACGCCGAGTATCCGCATTGGGTGATGGCGTTGGTGCAGTTGGAGCGCGGGCTTCCGAAGGAGGCGGAGGAATCGATCCGGACGGCAATCGAGCTGGCGCCGGGTGACGCGACCAACCACGGGCTTCTCTCGAGGATCCTGCTGGACCAGGGGCGCAAGGAGGAG
>CAIMMI010000188.1 GCA_903842505.1 uncultured Verrucomicrobiota bacterium | reverse complement strand
GGCTTCCGACTTCCCAACCCGCTGCTTCGACCCTGGGCCCTCGGGGTCATCGGGGGGCTCGCGATGGCGTACGGAATCGCCCGGAACATTCCCGGTCTGGGCTGGCTGGGGTGAGGCCCGCGGCGCGATTGTAGGCCGGGTGCCCTCACCCGGCGACCCTGGTGAAGCGCCGCGTGGGGGCACGCGGCCTACAAAAACGGGTTGAGCCCGGGCACTAACCCCAGTTCGTCGATTGTAGGCCGGGTGCCCTCACCCGGCGACCCTGGTGAAGCGCTGCGTGGGGGCACGCGGCCTACCAGGGAGGGTTGAACCCGGCGAAAGTCCGGAGGTCGGCTCGTGGGACACTCGTCCCGCCCGGGGTGTGGCCGACGTCAGGTGGTGGACTTGCCGCGGATGATGGAGACGACGCTGGCTTCCGGGCGGAGGAGGCGCTGGGCGACGGCGCGGACATCGTCCGCGGTGACGGCCTCGTAGCGTTGGTCGTCCTGATCCCCCCAGGCATATCCCAGGCCGTAGAGTTCATCGAGGGCGGCGGAGAGGGCCAGGTGGCCGAGGTCCTGGCGGGCGATCTTTTTCTGACCGATGACCTTGGCCTTGGCGCGGGCGAGTTCCTCGTCGGTGAGTCCTTCGATGCGGATTTTTTCGGCCTGGGCCCGGAGTTCGGTTTCCACGCGGTCTACCTCCTCAGGCGCGGTGCCGCAGTAGAACGCGAAATAGCCTTGGGTGCGGCCGAGGAAGTTGGAGGCGCCGACGTAGTAGGCGAGGCCGAGTTCGTCGCGGATGCGCATGAACAGTCGGGAGCCCATGTCACTGCAGGCCTCCTGAAGGAGTTCGAGGGCGTGACGATCGGAGGCGTCGAAGGACGATCCGGGGAAGCCGAGGGCGATGACGGCCTGTTCCTTGTCGCGGGATTCGTCGAGTCGGGGGATGGGAACAACGGGTTGGGTGGCCTGGGTTCCGAAGACGGAGCCGGCGTGCCAATCCTGGAAGGCCTGCTCGACCTCGGCCCGGACGGCCTCGGCGTGGATATCGCCGTAGATGGCGAGGACAGCGTTGTTGGGGACCGCGAGGCGGCGGTAGAACGATTCGATATCCGAGCTGTTGAAGCGGCGGATGTTGGATTCGGAGCCGAGGGAGTCCAAGCCGTAGCCATTGTCGCCGAAGAGGCCGCGACGAAGGGCCTTGAAGGCGCACTGCAGGAGTTGGTCGCGCTGGCCGCGAAGGCTGGCGAGTTGGACCTCGCGTTCGCGTTCGACGGCATCGGCAGGCCAGATCGGGTTGCGGACGACGTCGCGAAGGAGTTCGAGGCCGTGGGCGAAGTCGCCGCTGAGGACTTCGGCAGTCACGCCAAAGCTGTGGTTGCCTCCGTACGGTTCGAGGGAGCCCCCGAGGCTTTCGATCTCGGTGGCGATCTCGATGGCGGAGCGTTTGCGGGTGCCCTTGAGAAGGAGACGGGAGGCGAGGGAAGTGAGGCCGTTGGTGGTGGCGGTTTCGGCGAGGAGGCCGCCGGAGAAGGCGAGGCGGAAATCGACGAAGGGCAGGCGGTGATCCTCCTTCACCAGGAGGCGGAGGCCGTTCGGGAGGGTGAACTTCCGGACGGGCAGGTCGGTGCCGGAGTCGACCGAGTGTTCCTGACGGGGTGCCGTGCCGTTGGGGAGGAGGGCGTAGGAAGTGCGGTTGGACTCGGTGAGGTACTCGTTGGCGACGCGGCGGAGGTCCTCGGGGGTGAGGCGTCGGACGGCGGCGAGGTAACGTTCGCTGAAGTGGAGGTCGTGGGCGGCCATCCAGTTTCCGCCGAGGTCCTGGGCCTGGCCCTCCATGGTCTTGCGGGTGGAAAGGGTGCCGGCGGTGAACTGCTTCACGGCCTTGGCCAGTTCGGCGCCTGAGACCGGTTCGGTCTTCATGCGCTCGATCTCGGCGAGGATCTCGTCGCGGGCGGCGAGGAACTTGGGACCGTCACAGGCACCGCTCACGCCGAACAGGCCGGCGAGGCCGGGGGTGTAGATCCAGGAACTGACGGAATGGACGAGGGCCGCGCGTTCGCGGACCGCCTGATAGAGGCGGCTGCTGCGACCGGATCCAAGGAGCGTCGCCAGGACATCGAGAGCGGCGGTATCCGGGTGGCGAAGGTCGGGGGTGTGCCAGGCGAGGTGGAAGTGGCCGAGCTCGACGGAGGATTCGTCGATGGCTTCCCTCGGAGCGGCCTGACGGGGTTCCACGGGGTGGATCGAGGCTGGGACCGGGCGGCCCTTCGAGTTGGCGAAGGCGGTGCGGATCTGTTCGAGGACCTCCGCTGGACGGATGTCGCCGACGACCACGATGAAGCAGTTGTTGGGGGCGTACTTCTCGGCGTAGTAGGCGGTGAGGTGGTCGCGGGTGACGCGGTTGAAGAGGTCCGGGAGACCGATGACGGGGAAGCGATAGGGGCTCCGGGAGTAGGCGCACTCGAAGAGGCGGCGGCTGGAGCGGCGGCCGGGGTCATCGTTGCCCATGTCCATCTCGCGGCGGATGACGTCGAGTTCCTTGACGAGTTCATCGGCCGGGAGCGAGGCGTTCTGGAAGATGTCGCAGAGGATTTCGATCGCGGTGTGGGCGCCGGTGTTGGGGACGTTGATCCAGTAGACGGTGCGGTCGAACGAGGTGTAGGCGTTCATGTACCCGCCGGCGGCCTGGACCTCCTGGTCGATTCGGCCGGCGCCGCGGGTGGTGGTGCCCTTGAAGAGCATGTGTTCCAGCACGTGGGACAGCCCGGCTCCGATCCATGGGCCTTCGTCGATGGAGCCGGCGCGGCACCAGGCCTGGGCACTGACGACCGGAGCAGAGCGGTCTTCGCGGATGATGATCTCCAGTCCGTTTTCGAGACGGTGGAAGGTCACCCCGGGAGGGAGGTTGGAGGCGATGCTGGAGGTGAGTGAGGGGGCGGCCGTCGTGCTCATGCGTTGGAACGAACGGCGCGGACGTTAGCCGCCACAGCGGCGAAACCAAACCGGAAACCGGGAATCAGTGCACTCCGAGTCGGGGAAGTTGATCCCGGTAGGAACGCGACAGGGTGAGGCGGGTTCCGGAGGTGAGGGTGACGGTGTACTCGCCGTGGAAGAGCGGTTGGAGCTCCTTGACCCGGCTGAGGTTGACGATGGAGGTGCGCGAGATGCGGACGAACTGTTCAGGAGGCAGTCGGGTGGCGACCGAGTTCATGGTCTCGCGGATCAGGTGGGAATGGGTGCCGACGTGGAGTTCCACGTAGTTGTCCGCGCTGCCGATCCAGTCGATGTCCGGGATACGGACGAAGGTGACCTTCCCGTTGGATTTGACCGGGATCCGCTCGGGTTGTTTGGCGCCGGCCTTCATGTCCTCGAGCATGGCGGCCAGCTTGGTCTGGAGGTCGTCGGATCGGGGGGCGGCGGCGCGGGTGCGGGCCCGTTCGAGAGCGAGGCGGAGACGTTCGCGATCGAAAGGCTTGAGCAGGTAGTCGACGGCGTGGATTTCGAAGGCCTTGACGGCGTACTGGTCATGGGCCGTGGTGAAGATCACGGCGGTGGGTGCGGAGCCGTTGAGGCGTTGGAGGACCTCGAACCCGTTCAGACCCGGCATCTGGACGTCGAGGAAGAGCAGATTGGGGGAATCCCTTCGGACCGCGACGACGGCGTCCTCGCCATTCTGGCATTCGCCGATGACGGAGACTCCCGGCTCCGAGGTCAGGAAATTGCGGAGCCTCTCCCGGGCAAGCGGCTCATCATCCACCACGAGTGCGCGCAGGTCAGCCATGATGAAAAATGTGTTGCAGAATGCACGGATGTCCAATGGCAATTCATGGGGGGCAGGAACCGGAGGGTGCTACCCGACGCTGCATCCGGGAACGGGTGGGGAGAGACTCCGTGGAGTTTGAAGTTTTCAGATTCAAGTTTGAAGCGGGAGCCGGGCTTGAAACTTGAAACTTGAAACTTGGGACTCCCAAGCGGCTCGTGGGGACACTCGCCCCACCGGTGTGGGAGCAGTCGAGGGGTGGG
>CAIMMI010000187.1 GCA_903842505.1 uncultured Verrucomicrobiota bacterium | reverse complement strand
TCGGGCGGGACGACCAAGCGGGTGCTCGTCCGGGCCACCCTCGGTGCCCCGTATTTTTCGCGGTCCAGTTCGCTGAAGTTCGGCCAGATCATTTCCCCGCCCGAGTTTGGGATCACCGGCGCAGCGCTCGCCGGGGTCACCCCGGAAATCTATTGGCGGGCGGAGCCTCATACCGCCAACGCCCACGCCAACGACCGATTCTACTGGAGCCCCCACGCCCGGGCGGTATTTGCGTCGCAGCCGGGTCCCATCTCCATCACCTGGCGCCGCACGGACCCGCTGCTGCCGGCACCGGCCGACGCCGCTACCGGAGTGGCGACCACTCCGCCCAAGTATGCGTTCGAGGGCGGGTTGTATTTCCAGCTCACGAATATCAGCTACGTCGTCTCCGGTTCCTCGGGGAAGACGAACGCAGTGAAGACCATCTATTGGACGGAGAATTCCTTCCGCAAGTTTGGCAAGCCGGTCGAGTTGCCGACTGCCAAGGTGGGCATGGTCGTGGTCGTCACGAACACCTCGTTTCCGGCCCGAACCCTGACCCAGTATTACGCACCCGGCGAGGTCCCTGGTCCCCAGCGGACCGAGGGGCCGAGCAACACCGTGGTGGCCCTGACGCTCTGGTCGGAAAACGGTCTTTTGCATGCCGATAACGCCGAGGGGCGGGTCATGGTCGAACTGCTGGGCGAGCCGGTGGAAGGGAATCGCCGCCGCTGGCTGGGTTGGGAGGTCGTGGACGTCAAAAAATATCCCACACCGGTTCAGGTGCCCACGGATTTGGGCGAGCGCATCGCGCCCAATACCGACGGGTTGAACCCAGAAAGACTGCGGCCGGAACTGCTCGTCCAGTCCACCGACTCCAGGAACATCCTCTACCAGCATGCCGTGGCAGGCGCGGAGGAGTCCGAGTATTATGCTGCTCGGGAGACGTCGGCGCCCAACGAGGCGCTCGTCCACTGGATGCTCGAGGGCGAAGCGGGCCTCTTCTGGCCCCAGACCTTGGCGTCTTATCAGATCGGTTGGCCCACGGCTCCGGACCGCTATGAGCACTACCTGCGTCCGGTGGTCACATCGCCCGCCGAGGCGAGCCTCACACCGGTTCAATTGCCTACCGGGGGCGCTCCGGCCATCCAATATCAGGACCCGGTCACCGGGTCGCTCGGAGCCAACCTGGATGGTCAGGGCAGATTCTATACCTACCTCAATGCCGAACTGCCCGTACACCGCACGCTGCTGCGGGTGCAGAAGGACAGCGCCGTCGCATTTGTGCGGGTGCTCTCTTGGCTCGACCAGAATCTGAGGGAGCAGAACCTGGGGACGCGGGATTACCGGAATACGGTCGTAGGACAACTCGATGGCATCCGGGAATATTACGAGTATCCCACCCAGGTGTTGCCTGGACTGCAGGCGAAATACGCAGCCTATCTGACTGAGCGGACCCGGGGCGTGAATGGCACCTGGACACTTTATGCGAACGATCATCGAGCCGATGATTTCACCAGCATCGCCAGTTCCACCGAAGGTGCGAGGTTGGTGGCGGTGACCTCCGTTCAACCGCTCGCGGGGGGCGTTGGAACTTCCAAGGGTTACATTTATACCTCTGGGAATGCTGGCGGCACCTGGACGCAGGTCAACCTCTCGGATGGAACCCCTTTCCGGGGGAGAAACCTGACCCAGGTCGCCTTGTCGGCGAACGGGAGCGCTTTGGCGACGGTGGAAAGCACCTTTGGTTTCGTGTTCGTTTCAACCGATTACACCAGCAGCACTCCCATTTGGCGGAGCACTCCGGCGGGGTACATCTGTACGGGCGTCGATATCAGCGGGAACGGTGCCAACATTATCGCTTCGACGACCACGGGTTTGCTTCGGAGCACGAATGGTGGAACCTTTTGGAACCTGCGTTTCCCCGGCAACTTTGTTCGCGTCGCCGCGAGTGGGGTTTTCACGCAGATTGTGGCGGTAGATAATCAGGGCCTTCTTTATCAGAGCTTCGATTCAGGAAATACCTTCAGCCTCAACCCGTTTCGGCCTGTTTTCCCCCCCAACTCACAGGTCGGGGATGTAGAAGTGTCCGACAACGGGTCAGTTATTTGCTATGCCGTGGGTGACCGCCTCTTTCGGTCGAGCAATGGAGGGGCGACCTTTTCTTCCACCACTGTTCTTGGGGTCATCACCGACCTCGATCTTTCGGCGGACGGTGCAACCCTCTTTGCTGCCTTTGGGGGCAGCGGTTTTTACCATGGGGGCTCTGCTTCGCCAACCGTCGACCCCAACAGATTCATATTCATAGGGCAAACTGGGTTTACCCCTGTCCACAACTTCAAGGCCGCATGCTTTGCCAAAGCGTTTCCAGCCCGAGTAGCGGTGGCTTCCGGGAATTCGAAGCTGTTGAACTCTTCGGATAGTTTGTTCACTTCTTCCGAAAGGAGGCTCAATGAGCTGACCGGTTTTACTGTTTCGGTCATCCAGAGCAACACGGTCACCGGTCAGTTGGTTACGAACTCGTTCCCGTCGTCCACGGCCGCCAGACCTTTCGGTAAGCAAAGCTGGCTCTCAGTGCCCCTCCCAATTGGCGGCATCAACAATCGGGTGCTGCGGATGACCGTTGAGGTACGCGGTCTTTTGGGCAGCAGCGCTGCGGACCTCGACCTGTATCTTGCGAGTCCGCGTTCGGGATACTGTTCGCTTTTGTCGGAGGTGGGCGGAGTCGAAAGCTCGCTGAATGCCTTGACCCTGAAGTTTGACGATGCTTCGGCCTTGGTGGCTCCGTTGTTTGGACCGTTGGTCAACGGTGCGACCTATCGGCCGACCGATGGAAACCTTCTCGCCTCCCGCTTGGTAACCGGCGGCGATCTGAGCCTGGGCTTGACCTTGGATTCATTGCTGTTGCCGGCGCCGAGCGTGGATTTGGTAGACCCGCCGTTGACACTCGATCCGACCCCGTTTGCGGGCCTGCCGGCGGCGAATAGGCCGCTGGTGCTGAGTGCCACCGTGAAGGTGGGCGACCGGATCAACCCGCCGGACGGGGAAGGCGATCTGGCCGGGTACATCCCGTATCCGGAGGGGCAGTCCTTTGATCCGGACGCCTATCAGGACCCGCTGGTCGCCGGATTCGGGCCAGCCAGGCAGGGGGCGATCCTGACCGTCAACGCCATCCCCGGAAAGGATGCGTTGCAGGTTTGGTGGTTCCGTGAGGGCAAGACCAATGCCGTCCTGCATCCGTTGAACGGGATAGGGCCGGTGTATTGGCCTGCCGTCATCGGCCGCTACACGCCCGCCTATCCGGCGGCGGGCACGACCGACGAGATCGTGCTGGCGAGCAATGCCGGTTCGGGTGGCCTGGACAGCCTCCAGGCAAAGGGTTCGATCTACTATCGGAACACCCCCGGCGAGACCGGTTACAACCCGAACGAAGAGCATGCCCTTCTGTTGGGCGGGCAGGCCTACGCCCTACGCGACGATCTCAACGTGACGGCTGCGGGTCCCAATTATTCCTCCCAGTCCATGGTACTGCTGAAGTACGTGGCCGCCGACGGTCGCCCGGCAATGCGGCCGTTCCGGGTGCGGCGCGAGAAGCCGGAGGCGGGCATCGTGTTTGACTACGTGGTTCAGGCCGGCGGCAACGCCGACCGGGGCGGCGCCGGGAAACCCTTGCAGGCCCCCATGCCGCTGCCGCTGCTGCCGCCTCCGGTGGACTCTGAGGGCAACAACAAGAACACGGAGAACTCTGCCACCGCTGGCGACGTGCCTCCCGGTTGGAACACCGCCGCAGGAGGTGCCGTCGAGTATGATCCGTTTTGGGTTACCTATCCCCGGTTCACCTTCCGCGATCGCAAGGAGAACTTCTGGGTCAAGCGCGGGGTCCACCGCGGACAACCGGTCCTCGCGTCGGGTACTTATAATCCGGCCACCAGGGTCTATGCGTCGACCCTGCCCACGGCCACGGCGATCATGGGGCAGCCCTTTACCAATGTGTTTCATGTCTCGCGGATGAGCGACGCCCTCACGCTGACCACGACGAATGTCCTGCCCAAAGGCCTGACCCTCCAGGGATTGTCGTTGGTTGGCACTCCGGACGTCCAGCAGGCGGCCACGAACACGTATCGCTTCGTGCTCACCGACGCCGGTGACCCCAATCTCGCGGTGACCAACACCCTGACCCTGCGCTTGTTGGCCAGCGGAACACGCGTGGCCCAAGGTCCCTTGGTGATGAGTTACGGCAGCACGACGCTCGTCGGCCGGCCGCCCTATGTGGCGGAAGCGCCGGTGGCCACCAACAGTTTTTCGATGCGGTTCTACTATCTGACCCAGGAAGGGTTTGCCTGGCCGGGGCGGACGGCGCCGGCGGTGGGAAGCATCGTGCCTTACCTGACTGAGGTGGCTGGGGCGGATCCCACCAGCGCCGCGACCGCGGCGCTGCCCGTCGTTTATCGACCGGTCTGGCCGGGCAATCCTCCCTCGATCCGGTTCGGCGACACGCTGACCAGTGCAAAGGAGAACCTGCCGGCCATCCGCGGGCAGACCAGCGTGGAGCTGTTGTATCAGCAGTCGCAGGCCCTGGCCTTCCAGAGTGGGGGAGCCAAACCGACCAATTCCTCCGTCATC
>CAIMMI010000186.1 GCA_903842505.1 uncultured Verrucomicrobiota bacterium | reverse complement strand
GGAAGGGTTTCGCGCGAAGCCGCGAGGGAGCGAAGGAACAGGGCTGTTTACAACCACGAGAGCGACGGCAGCCACGATCGGCCTTCCCTGCACCTCAGCGCCCCTGCGGGAAACGGTCCCCGCCGGTGCCCCGCCGACACCCCGACATACCGCTTGCCCGGCTGACCGTGTCGGTACGATATCTCCAACGACATGCAACGTCCTGTTCCCGCAGCTTCCCTACTGGCCGTCGCTCTCGCCTTCACCTTCTCCCCGGTGGCTGCCGCCACCGTGTCCCCGACCAACGACCTGCACCGCGGCGTCCTCAACGTCTGGCTCGAGAACGACCTCGTTGTCCGGACCGACCAGCACTACACCCACGGTTCCCGGATCTCCTACCTCGCCTTCGAACACGCACTGACCGACGGTGACATCCGATGGGACGGCAAGGTCGCCCGCTGGCTGCCGAAGTTCGGCATGGAACCGATTGCCTGGCGTCCTGGCTTCGCCCTGACCCAGAACATCTACACCCCGCGCGACACCGCGATCACCACGGTCATCCCGGAGGAGCGCCCTTACGCCGGATGGCTCTACACCACCAGCGCCCTCCACATCCGGGGCCAATCCAGCGGTGGCACCCCAATCCTCGATTACTGGGCTGCCAACCTCGGCGTCGTCGGACCCGCCTCCCTTGCCGACGAATCCCAGAACACCATCCACCGGATCCGCGGGCTCGACCAGGCCCGCGGATGGGACAACCAGCTCAAGAACGAACCGGACATCGGGCTCCGGTATGGGCGCGGCCTCCGCTATACCGCGCCCATTTCGGGTGAGTTTGCCGGCCAGTTCCTTCCCTTCGCCGGAGTCCAGCTGGGGACCGTTCAGACCTTCGCCTCCATCGGCACCCAGTGGCGCATCGGATGGCAGCTTCCCGATGACTTCGGATGGCGCTCCATCGACGACGTCCTGCCCTCGTCCGGTGGGCGCACCTCGAGTGATTCCTCGCGGCGCGGCTGGTACGTCTACCTCGGGGTCGAAGCCCGTTACTACGGCCACAACCTGCTCGTCGAAGGCAACCTCCTCCGGGACAGTCACTGGGTGCAGATCCAACCGCTCCTGGGCGAGGTGAAGATCGGCGTGGTCTACTCGGGCAAGCGCTGGGACGTCGCCTACACCCACATGGTCCGCACCTCCGAGTTCCGCTCGCAGGAGGACATCGATTCGTTCGGATCCCTGTCCGTCGCGTTCAAGTGGTGATGCCGCCGTCGGGTGTTGCCGTCGAGGGAAGGCGATGAGGTCAACCCACGACAGCCAACACCGAACCATTTCCGGTCCTGGCAGGACCTCCTCCGTGTCTCCGCGTGAGCCATGGCCCGTTCCTGCAGGCCCACGGTCTTTCCTTTCAACAATTCCTGCATCCGGATCATCCTTCGCACTCGCGTCACCGATGAATGCTGTTGTCCGTCCACGAAGGCACCCTCCACACCCTTCCATCCCCATGGCAAAATCCTCCATCCGCTATTTCCTCACCTTCTCGGGCAAGGACATCAAACGCCCCGTCCTCTGGGAGATGAGCCGCAAATACGAAGTCATCTACGACATCCGGACCGTCAGTGTCGGACCCGAACTCGGCATCATCGCCCTGGAACTCTCCGGCGAAGCCAAGGTCATCGAGTCCGCCGTCGTCTGGCTCCGCAAGCAAGGCGTCCAGGTCGACCCCGTATTCTGAGAACTTGGGACTACCGCACCGGGTTCGGAGAGGGTCTCGCCCACCCGATTCAGGGGCCGCGTCCAGATGCATCCAGGCAGGGTTCCACCGACACTTCGCTATCGCCCGGTGACCGCCGGCGCCGTTAGGTTGCCGCGCTCATGGCTGATTCAAGGCATCCGAGTGCGCGCACCCTGTTGGTGCTCGGGCGGGTTTCGAACCTGCCCACGGTCTGGAGCAACTGTCTCTGCGGTTGGTTGCTGGGCGGTGGAGGTTCGTTCCTCCGCCTCCTGCTCCTCTGCCTCGCCACGTCGCTCCTCTATGTGGGCGGCATGTTCCTGAATGATGCCTTCGACGCGTCCTTCGACCGCCAGCATCGCCGCCAACGTCCGATCCCGTCCGGGGCCATCACCGAGCAACTCGTGTGGACGATCGGTGGCAGCCTCCTTCTGGCGGGGCTGCTTCCCCTCCTCTTTCTCGGCTTCACCCCGGCGATCCTGTCCCTCCTGCTCGTGGGTGCGATCCTCCTCTACGACGCGGTCCACAAGGCGGTCGCGTTCTCACCGGTGATCATGGCCGCCTGCCGTTTTTTCCTCCTGCTCCTGGCTGCGGGTTGCGCGGAGGACGGCGTCACCGGACTCGCCCTCTGGACCGCGATCGCACTCGCCGGATGGATCGTTGGGCTCTCCTACGTTGCCCGCCGCGAGAGCATTGCCGGCCCGCTGGCCGTCTGGCCGCTCCTCGCCCTCGCGATCCCCGTGCTCCTCGCCAGCTTCGTGAACAACGCCGAATACCGACTCCGTGGACTGCTGCTCTCGGCGGCCCTGGTCGTCTGGGCTGCCTTCTGCCTCCGCCACACCTTCACCCAGGTACAGCGCAATCTCGGCCGAACGGTCTCCGGCCTCCTCGCTGGAATCTGCCTCGTTGACCTCCTCGCTGCCCCACCCAGCCCCGGTGCGATGGTCGCCTTCATCGGATGTTTCTTCGCCGCCTTGCTGTTCCAGCGATTCATCCCAGCCACCTGACCGCCGTCCCTGCGGGCTTCCCTCCGACCCTCCGTCCCGCTAACACCCACCCATGTCAGACCTACGTTCCCACCGCAGCGTCGCCCTGATCGGCTTCATGGGCGTGGGAAAGACCACGGTCGGATCCCTCCTCGCCCAACTGCTCCACTTCGACTTCCTCGACACCGACAAGCTGATCGAACAACGCCAGGGCCGGAAGATCTCCGAGATCTTCGCCACCGACGGCGAACCCTTCTTCCGCAAACTCGAGTCGGACCTCTGCACCGAACTCGAAGGCGAATCCAACAAGGTCATCGCCACCGGCGGCGGCCTCGCCGTCAATCCGGCCAACCTCGATTCCCTCCGCCGCCACGCCCTCATCGTCTGCCTCTGGGCCACACCCGAGACGATCTACTCCCGCGTCCACCACCAGGGCCACCGTCCCCTCCTCCAGCATCCTGATCCCCTGGGGCGGATCCGCGAACTGCTCGCGTCCCGCACCCCCGCCTACAAACAGGCCGACGTGATCGTCGGGGTCGACTTCCGTTCTCCCGCCGAGACGGCCCGGTACATCGCTTCGAGCTACCGGCACGTCACTCCCACGAAGTAATCCCCCCATGCCGAGCCTCGTTGCACGGATCCGGACCCGCGCCGCGGACCTGGGCTTCGACGATTGCCGGGTCACCTCCGCCGCCTCCCCTGCGTCGGCCGACCGGTTTCGCTCAGCCCTCGCGGAAGGTCGGCATGCGGGCATGGAATGGCTTGCCCGCAACGCGGACAAACGCTGCGACCCGCAACTCGTCCTCCCCGGGGCGCGATCGATCATCCTGCTCGCGACCAGTTACAACCCGCCCAAGCCCACGCCGACGGACCCACCGCAACCCGGATCTCCCACCGGAACGGTCGCCCGCTATGCCCGACATCAGGATTACCACGATGTCCTGGCCTCCCGCCTCGCCGAACTCACCACGTGGCTGGACTCCGAGATCCAACCCAGCCATCGCTCCCTCTGGTACGTCGACACCGGCCCGATCCTCGAACGCGACCTCGCCCAGCGCGCGGGCATCGGCTTCGTCGGGCGCCACACCAACGTCGTGTCCCGTTCCCTCGGCAACTGGTTCTTCATCGCGGAAATCCTCACCCAGGCCGAACTCCCCGAAGACCCCGCCGCACGGAACCTTTGCGGCAAGTGCACCCGTTGTCTCGACGCCTGCCCCACCCAGGCACTGCCCGCCCCCTTCACCCTCGATGCCCGGCGCTGCATCTCGTACCTGACCATCGAACTCAAGGGCTCCATCCCGGTCGAACTCCGTCCGCTCGTGGGCGACCGCATCTACGGATGTGACGATTGCCTCGCCGCCTGCCCGTGGAACCGATTCGCCGCCGAGGCCCGATTGATGGCGCCCCACCGCCGCACGGACCTCGACCAACCCGGCCTCCTCGAACTCCTCGCCCTCGACAACACCGCCTTCCGCACCCGCTTCGCCGGTTCTCCCATCCTCCGCACCAAGCGACGGGGATTCCTCCGCAACGTGTGCGTCGCGCTCGGCAACGTCGGCGGTCCTGAATCCCTCCCGGCCCTCCGCGCTGCGGCCGCGGATCCTGAACCGTTGATCCAGGAACACGCCCTCTGGGCCATCGACCGGATCGAAGCCCGCTTCAACGGCGGATCGGCTCCAGTCGGAGCAACAGGTCCTCGCTGAAAGCGGGCGCTGAAAGACGGGTCGTTCCCGCTTCCGTCATCACGTGGATTTCCTCCAGTCCCTTTCCGTCCCGAGGCGACCACCACTGGCCTTTCCACGCCCCACCCGGCAGCGTCAGTTCCAGCACGACTTCGCCCCTGCCAAGGCTCGCCTCAACCGCATCTCCCGCCTTCGCACCGAAATCAATCGGCCCCTCCGCCACCTCGCGACTCCGCGCCGTCAGGGTCTTGTCCGCATAGTACTCGCCCCGCAATCCGGGCTTCCCATCAAAGGTCCGCATCGCACCCACCGGAATGATCGTCCGCTCCATCCCCGGCCCTGACCACGCCAACTGCATCGTCGCCTCCCCGCCCGCGTAAAAATACTCCAACCGGATCCGACGCCGCGTCCCCTTCTCCAATCGCACGGTCGCCCGGTCTTCCGCCGTCGAATGTTCGTCCCAATGATCCAGGACCAGGCGATCGTCCACCCACAACCGGACGCCATCATTCGATCTCGTGTACAGCGTGAACTCCCCCGTCGCCGGTGCCGTCAGGAATCCCGTCCAACGCGCTGAATACTGCTGCGGCAATCCCGCGGTCCGAACGTAGACCAACACCGCCCCGTCCTTCTCGACCAGTGCCCGCGCACCCACGCCCGCCGGAAACTTCCCCCGAACCAAGCCCGGTGCCGTTCGCCTCAGGTCCATCTGCCCCACCGTCTCCCGCAGGAACCGCATCTGGCGCCGGAACCCGGCGTTGCCCCCGCCGGGCTGGGACGCCGGATACACGAAGCTCCCGTCCTCGTTTCCGACCGCAAAGGAATAGTCGAGGTGGTTGAAGATCCCGCCCCCCGCCACTACGAAATCCCACGCCTCCATCCGGTACGGCGCATCGTTCGTGCCCCGGAATCCCGTCTCGTCGTCCGAGATCACCCGACGCAATCCCGCGTTGTCCGCCACCGCGTCGGGCGGCGACGCATAGTGGAAGTTCAGGACCGAAACCTCCGGATGCGGCTTCACCCCCTTCGCCGTCCCGTTGGCAATATTCTGGGCGATCGGCTTCGGATGCGGATGCCCCCGCTGCGCCTCGGCGATGACATCGGCGATGTGGCGCTGCCAGTCGATGCTCACCCCCGCGAAGTACGGTTCGTTGCAGATCTCCACCAGGACGTGGTCGAAGTCCTTCAACTCCCCAACCACCCGCCGCACGTATTCTTCCTGGAACCGGAGCAGTCCGCCGTGGCCATCCAGCGTGAAGAGGTTTGTGAACGCCACGTCGCGGTCGACCCCGCCCACATGGTTCCGCGGATTCAACGGGCTCAACGACCACTGCCGCGCCTCGTACATCGTGCAGAACAGCGTCAACTCGACCACCACGCCTGCCTCCGAGGTCAACCGGAGCAACTCCCGCAATCGCGCGAAGTACTCGGGGTCCCACCTCCCAAGATCAAACTGGTTCCCGCCGCCCGAATACCCAGGCTGGGAACTCCGCGCCCACGGCGCCACGAACCGTCCCGGGGCCGGCGCCAGGGTGTTGCGCTCGATGTTGAACGCCCCCTGGGGCTCGACGTAGGCCCCACCGAAAACACGCGTGTAGTTGAGGCCGTCTTTCCGGATGGAGGCGACGTACCGCCCAAGGTCGAAGTCCCGGTTGATCAGCGCCCCGTAGTGCTCGCCGGATCCCACCAGCAGTTCCGCCCGCCCGCGGAACTCCAGGTAAGCCGGGTTCTCCGGGTGGACCCGCAACCCGCGAATGGCATCGGCCGCCCAGCCCATTCCCGAAAGCCCCAGAACCGCCAAACCGCAGAGAAACCGGATGCAGGAGGCCCTCGCGTGATTCATGACGGGAACATGGCCCGCCCAGGCCCGTCACGCCAGCACCACCTCCGTGAGACGAGCGTCCTCACGGGCCGCGTCTTCAACCTTGAATCTTCAAAGTTGAACCTTCCACCTTGCCCCCGATGAAGCCATCGATCGCCCTTTCTGCCGTCGCTGCCAGCCTGCTCATCCCTGCTCAGCAATCCGCAGCCGCGGAAAGCCCTGCCGAACGCCTCATGGCCCTCCAGCGCCCGCTCGTCATCGCGCACCGGGGCTATTCGGCAGCCGCCCCGGAGAACACCCTTCCCGCCTTCCAACTCGGGGTCACCACGGGCAGCGACCTCGTCGAACTCGACTACCACCACTCGAAGGACGACGTCCTCACCGTCCTGCACGATTCCACGCTCGACCGCACGACCGACGCCACGAAGCGCTGGGGACGAACCAACCTCCACGTTTCCCAGTTCACCACCGCCGAACTCCAGACCCTCAACGCCTCCTCCTGGCGCGGTTCCAACCAACCCCCCGCCACCATCCCGACCCTCGACCAGGCTCTCGATGTCATCCAGTCCGGCTCCGTCACCCTCATCGAGAGGAAAGCCGGCCCTGCCTCCGCCTGCGTCCAACTCCTTCGCAGCCGCAAACTTATCAACGAAGTGGTCGTCCAGGCCTTCGACTGGGAATACCTCGAGGAATACCATCGTCTGGAACCCACGCAGATCCTCGGTGCCCTCGGCCCATGGGGCAGTTACCGCGGCCAGAAATTGTCCGACGCCGACAAGGATCTCTCCGCCCGCTGGATCAACGAAGCCCGCCGCATCGGCGCCCGGGCCATCGTCTGGAACCGTCAGGTCAGTGCCGCGGCCGTTCAGGATGCCCACACCAAGGGCATCCAGGTCTGGGTCTATACCATCGACGATCCCGCCCTCATGAAATCCCTGATCGCCATGGGCGTTGACGGCATCATCACCAACAATCCCGGCCTCGCGTGGAAGACCTGCGCTGAAGCGTCCCGCCCCAAACCCTGACCCCGCACCTCGCGGATCCGCGTGGTCGATCTGGGCTCAGGCAGCCGCAATCTGCCGGATGATCTCAAAGGCGACGTCGAGGGCCACCTTCGCCTGCGCCCCCGAGACCTTCGGGGTCTGACGCTCGGCAACGCACTGCACGAAATGCTGCAACTCGCACTTCAGCGGCTCGTCCTTCGTGATCGGCACGGGCTCCCGCACGATCTTCCGCCCACCGAACTCGCTCACGATCGCGCTGTCGGAGGCCGACAGCAGCTTCTTCAGCAGCGAACTCTCCGGCTCGTCGTCTGCCGCCAACCGGTAAAGGAATCCCTCCTGCGCCCGGTAATCGAGTGAGATGTACGTCGGCTTCGGCCCGGCGCTGAACACCCGGATCTTTCGCGTGCGCTCGGGTGAGATCCGGCTCGCCGTCAGGTTGGCGATGCAACCGTTCGCGAACCGCAACCGGGCGTTCGCGATGTCCTCGCTCCGGCTCAGTACCGGAATCCCTACGGCCTCCACCGAGACCACGGGCGATTTCACGAAAGCCATCACGACGTCGAGGTCGTGGATCATCAGGTCCAGAACAACGCCAATATCCGTGCTCCGCTTCGGATACGGGGAAAGCCGGTGACACTCGATGAAGCGAGGCTGCGTCGCCGCCTCCTCCAGGTACCGGTAGACGGGATTGAAACGCTCAACGTGACCAACCTGAAGCACCAACCCCGCGGTCTGCGCCAAACCCACCAATTCACCCGCCTGCTCCGCCGAGTCCGTCATCGGCTTCTCCACCAGCACGTGCTTCCCCGCCCTCAGGGCCTCACTGGCGAGGGCGTGATGCGTCACGGTCGGCGTCACCACGCTCACCGCATCCACCTCCGACAAAAGCTCGTTCACCGTCGCGAAGGCGCGCACCCCATGCTTCTCCGCGTGCGCCTTCGCCGCCTCCGTCTGGACGTCAAAAACCCCCACGAAGCGGACCAGGCCCGCCTGAGCCAGGTCCGCGTAGATCCGGGCATGCTCCTTGCCCAAGGAACCCACCCCCAACACCCCAACTCTTGGCACGCTCGACATGTGGGCCAAGCCTACCTCCGGCCCCACAACATGGCGAGCAACCCGTCATTCCCGTTGGATTCCAGCCAGAGGTCCCGCGCGTGAGAAGGTCCGATCCCGGACTGCGTTTTCGCATCCTTGCCACGTTCCCGCTTGGCACGATACCCGCTCTCCAATCGCTTGGCGCCGGCTTAAAACCCTGGCTTTGGCATCAGCGGAGCAATTGTTAAATGCGCTACTCAACCAACCTCCGTTGGTCCGGGGGCGGTAGGCCGGCGCCAGCGAACCAGCGGCGGTTGCTCACAAGGCAACCGCCGTTATTTCTTGAGGACAGTCGTACCGACTCCCGGTCCTGAAGGTGGGGCAAGGCACCCAACCCACCCCCGAAGCACCCATCTGCTGGGTTCGAACCGGGGCCACCCGTCCCAACGGGCCCAACCGGCCCCAGTCGGAATCCGGATCCAGCCCACTTCCGGCCCTTCCGAGTCTCAACTCACCGAAGCGGTCGGCGCCTCGCCCTTCAACCGTTGGATCTGCAATTCCTTGTCCCCAAGCAGCACCCGAAGCCCCGCGTTGTCCCGCTCCAGTTCCCTCAACCGCTCGGCCATCAACATCTGCCCCTGGAGCCACTGAAGCGCCAGGTCCTCCCCCGCTCCCTGAGCCAACAACTTGAGGAATTCCGCCTCACCGGCCAACCCGGCATCCCGGGCTGCCACATCCACCGGCTTGCCGCAGGTCACGTCGGTGGCCGCACGATGCAACCTTCGGGCAACCACAACCGGAAGGGAAACCGTGCGAGCGGCCGCCTCCGAAGCCACGGGACGTTCACTCTTCGCCTTCGGCGTCACCGTCCCCATCTCGGAGCTCAGAACCGGCTTCAGGACGTATGGAGCCACCAACTGCCATTGGGCCATCAGCTTTCCGCCCGACACCCGGATTCCGAGAAGCCCACGGCGAATGGAACGTTCCAGACGACTGGTATTGCTGAGTTCGTCCAGCATGCTGGAAAACTCCTCCGAAGACCTCGCCTCCCCAAGGCTCTCGATGATTCCCATGTCGATCGCGAAAAAAGCGCGGTTGAAGACATAGATCGGGATCGCCAGCAGGCGCCTCGTCACCGGAATCCCCAGAAACAGGGCCTTACGGGAGAAAGCCTTGGGTTCGCAACGGTAGTAGGCGCAGAACGCCTCCTTGAAGTTGCTGAATTGCTGTTTGGCCTCCGACATTTCCACATGCTGGTCCGCCCCAGCAAAAGTTGCAATCCTGCGCTCGATCACCGCACCAGCGGGTGTTTTCTCCACTCCGGTCCACCGGTGGGGCGAGTGTCCCCACGAGCCGCTTGGGAGTCTGGAATCTGGAGACTGGAAACTGGGAACTCACCGTCCGTCTCGACGGATCCTCGTACCGTCCGATCACCTTCCCGCCAACCGGTACAATGTTTCCCCAGCCTTTGGCACGTGCAGGATTCCCTCCGACTCACGGTCGGCATAATCCGCCACCCGGATCGAACGCCAGTCCCGATAGCCCAGGTTGATCGCGCGGCATTCGTCTTCGGGAATGCCCGTGGCCAACGTCACGCGCGCCCGCGCCTTCTCCACGCCGTTCACGTACGTGCCCAGACCGAAGACATGCGTGCTGTGCGCCAGCACCCCCCACGGCAGGTCCTTGAACTTGTCCCACTGCGCCAGGAAGTAATCCCGACAGTGGTATCCCACCTGATGGATCACCGGCCCATGCACCACGCTGACTTCCTTCAGGTGCGGCGCGTAAATGATCAACTCCCCGTCCTCCGCCAATACCGGCTCCAGCTTGTACATGCACTTCGCCCCCACCCACAACTCGTCGTACATCTCGGGTGCACACGACAGGATCGTGTGGAATTCCCGATCCTTCCGCACGATGTGATGCTGTGCCGACAGGTCAACCGCCTGGTCCCACGCCGCCTCGGGCGCCCCCGCATACAGGCCCGCCAACCCGCCACCCGCCACGACCAACGCAAAGCACAACCTCGGCGTCGAGACCATCGACCCCGCACGGTCCACCACCCGCCGCACCGGCGTCCACTTGTGCCCGATCACCCCCACCGTCGTGATCACCGCGCCCAACCAGTGGAAGAAGTTCAAGACTTCCGGACCGCTGATTCCAGGGAACAGGTACTTGTTGCCGCCGCTGAACCCCACGACCTCGTGCGGGAAAACCGGCCCCACGATGATCAACTGGTCGTAGTCATCGACCCGGCGATTGACGGTCACGGGCACGTCCATCGAGAACAGGCCGTCCGAAAGCTGCCGGATCTCCTCTCGCGGGATCACACCCAGTGACTTCAAGGCAGCCGGATTGTCCCACTCATGGTTGAAGAACCGCACCCGGCCATAGCGGGTCCGACGCTCCTCCATCGTGATTTCCAACCGGACGCAAATTTCCTCCTCCGTCATTGCCCGGTGCGTTCCCAAGGCAATCAGGATGTCCAGGGCTGCCGTCACCCCGCCCAACTGGGAATGCAGCAAACGGAACATCATGCCGATCGGCGCCGTCCGGGTGCTGTCCGGAATGATCAGCAGCACGCGCT
Organism: uncultured Verrucomicrobiota bacterium; assembly: GCA_903842505.1. GTDB lineage: Bacteria > Verrucomicrobiota > Verrucomicrobiia > Limisphaerales > UBA9464 > UBA6176. Next base: position 13,366 of record CAIMMI010000186.1, on the reverse strand, counting down.
TCCCCTGATAGTCTCCCTCCGGGCACGCCCCTGCCACCACCGCCGCTGCCTCTTCCGCGCCCAGGAGCTTCCCGGGCGCCGCCACCTTCGAATGGACTGTCGTCATCGTTGGATTGTTTGTCGTTCGTTTGCTCGTCACCCGGATCAGATCGTCTGCGCCAGGAACCCGCCGTCCACCACGATATCAGAACCCGTGACGAACGAACTCGCCTGCCGACTCGCCAGGAACAGCACCGCACCCACCAATTCGTGAGCCTCGCCAAACCGCGCCATCGGCGTGTGCCCCAGGATCGACTTCGCCCGCGGCGTCGGCGTCCCGTCTTCCTGGAAGAGCAACCGGCGGTTCTGCTCCGCCGGGAAGAAACCCGGCGTGATCGAATTCACCCGCACTCCTTGGGTCGCCCACTCGCGCGCCAGGAAGCGGGTCAGGTTCAACACCGCCGCCTTGGCCGCCGAATAGGCCACCACCCGGGAGAGCGGAAGATGCGCCGAAACGCTCGCGATGTTGATGATGCTCCCGCGCCCCGCGGCACCCATTCCCGGCCCAAACACCTGACACGGCAGGAACGCCCCGCCCACCAGGTTCAGGTCAAAGCTCTCACGCCACGCCGCCAGGTCGATCTGCTCGAAAGGATTCTCCGCGGTCACCGTGACGGCCGGCTGGTTGCCACCGGCCGCGTTCACCAGGACGGTCGGTTGCCCAAACTCGGCGATCACCTGCTGGCGCGCGAGGTCCAGCGAGGATCGGTCCGATGCATCCGCGCTCACGAAAACCGCCCGCCCGCCCGCCTTCCGGATGGACGCTGCCCGGGCCTCGCCCCGCTCGGCATTGCGCCCCGCCACCGCCACCGCCGCTCCGGCCGCTGCCAAGCCTTCGGCCAGCGCACCGCCCAGCACACCCGTTCCGCCAATCACCACCGCCACGTCATCCCTCAGATCAAGCCAGTTCATGAATGAGATTCCAGATTACCCGCGTCGCCCCGCCGCTGGGAAGCCGCCATTCCTCGGGCTGTTTCGACCAAGGCGCTTCCCGACACCACCCCCGACTGGGAAGAACCAACACTTCTCGCTTCCCTCACTGGTCCACCCTTCCGCAGGCTTTGGCCATGCCGTTGTCTCCGTCCATCCTCGCTGAACTCGCGGCCATTGTTGGACCGCAGGACCTCCTGACCTCCTGCGAGGACCTGCTGGTCTACTCGTTCGATGGCACCGCCGCGCTGAACCAACTGCCCGGGTGCGTCGTGTTCGTCACCTCCACCGCCGAGGTCTCGTCGGTCCTCCGCCTCGCCAACCGCGAGCGGATCCCCGTCGTCACCCGCGGTTCCGGAACCGGCCTGTCGGGCGGTTCCCTGCCCGTGCCCGGCTGCATCGTCCTTTGCACGGTTCGCATGAACCGGATCCTCGAGATGGACGAGGCGAACCTCACCCTCCTCGTCGAACCCGGAATCACCACGCTTCAGGTCGCCGAAGCCGCCGCCGCTGTGGGGCTCTTCTACCCGCCCGACCCCGGCTCCATGAAGATCAGCACGATCGGCGGCAACGTCGCCGAGAACTCCGGCGGACTGCGTGGACTCAAGTACGGCATCACCCGCAACTACGTCATGGGCCTCACCGTGGTCCTCCCGGATGGCGAGGTCATGGTCACCGGCAACAAATGCGTCAAGGACGTCGCCGGATATTCCCTCAAGGACCTCTTCGTCGGTTCCGAAGGCACGCTCGGTGTCCTGACCGCCGTCCTCCTGAAGCTCATCCCGAAGCCGGCCGCCAAGAAGACCCTCGTCGCCACCTACAGCGCGATGGATGCCGCCGCACAGACCGTCAGCGACATCATTGCCGCCAAGATCATCCCCTGCACCCTGGAGTTCCTCGATCGCACAACGATCCTATGCGTCGAGGACTTCGCCAAGGTGGGCCTGCCCACCGACTGCGAGGCCCTGCTCCTGATGGAGAGCGATGGTCACCCCGCGCAGGTCGAGGAGGAAGCCGCCCGCATGGTGGAGATCGCAAGGCGCAATGGATGCCGCGAGGTCCGCATTGCCAAGGATGACCACGAGGCCAATCAACTCGCCGCCGCCCGCCGCAGCGCCTTCTCCGCCCTGGCCCGACTCTCCCCCACCACCATCCTCGAGGACGCCACCGTTCCCAGGTCGGAACTGGCCCGCATGGTCCGCTTCGTCGACGGCATCGCCCGCAAATACAAGCTCCGCATCGGAACGTTCGGCCACATGGGCGATGGCAATCTGCATCCCACCGTCCTCACGGACGAGCGCAACCACGAGGAGATGCACCGCGTCGAGGAGGCCTTCCACGAAATCTTCGACGAAGCCATCCGCCTGGGCGGCACGATCACCGGAGAACACGGCGTCGGCGTCGCGAAAAAAGGTTTCCTGCCCAAGTTCGCCGGAGACGCCCAGATGCGGATCATGCGCGAACTCCGAAAGGTCCTGGATCCGCACGGAATCCTGAACCCCGGCAAGATGTTCGACTGACCGACGGTCACCGACGACGCCCGGAGGCGGTGCCCCAGGCGGAGGTCGGCACCAAGCAAAGCACGGCTTCAGGCCGGCCGACCTGAAGCCGGTGGTGGGATCAGCCGGAACCTCTCCCACCTCCGCGTGAGCGTCGAACCGCCTGAAACGGCGCGGAACCGACTCAGCGCAACCGCAGGGCGATCTGCTTGTCGATCTCGGCGGCGAGATCGATATCACCGCGGCCGACTCCACCCTTGCGGGCCTGAACCTGAACGCGGGTGATGCGGGGTTCGACCTCGTCCACCTGAACCCACAGCGAGCGGTTGTTCACCTTGCCGGAGAGGGTACGCGCCGCGGTGTCTCCCGACGCCGTGGATCCCTCAGAGGTCAGCGCGCCATTGTATTCCAGAGTGGCCTTCGCCGCCTGGTAGACCTGATCGGCCGGCCGCTCGTAGCGGCTTTCAATCGTGTCCTTCGAGAACGGCATGCCGGGACGATACCGGCCTTCCTTGCTTTTAAAGCAACCAGCGCCCGACAGGACGGCGACAACCAACGCGGCAGCAACCACGAGCTTCTTCATGCGCACGAACTCCACCCGGAACCATCGCCAGCGTCAAGCCGGAGGTCCGGTTTGGGCGATCGGATATTGCTGCCATCCCCACCGGGTTCGGAGCGGGTCGTGACCTACTCGTACCCGTACTCGTACTCGTACTCGTACTCGAAGCGATGGGTTGGCGTGTGAGGGTCGGGAGTTTGGTGGGGATCGAGTACGAGTACCGCCCTGCGGGCTGAGTACGAGTGCGAGTACAAGGGGCGTCCGGCTTGAAACTTGAATCTTCCATCTTGCGACTTCGCGCGCCCCACCCCGAGGAACTGTGAACGGGCGGAAGGGAGATCGAAGCCAGAAGGGCGTCGACGGAAGGTCGACGGAAGGGAGTCCGACGGGGAGCGGGGGCGGGCCGGGTACGTCGAACGAGGTGGTGGCCAAGTGGACCCGCCGTAAACAAACAGCGGGCGCCGGGGTGACACACGGTTTCACACCGCCGGCGCCCGCCGCATGGCTGCCTCCACCTAGAGGCAACGGGAAAAGACTACGCCCATCTGTCGCCGACGACCAGAGGGGATCCGTTACAATTTCGGGGTACTCAACCGTCTCGGAATTGCCTCATTCCGCACCCCGAAAGGAGCCTTCTCCCAGCCTCTCCTACTCCTTCACGGTGACAGACCGACGATCCTGCCGTTCCAGCAAACCGTTGATCCGCAAAACATCCGGGCGCCCATCGGGCTGTTCCAAACGTTCGACCCTCCCCTTCGCCGACGCGGACCGAGCCGATTCAGCATCCAGAAGCTTTCGGGTATACGCCTTCCTCACCGACTCCGGCGCGATGAAATCCGGGTCGAGCCCGGACATTCCGTCCTGCGCCCGGAGGCTTCGCCCGGCAACGAAACGCACCGGGCCATAATCGTCCGAGATGGCCGTCGCGAGCAGAGGCACCAACCACCGCCCGCCCCCCGTCTGACGGGCGGGTTCCCAGCCCAGATGCCAAGCCGCAATCAGGCGCTGGGCGGCATGCCCGCGGAGCAACCAGTCCGCCGCCGCCGAAATCTCACGACTGTCCTCCGGCAGCGGCACCGGTGCCCGGCCATACCACTTGCCCAACCAGTCCTGCGTCCAACCCAGCGATTGGTCCAGATGACAGAGATTGCATGCGTTGGGCGGACCACCTGCGCCCACGGCCGCCACGCGTGGCACCGAGATCTGATGATTGCGAATGGCCTTGAACAACGCATACGACGTATGCGGCATGTGGCAGTTCCGACAGTCACTCCCCGTCGACGCCGGTGCGTGGTGGGTATGCTCGGCGATCGCGGTGGTGTACTTCGCCTCCTGGTGACATTCGATGCACGCCGTCGAACCCGGCCGATCCCGCCGCAGTTGGTCGTCGGGATCACTCGAGTGCATCGAGTGGCAGTTCAGGCAACTCATCCCACCCTTCTCGTGGCACCCGCTATCCCGCATCGCCGTAAACTCCCGTCCACCTGCAAGCATCTGCCCGTCCGGCCACCATCGCTCCCGGAAAAACGAAGGATTGCGCCGCAGGTCCGCCCACACCTCGGGTGAGGCGCCTGGCTTTGGATACCTCGGGTAATATCGGGTGCGCTCCAACGCCTCACCTGGCCGGAACAGGTTGCCCTTCTTGGCGAACTCCATCCCAAACTCCTCCCGGTGCAGAAAGACTCCGTGGCACTGCCCGCAAACCTCGCTCGACCTCCGTGCGTCCAACCGGGCCGGATTGACGATCGGGTCCCGTTCAGGCTTCGCACCGGGTGCCAACATCCGACGCAGGTCCACGTGCTCGCGACCGGGGCCATGGCACGACTCGCAAGAAATCCCCAACTCCGCCACCTGCGTCTCCAACCCTCCCGTCTCCGCGTTCAAGCCCGGGTTCCCGCCGGTGCTGTGGCACAGGATGCAATGATGATTCCACTGGGTCACGAACCGCTCGTTGTCTTCCGGCCCATGCAGGAAGGCCGCCTCCCGAGCCACCCAACGGGAAGTCTCCCGGAGGAAGACCACCGGCAACGTCTGCAACACCCCCGGATGCCTCGGACTCGGCACCCAATAGGTCTGGTAGTGATGCGACCCCGTCGCCATCACCACCGGCAGCTTTACCCGCGGCAGGTTGGCCGGCGGCGCCTGCTTCTTGCCCTGGACCCAGTACATGATCTGGTCTGGATCCGGCCCTTCCGAGAAATACGTGTCCCCCTCCTTCGTCAACCGGTACCGGTACCCGGCAGAAATCACCTCGGACCCGTCAAACCGCCCCAAAACAGCCTCCGGCGTCATCTTCTGGGTCATCGTCCGATGAAACGACGCATGCCAGGACGCATGCTCATCGCGGTGACACTCCCGACACGAAGCCGAGCCGACATAGCCGTCCATCGGCTTCGCCGCCGGAGCCGTGGCGTATCCCGCCTGCGAGAGAAACGCCGGAAGCGAAACCGCGCGGGTCGCATTCGTCGTCGCTGCGAAAATCCGCCCCGCTCCCACCCCCAACCCTCCCAGGAGCCCAACCACTGCCAACGCCACCCGCAACCGAATCCATGCGGCGGCCAACAACGGGGAAGCTAGACCCAATGCCATGGAGACATCCAAGCCCGCCCCTCTCGCCAAAGCAAGAGTCGCCAAGACTCGGCACTCAAATGCCACCCGATCGACACCGCCTTCAACGACGGCGGACGAAACTCCATCGAACCGCCCGACGCAGCCTTTACCTCACCCACGACCCCTCCACAATCCGCCCACCCGCGTCCGCAGGTTTCCGGCGGACGTTCATCGGGTACCTCCGCACATGCACACGAGCCTTGCCGCACTGTTCGATTCAACCGGGACACCCTTCCGCCTGGAAGCGGTCGCTGTCCCCGCTCCCGGCCCAGGCGAGATCCTCGTCCGGAACGAGTACACGACGCTCTGCCGAAGCGACCTCTACACCTATCTGGGCAAACGCACCGAGAAGACACCCACCATCCTCGGCCACGAGATCATTGGTCGCATCGCAGCCCTCGGTCCCGACGCTCCCCGGTCCGACTGCCGTGGAGCCGCCCTCCGGGTGGGCGACCGCATCACCTGGGCCATCTATGCCTCCGACCCCTGCTCGTGCATGGCCCGGGCCGGCATCCCGCAGAAGGCACCCGACCTGTTCAAGTACGGCCACGAGCAGGTCACGGCATCCAGTCATCTCCATGGAGGCCTCGCCGAACACTGTCTCCTCCGCCGGCACACGCCGGTTGCACGGATCGATGCCGCCATTCCCCTCCCCGTCCTCGCACTCATCAACTGCTCGTTCGCCACGGTTGCCGGATCGCTCCGTTTGGCCGGATCGGTGGCCGACCGCACGGTCCTGATCACCGGTGCCGGCATGCTGGGCTTGGTGGCCGCTGCCATGTGCCGTGCCGCCGGCGCCCGCCGGATCCTCGCCGCGGACATCTCCACTGACCGACTCACCACAGCCCTCCGCTTTGGCGTCGACCACACCCTGCTCCTCGGCTCGGGCAAACCGGATCTGCAAACACAACTCGCCGCCCAAACCGACATCGCACCGGTCACGGTAGCGATCGATTGCAGTGGCGTTCCAGAAACCATGGAAGCCGTGCTCCGCTCGCTCGGCATCGGCGGCACTGCCGTGCTCATCGGCGCCGCATTTCCGCAGCGCCCCATCCAGGTCGACGCCGAGCAGGTCGTCCGGCGCCTCCTCACCATCCGCGGTCTCCACAACTACAACCTCGACGACTTCATCACTGCGATCTCGTTCGTCGAACAGCACCACAACCGATTCCCCTTCGCCGACCTCATCGAGGATCGGTTCTCCCTCGTCGAGGTCGACGCCGCCTTCGCCCATGCCGTCGCGTCCAGCGCGCACCGCGTCGGAATCCGAACCTGAGCGGGCCCCGCCAGCGTCGCACCGGATCGCCGCAAGAACGTTGGCGGATCGTCACCCTGACCGCCCCCCCGATCGCCCAGCATCCGCCCCCACCCGCCCGTGCCCGCAGTGGTTCCACCGGTGGACTTGCGCCATGCGATCCTCACCCGTCCGTCCGGAGTCTTCCCCCAGCCACCCGGCCTGGTTTGCCGCGCCGTGGATCCAGACCCTTTGGTGCATCGCGGCCGCCTTTGGAACTTACGCCTGCATGTACGGCTTCCGGAAGCCATTCACCGCCGGGTCCTACCCCGGCACCGCGGCGTTCCCCGATCCGAAGGTGTGGCTCGTGACCGCCCAGGTCCTTGGCTACACGATCTCCAAGTTCGCCGGAATCCGGGTCATCGCCGAAATGCAGCCCAAGCGCCGGACCCCGATGCTGCTGGGACTGATCGCCATCGCTGAGCTGGCACTCCTCGGATTCGCCCTCGTGCCGCCCCCCTGGAACATCGCCTGCCTGTTCCTCAACGGATTGCCACTGGGCATGGTGTTCGGACTGGTGCTGGGGTTCCTCGAAGGACGACGGATGACCGAGGCCTTTGTTGCTGGCCTTTGCGCCAGCTTCATCCTGGCCGACGGCATCACGAAGTCGGTCGGAACCGAACTGCTGCATCAGGGCGTCCCGGCTCCCTGGATGCCCTTCACGGCGGGCCTGATCTTCGTCCTGCCCCTTCTCGGGTTCACCTGGATGCTGAACCGGATCCCGCCCCCGTCGGCTCTCGACGTCGCCGCCCGATCCGAACGTGCCCCGATGCAGCGCGCCGAACGGCTTGCCTTTCTCCGTCGCCATGGACTCGGGCTCGGCATGGTCATCCTCGCCTACCTGCTCGTCACCGTGATCCGAAGCCTGCGGGCCGACTTCGCACCGGAACTCTGGGCAGCCCTTGGATCCAAGGCCAATTCCACCCTGTTCACCCGATCCGAACTGTGGGTGGCCCTGGGCGTCATCACCGCCAACGGCCTGGCGGTCCTCATCCACGACAATCGAAGGGCGCTCATCTCTTGCCTTCTCCTGTCCATCGGTGGCCTGACCCTGGTCGCGGCGTCCGTCCTTGCTTCGCGGGCGGGCCTTCTGCCGGCTTTTCCTTTCATGGTCCTTCTCGGTCTCGGCATGTACGTCCCCTACGTCGCCGTCCACACGACCGTCTTCGAACGTCTCATCGCCCTGACCCGCGACCGCGGAAACATCGGCTACCTCATGTACCTCGCCGATGCGATCGGCTACCTGGGTTACGTCGCCGTCATGCTCGCCCGACGCCTGTGGAAGGCCGAGGGTTCCTTCCTCGAGTTCTTCCATACCGTCACGCTCGCCAGCGTGGTCATCGGAATCCTCGCGCTTGCGGGTGCCCTCCTGGCTTTCCGACGCCTGCGTGCGTCCGCGTAGAACCCGCCGTATCGCGCTAGGCCGGAGGCATTGAAAGGGGCCACTGGGAACTGGCGTCTGGCAACTCCCCCTAGGCCCAGCCTCGTTACCTCGTCTGCTACCCCGGTAGAAGACGACGTGTCCCCCTACGCCGGAGGCGTTGAACGGAGAACTGGCAACTCGCTCTTGAACCAGCCTCGTTACCTCGTCTGCTACCGCGAAAAGCAAAAGGGGCGGCCAGGCTTTCGCCCAACCGCCCCGCGATCTTCCCAACTCAGGAAGGGAAGCTTGCGTTCAGTACCGGACCACCAGCCTGCCGCCGACGATCGCGATGCTCTTCACGGTCACTGCCGGAGAGATCGTGAGGTAACCCTGCTCGGTGCCAGCCGGCACGTCCGCAGTGATCGTCCGGGTCGCGGTGTCGACCACGACGTTGGTCAGGGTCACGCCGCCGAAGCCGACGGGCGGAACGCCCGAGGCCGTCTGGGCCGGAGCCGCAGAAACCAGCGCCTGGCCAGCCGAGCCCTTGGTGAACGTCCGGACGATTTCCTCGTCGGACAGGATACGGGTCCAGATTGCGACCTCGTCGATGTCGGAGTTGTGGAACACGCCACCGCCGTCGGTGTAGGTGCCCGTGCCGTCCTGACCGATGTTGAGGTTCAGGTCAGCGGTGTCGAAGGACTGACCGGCGTTGGCGACGATCGACGTGGAGTTGATGCGGTTGCCGTCGATCCAGCTCTCGGCGTTGCCGGAGCGATCGAAGGAGACGACGACGTGCTTCCACGTGTCGAGCGGCAGGGTGCCGGCGGCGGCGTCGAAGTCCTTGCGGCCTCCGCCGACGGTGTTGAGGTTCCACTGGAAGTGGTTGTCGCCACCGGTGGCGATGACGAATCCGACGTTGCCGCCGCTGTTCCAGTTCTTGTTGCCGAGGAACGAGGGATCGCCGGTGTTGGAGTTGACCTTGACCCAGAAGGACGCCGTGAAGTTCACGTTCGTGCCGAACAGGATCTGGCGGCCCAGCGTGACGTAGCTGAACTCACCGGTGTTGACCGTACGGGTGTTGACCGCCTGGCCAACCTTGCCCGCCACGAAGCTCGGCGTGCCCCGGGCCGCGCCGTTCACGCCCTTGCCGGACGCGTCGTTGTAGCTGCCTTCGAACGGCAGGTAGGTCGCGAGACCATCGGCCAAGGTGTCGTGGCCAGCCGGATCACCGGAGACCTCGATGTTGTCGAGCGCCCACCACCAGTTGTTGCCGGCGTCGATGTACCCGAACGTGACCTTCATCTTGCTGGCCGTCGCAGGGTTGTTGATGCGGAACGAAACCGTCTCGTTCTGGCTGTCCGCATGGAAGGTCGGACCCGCGTCCGCCGTCCAGCGAAGCACTTCAACCGGGGCAGCCCCGTCAAAGGAAACGCGGATGACCGCCTTCTGCGGGGATTCCGGGCGCCAGCTGGAGTCGAACTTCAGCACGACGCTGTTCGCCGCGAGCCCGGCGACGTCGATGTCCTTCGTCGTCAGGAGCGTGTTCATCGTGCCAGCCGCGCGGGGCTGGTCGTCCCACTCGTCACCGTCGGCAATCGCGACCGTGCCCGTGCCCTTCTTGAACTGCGTACGGGTCTGGTCGCCCGCCGTGAAGGACCACCACTCGCGGTTCGCGAAGCTCCATCCGGCCCATTCCACGACGCCGTCCGTCGCCGGGTTGCCGAGACCGTTGATCCCGCTGTTGTCGACCACCCAGCCGGCCGGAGCCGTCTTGGTCACGACCGCATCCTTGGGGCCACCGCCCGTGGCAGGGTTGACCTGTCCGGTGATGACGCCTTCCTCGACGTTCGGCCCGAGGACGAGCGAGTCGAAGTTCTCGGTCAGGAGAACCTTGGAACGGGTGCGGAGGACGACCGCGACGTTGGCGCCGCTGGAGGTGTTCGTGCCGCTCGCGTTGGAGACGCGGACGGTGTAGGCGCCGGCGTTGGCCGCCGTGACCTTGCTGAGGGTCAACTCGGCGCGGTTCGCACCGGGGACGACAACGCCGTCCTTGGACCACTGATAGGCGATCGGGGCGTCACCATTCGCGACCACGGCGAGCGTCGCCGAGTTGCCTTCGGTGACTTCAACCGACTTCGGCTGGCTGACGACGGTCGCCGGCACCTGGGTCAGGTTCGGCTCCGCCACCGTGCGCTTGCGATAGGCCTTGAGCGCGCCGGGCTGCTGGCCGCCGACGAGGGCCGCCGTGCCGTTGGACTGAACCGTGTACCACTCGACGGACGCGCCGCCGCCGCCTTCGTACCACATCAGGCGGAACAGGTAGACACCCGCCTTGGTCGCCTGGAAGTAGAACTCGGTCGGGGCATCGCCACGGCCGCCATCATAACCACCGAGCACCTGGAACAAGGGGTTCGACAGGTTGCCAACGGACACCTGGAAGCCGTCATCGGAACGGACGACCATCGTGTAGATGCCAGGGGCCGGGATCTCAACGTAGGTCAAGGCCTCGCCCGCGATGTTGTCGGTCGACGGGGTCGAGTCCGGCAGCAGGCCCGGGATACCCGGGATCGCCAGGTCGGAAACGGCGAACTCGTTCAGGCCGTCCACGCGGAACACGCCTGCACCGAGCGCATCCTGCTCGAAGTTGACCTCGCTGATGTCGAAGTAACCCGCGGCGTTCTGGCCGAAGCGGTCGTGGATCGACGCGCCCAACTCGCCGCGAAGCTGCTCTTCAACGAGCGCCGTGCTGTTGCCGCGGCCGGTGGCCAGCTGGTGGGTCTTCCAGCGCATGCCGGGCTCCGTGCCCGTGCCAACCGCCGTCGCCAGATCCGCCGACAACGTCTTGTAGTCCGCCGCCGTGAACTTCACTGCGTCGACCACCTGACGGTTGCCATCGGTCGTGAACGTCACTTCCAGCGTGTGCTGGCTGTTCGGGGCCAGCGCGCTGGTCAGCGGGTAACGGACCACCAGGCCCGTCGCCTCACCCGTGTCCGGGTTCGTCGTCGGCGTCACCGTGAACGGGCTCACGCTCACGCCGTCCAGCTTCACCGTCACCGCCTTCGTCGCGTCAACCGCGAAGAAGCTCGGGTTGCGAACCGTCGCCGTCACCACCGCGGGCGTCGACGCCACGCGGGTGTAGCTCGGCGCAACGAACGAGCTGCCGTCCGTCACCTGCCGGCCATCCGTCGACGTGAACTTCACGTTCACCGTGTGCTTGCTTCCCGGCGTGTAGACGTCCGGCGCCTGGCTGTAGGCCACGTACACCAGATTGCCGTCCCGAGTCACCGTCGCCGGGCTCACCACGCCGCCATCCACCTCGAGGGTGATGGGCTTGGTCTCGTCCACGAACTTCTCCAGGGCTTCCGAGATGCGCGCGCGGACAGAAACGCCCGTGCCCGTCACGCCGGTCACCAGCGGAGGAACACCGACGGCGATGTTGTCCACCGCCCACCACCAGTCGTTCGCCGCTTCGATCATGCCGAACGTGAGCTTCAGCTTCGCCGCACTGGCGGCGTTGTTCAGCGGGATGATCACCGGCTCGTTGCTGTTCGAGATCTCGTCCGGGTTCGTGCCGTCCTGCTTGGTCTTGTCTTCCTTGAAGAACGGGTTGTCCGAGCCGTCGTCCAGGGTCCGCGTGGATTCCCACCGGACGACTTCATTCGTCGAACCGGCATTGTAGGTCACCAGCACCAGACCGGTCTGGTCGTTGATCGGCGTTCCATCCTCCGCCGTCGGGAAGCTCGCGCCGCCATCGTCGCGGGCTTCAGGGCGCCAGCTCGAATCAAACGCCAGCACCAGCGAGTTCGCCGCATACCCAGAGAGGGTGATCTCGGGCGTCGAGATGAACGTGTTGAACAATCCCTTCGTGTGCGCCGCGTCGTCCCATTCGTCGGGATCCGCGATCATCACCGTGCCTTGGCCGAAGGAGAAATCCGACCGGCGCTGGTCGCCCGCGGTGCTCGTCCACCAGTTCTTGTCGGCAAAGCTCCAGCCCGCCCACTCCACGACACCGTCCGTGGCGGGGTTGCCCAGCCCAAGAATGCCCGTGTCATCCGCCGTCCATCCGGCAGGAGCTGACTTGGTCCAGACATTGAGTCCGGCCAGGCCTTCTTCACGATTCGGCCCAAGGGTCAACCCCTCGAAGTCCTCGAAAAACGCCTTCTGGGCATTCGCCCCGCAGGCAGCGCCCAAGAGGGCGGCGACGATCGCACCGCGCATCAAAGCGCGGCCCGACCCCGTCAGGTTCATTGGTTTCATGTTCATTAATGTTGAGACAGACGCCCACCTTGAACCTTGCCCACCCACCCGCTGGCAACCCCTCACGCCCGGTTCGCACCGTCTTTGCGAGTCTGCCGCAAGACCGCCGCCATCGTTGCACGTTCGCCATGGTTCCCTACCCTCATCAGGCGGGGTGGGTTTTCCCTGAGCCGATCGCAGCTCGAAGCCGCCCCCGAGCCTTCGCGGCTCTCAAGCAAAGCGCCGCGTCGCCGCTGGAAGTCCTCCGCTGGGTCCCCCACTTCGCCCCAGCCCGAAGAATCCCACTTGGCGATTGGCGCGATCGGGATTAGTACGTCTGCGTATGAATTGCTCCGAGTCCTTCGACGCCGTCGTCGTCGGTGGCGGCCCCGCCGGTTGCGCCACCGCCACCATCCTCGCCCAGCATCATCGCCGCGTCCTCGTCCTCGAACGCGAAAAATTCCCCCGCTATCACATCGGCGAATCCCTCATCCCCTTCACCTACCACGCCCTCGAGCGCCTCGGGATGATCTCCAAACTCCGCCAGTCCGCCTTCACCAAGAAGTACTCCGTCCAGTTCGTCAGCCCCTCCGGTCGCGCTTCCCAACCCTTCTACTTTTACAACCGATACGACCGCGAAACCGTCGCCCAGACGTGGCAGGTCCTCCGCTCGGAGTTCGACCAGATGATGGCCGAAAACGCCCGCCAGCAGGGCGTGGATGTCCGCGAGGAAGTCGAAGTCACCGAACTCCTCAAGGACGGCAACCGCCACGTCGGTGTCCGGGCGCGGACCCGGGACGGACGCGAGTTCACGGTGAACGCGCCGGTGACGGTGG
>CAIMMI010000185.1 GCA_903842505.1 uncultured Verrucomicrobiota bacterium | reverse complement strand
TGTGCCATCTGTGAAATCTGTGGATAACCGTCCCGTTCCGCTTCCCCATCCGCATCCCTGAAAATCTGCGCCATCTGCGCCATCTGCGGATAACTCTCCCTCTTCGGATCCGTGCCCATCCGTGAAATCCGTGGTTCCAGCTGCCTTCTCCAAATTCAACCTCCCAGTTCCTGCTTCAGACGTGCAAGTCCGACATCCAGGTGGCGACGACTGATCTTGTCTGCCTGGGAGATCTCCAGCGACTCGGTCAGGAGACGTTCCAGTGTCGCGACGCCGGAAGGCCCGAGCAGTTCGTAGTAGTCCCGTGGAAAGTGATCGAACCAGCCGAGGTCCGATTGAATCCGGAACCGAAACCACCGGGTGGCAAGCGCGACGGGATCGGGCCTCGCAATCTGGCAGGCGCGGAGATGGAGTGCGGAGAGTTCGTCCCGGACTTGGTCGGACCAGCACTCGCTATCCTGGATGGCCATGGCGGCCAACTCCGTCCGATGCAGGGCGAACTCGCAGAGTTCCATCACCCCGCAGGCCTGACCCCGGTCCAGCGCCCTGGAAAGGAGTCCGACGACCGACATCAGCCGGCTTCCGAAATCCGGAGACTCCCGCCAGGTAATGTCTTCGAGGTTTCCGGTGAAGTGCTCGATGGCCTCTCGGAGTGCGCCCGCATCGAGCCCGCCCGCTTCCGCCTGGGCCTGTTCACAGCGCAGGACCACCCGAAGGCTATCATCCCGCATCGCGGTTTCCATCAGCCATCCTGCGAGAGTCGAGGAGGGCAGGCCGGTGAGCCATCGGTGCAGGGAATCCGATCGTTCCTTATCGAAGCGGAGGAGTTCGGTGGACATGGCGGATGGAGACCAAACTTCACACCCGAGGGTCTTGGCAAACCCATCTTCACGCTTCCCACGAAGCCTTCATAAAATCCGCAGATCTTTGGGGATCTGGGGACGTGACGGTCGCCGGTGGATTTCGCATGCCAGCCTGATGGTTCCGGCCCAGCTCAGCTTCGAGGGGGTTGGTTAAGGCAGGGCCAAATGCAAAAGTGCGGGAGTTACCCTCTTGCCGTTTCAGGCTCCCTCCACCCGCTTGGCCTGCGAGGCCACCCAAGCCTGCCCCCGCCGTGTCAGTCGATACCTCTGGAGTCGGCTCCTTGGCTTGCCGGGGATGGTCCTCTCGATCCATCCGGCTTCAAGAGCCGGCACGAGGTAGGCTTCCCGAAAGTGGTCCTCGTGTTTGAGTCCCAGCGCAGCTTGGAGTTCCAAGCGCTTCATCTCGCCAGTGAATGCTGACAGAAGAAGTGCGACTTCCCCGGTGACTTCCCCGGTGACTTCCCCGGTGACTTCCCCGGTGACTTCCCCGGTGACGGGCGGGTTGGTCTGCTGGGATCCGCCCGCGGGCCCCGGTCCCGTGGCTTGGGGATGGACCGGTAGCCGGATCAGGAATGAGGTCCGGTCCTCGTCCGTCTGCAGCTTCGGCGTCGGCGAGCCATTGGTCCGCATCGCGTGGAGGATCTTTGGAATTCCCGTCGCACGCCCTTCCGTCAGGTCGAGTTCCTTGAGGAATTCGCCGATCCGCCGATTGCGATAGCGCCGCGCGACGGCCTTCCCGCGGCGGAGATCTGCCAACGCGATCGACCGGTCCGACCCACTTCCCAATCCGTATCCCGGAAAATCTGCGCCATCGGCGCCATCTGCGGATCAGAAGTGCCCCAGCATCCCGAAGAAATCCGTGCCATCGCTGAAGTCTGTGGATAACCGCGCCGCCGCCGGTCTCCCCGCCAACGACGCCATCACCTGCGATGCTGTCCTGATGGTTCCGGCAAAACCTGGCTTCGTGGGCCTTGGTGATAGCGGAGCCAAATGTCAAAAATACGGGACCGACTCCATTGCCTTTCCCCCGCCACCGCCACGCGAAGGTCCTTCAGCGTTCCAAAAGGTCGATTACCCTGCGGACACAACGGGGTAGATCCTCCTTGAGTTCATAGACCCAAAAGCGGCAAACCTGCCAGCCGAGACTCTGAAGTTGCAGGTCGCGCCAATAGTCGTCGTCCTTGCGCCCGCCGCCCTCGGTCCGGTGAAACGATTCTCCGTCAATTTCCACGTCGATTTTTCGTGGACTCAGAATGCCCAAGTCGAGAAAGCGGCCCGCAATGGGATATTGCGAAACGGTGGTGATGCCCGCTTGTTGCAAAGCATCGGCGAGAACCTTCTCCCACGGGGACTGATAGAGTTCGCGCTTCTTCCCGAAAGTGTCACCGCTCTTCGGCAACGTGCGACGCGCCAGTTTTTCGATGAAGGTAACACCGCAGGCCAAAGCCCACTCACGATTGCCGACGACATGCAAAACCGCCCTCGCACGCGAAGCAGCCACGTTGAACAGATTTGGATTCTCCCGGAGGAAAATCCTGGACCCGTCCGGCAGCTCTGGCCCAGCGCATAGGCTAAAAAGGATCAGATCCCGCTCATCGCCCTGAAATCCGTGTGCGGTTGCGGCGAGGAAACGCACCCGCTCCATAAAGTCAGGTGGCAGCGACCTGTCGCCTGCTTCCAGCGCATCCTTCATTCGAATCATCTGCTGGCGGAAAGGGGTCACGACTCCAACCGTTCCGCGGTAACCACCAGCGGCCAGCCGGGACAACTCAACCCGGACGGCTTCAATTTCATCAGAGCACCAAACCCCTGTCTGGCCTGGTTCCACTCTCCCCGCAACATGCGTCCAATGAATTCCTGGCTGCATCCCACGTGGGATGTTCAGGCGCTCGGTCACCGTGACAACATGCAGGGAGTTGTTGTAGAACGCCTCATTGCCGTAATCAGCAATGAGATCGTGCGAGCGGAAGTGGAGATCGAGACGCACGCGGGCGCTGTCCGGCACAGATGCGTTGTCGTGGGCGAGGTCGAACGCGCTGTTCGTGCGATACGTGAATCGCTGGACCTGTGCGTCCGTGAGGCCGTGTTGCTCCAGGAGCGTCTGGTCAACTACCGAGTCCAACGTGCTGATGTGCTTGAGTTGATTGGGGTCGCCGGCCAAAACCGCGCGTTTGCAGCGCGCCAGCAGCGGTACAATGGAAGGGATGTCGCATTGGCTGGCCTCGTCAATGATCACGAGATCAAACATTCCAGGCACAAGCGGCAGCGCGCTGCGAGCCGAGAGGTTCGATACCGACCAGAGTGGAAACGCCCGCATGATGAGCGGAAAATGCCTCTTCAATTCTTTGCCGAAGCGGTCTGGCCCCCAGTTTTGAATGCCCGCCCGCAAGTTGGCCAGAGCCTCTCGGTCAGCCGGAGCGAGGGAATTGGGCAGGCCACCTGCGGCCCATCGCATCCACTCGCCAGTCTGTTCTTCAATGCCCTGTTGGGCGCTTGCCATCCGGCGATTGCAGTCTTCGGCTCGCGGCAGTTGCGCGAGGCGTTGCTCGCAACTTCGCACGAGTACCGCCATACGCGCGGCCTCTGACCATCTTTTCCATGTCGTAAAGAACTCGTTCCAAGCGTCACCTGTCGCTCCGGCGTCGGGCAAAGTTCCGCCAGCAAACGGAAACGGGAACGAAAGGAACGGTTCGCGCGCTGCTTGGCGTCTTGCCTCGATCTGGCTTCGGCGGAGTGAGTGCCAAAGCTTCTGGAGCAAACCGCGCGGTTGGGCGAGCGCGCCGCGCAATTCCGCCTCCAATGCCCCCACTCTGTCGTGCGTCAACTCCCGCGGCCAGCGTGCGAGCGCATCGTCAGATTGCGCCGCGAGAGGAAGGGACTTCCGCAATTCCTCAAACTGTTCATTCAATGCCTCATAGTCCTTTCGGGCCTGTTCGAGCGTTGAGATGTCGCTGAGGGTCGCCCGTTGCTGTTTGAACAATTCCTTAAACTTACGCCGAAATTCGTCTCCCTGTGCCGCATCCGGTCGCGGGGGGCGTGCGAGCAGGCTTTGCAACTTGCTGAGGTAGCTTTTGCGCTGTGCGAGGTCACGACTCGACGTCTGGATGATGAGGTCGCCGCCTTCCGCCGCGTTGTTGAGCCGTGGCAATACCGCATCCAATGCCTGATGGTTCTTGCTGGCGAACAGCGTCGTTTGGCCCCGGAGCAACTGGTTGAGCAGCATTGCCGCCACGACCTCCGATTTTCCGGTGCCGGGCGGCCCCGTCACCACCGACACCGGCTCAGCCAACGAATTGACGACGGCCCCGCGTTGGCTCGGATGCAGCAGCCGCGTCTGCGCGAGTTGATCGGCGGCGAACACTGGTGAAGGCGCTGGAGCATTGTCGGGCTGCGTTGGTGAAACGTCCGGTTCGGAAGTTGGTTTGTCGTGAGGGAACAATCCGGCCAGTGCAGTCTGATCCAGGTCTTCATCGGAGAACTTCTCGGTGATGTCTCGGAGGTCGCGCAACAGACTCCGCGTGTAGCGCAGGCGTGGGCCGAGCGTAAGAACCGCCGTGTTGTATAGTCCCGGTTCCGCCTTTTTCCAGTCGGCCACCATTCTCAGCCCAAGAGGCTCGATGTGTTCGGCGAACTTGTCCGGGTCGTGGACGTAATGCGCTGCGTCTTGCGCGAGACGGGCGAAGTCCTTCGGCCCTGGCGTCGTGCCCTCACCGTTTTCGTCCTCGCCATTCGCATCGTTCAAAAATCCCATCGCGCGCAGAAATGCCGCGCGCTCGGCGCTCTTTGGGAAGCGGTATCCGAGCCAGGCACCGTTCACGGCGATCGGGCCATCCGGTTCAAGATGAAGGACCCCGGCGCGCCAATCCGCCGTCATTGGCTGGGCGAAAAGGGGGACGACGAAACCGGAGACTCCCTTCGGTTTCACGAATATCAGCGGGTAGCAGAGATAAACGCATTCGTCCTCCCCCCGTCGGACGCGATTGCGCTGGAAGGGGGCTTGTTCTCTGGCCAGGGAGACAGCGAAGTCGCCACCGGCAGCCAACCGAGCCCACGGAATCTGTGGGACGGCAATCCATGTGTCATCCTGGTTGTCCACGAATCCCTTCAAGTCCGGGGCTTCGTCCTGCAAGAGACAATCCATGTAATAGCGGCCTATCGCTCGGAACTGCGTCCATCGTCCCGTCGGCGCGGGGCGCGGTGCCATCCCCTGAGAAGTGATCGGATTTGCTCGCTTCCCTGCTGACGCTGGGCTGCCGGTCGGCTGCGGAAGAATGGGGCCTCGTAGTGGTGAAGCTTGTTTGATTTTGGCCGGCATCCTAAGCAGACGCCAGCGCGTGCCTTCGAGGCGAACGATGCCTTGGTTTTGGAGCCTCCGCAATTCGTGAAGAACCTCAAATTGATCGACCTTCGCACCGCTGCGTCGCATCGCGTCGCACAACTCGACGGCCGTTTGGGGGCCAGAGGCAAGAGCGAGTGACTGGAGAAGCGGTTCTGTCATGACTCTATTTCGTCCTCGTCCTCATCCCCATCATCCTCTGGTGGACCCAACACATTTGTCTGTGCGGTCGTTAGCAGCCACTCCTTAGTCAGCTCACACAATCGGGCGCGTTTGTCCGGCCTGCCCACCCTCCCAGCAGGGAGAATCTCAAGACATTCGTTGAGTGTGGCCTCAATTCGGGCAGCAAGGGAACGTTCGCTTGCGCTCTCAGCAGAGGACGAGCTGAAATGCGGATGATGGCGGCGCCCGCGCAATAACCGGGCGATTCCGCGTACTGAGAGTGCAAACTTAACCTTGAAT
>CAIMMI010000184.1 GCA_903842505.1 uncultured Verrucomicrobiota bacterium | reverse complement strand
GTTGCCCTTGGGAAAGCCGTCGACGACGACGTTGCGCATCTCGAGGTGCTTCCAGCCAAGTTCGCGGGTGGCCTGGATCTGGGAGGCGAGGGAATTGCCAGCTTCGTCACTGATGCCGCAGAGGATCATGGGGGGGGAGTTTGAAGTTTTCAGTTTCAAGTTTGAAGCGGGAGTTGGCCTTGAAACCTGAATCTTGAAACTTGGGACTCCCCAGCGGCTCGTGGGGACACTCGCCCCACCGGAGGAGTTAGAGGGTGAGGGCTCCGAGGAGGAGGGCGGCGATCCAGAGGGTGGCGACGGCGCCGGCCTTGCCGAGACGGGTCCGGCTCAGGCGGTGGGAGAGGTGATTGGTGTCGCCGATCCAGAAGGGTTTGCCGGTGGCGGTGCGGTAGATCGTGACCTGGGCGACGTCGAGGAGCGGGATGGCGAGGACGAGGATCGGATTGAGGACGGCGAGGCGGTTGGTGGCGTCGTGTCGCTCGGCGTAGAAGTGGGGAAGGATCGAGAGGACGGCGAGGAGGAATCCGACGAGGTGGCTGCCGGCATCGCCTAGGAACACGGAGGCGCGGGGGTAGTTGAAGGGGAGGTATCCGAGGAGGGCCCCGAGGATGGCGAAGCCGAAGGCGCCAACGAGGTATTGGCCGTGACGGGCGGCGAAGGCCGCGAGGAAGAAGGCGGCGATGGCCCCGAGACCGGCGCAGAGGCCGTTCATGTTGTCGCTCAGGTTGAGGGCGTTGGTGACGGTCAGGATCCAGAGGACGGTGACGGCGTAGGAGAACGCGACCGAGGGGATGAAGAGGGTGATGCGGACACCGGCGGCGGCGACGGCGAGGGCGATGAGGAACTGGGCGCCGAACTTGATGGGAGCCTTGAGTTCGAATCGGTCGTCGAGGGCGCCGAGGCCAAGCATGGCGGCGGCGCCGAGGAAGATGGCGATGAGTTGGGGGGCGCGTTTGCCGAGGCCGTAGGAGAGGCGTTCGACGGACTGGGTATCGATCCACCCGGAGGCGACGGCGAGGGCGCCGCCAGCCAGCACAGCGGCGAGTCCGGTGAACACGGCCCATCCGCCGGCGAGCGGGATGGGCGTGTGGTGGATCTTGCGATGGCCGGGTTCGTCGACCCAGTTCCAGCGCCGGCAGAGGGCCCGCCAGAGCGGCAGGGAGAGGGCGGCGGCGACCAGCGCGCCGACCAAGGCGAGCAGGTAGGCGTTGTTGGGGAACGGGGGCACCGGCTACATGAGCTTCAGCCGGGGGAGATCCTGGCTGTCGATGAGGCCGATGGGTTCGCGGAGTTCGTTCACGACGACGATGTCGTCGATGTTCCGCTCGTTGAAGATCCGGACGGCCTCGACCGCGAGGGCGTCGCCGCGGATCGAGATGGGATCCGGGGTCATGACTTCGCGAAGGACCCGGGACAGGATGGCATCGTCGGTCGACATGCGTCGGCGAAGGTCGCCGTCGGTGAAGACGCCGACGAGTTTGCCGGAGCGGTTGACGACGGAGACGGAGCCCGCCTTGGCGTGGGTCATGGCGAGGAGGGCGTCCTTGACCGGGAGGGAGTCGGGGGCGATGGGGTTGCGCTGGCCCTGGCGCATGATGTCGGAGACGCGGAGGAGCAGGGCGCGACCGATGGCGCCTGAAGGGTGGCGTTGGGCGAAGTCGCGTTGCTTGAAGCCCCGGGCATCCAGGATGGCCATGGCGAGGGCATCGCCTAGGACGAGGGTGGCGGTGGTGCTGGAGGTGGGAGCGAGGTTGAAGGGGCAGGCCTCGCGAGGGACGGCGACATTCAGGACGACGTCGCTGTGGCGTCCGAGGGTGGACTGGGGAACGCCGGTGAGGGCGATGATGCGGATGGAGAAGCGGCGGAGGGCTGGGATGAGGTTGAGGAGTTCCTCGGATTCGCCGGAGTAGGAGAGGGCGATGACCAGGTCGCCGTCGTTGACGATCCCGAGGTCGCCGTGGAGGGCGTCGACGGGATTGAGGACGACGGCGGTGGAGCCGGTGGAGCTGAGGGTGGCGGCGATCTTGCGGCCGATGATGCCGGACTTGCCGATGCCGACGACGATGATCTTCTGGCGCGCGGCCAGAGTGGCTACGGCGAGGTCGACTGCCTGGTCGAAGGATTCGTCGAGGCGACGTTCGACCGCCTTCAGCGCCGCCAACTCGATGCGGAAGACCTCGCGGGCGCGCTGGAGGTGGGAGGGCACGGCATCAGCCGATGAAGGCCTGGTGGACGGCCTTGACGGCTCGGTCCCCATCCTTGCTGTCGATGATCACGGAGATCTTGATTTCGGAGGTGGAGATCATGCCGATGTTGATGCCCTCGGAGGCGAGGGTCTCGAACATGCGGGCGGCGACGCCGGAGTGGGAGCGCATGCCGACGCCGACGATGGAGAGCTTGCCGATGCTTTCGTCGGTGGAGACGTTGGTGAAGGCGAGGTCGGGGCGGATGCCGTCGATGACCTTGGAGGCCTTGAGGAGGTCGGGTTTGTCGACCGTGAACGAGATGTCGGTGACGCGGACGCCGCCCGCGTGGGAGACGTTCTGGACGATCATGTCGACGTTGATGGCGGCCTCGGAGAGGGCCTTGAAGATGCGGGCGGCGCGGCCGGGTTGGTCGGGGACGCCCTCGACGGTGATCTTGGCCTGGTTCTTGTCGATCGAGACGCCGCGGACGACGACGTCTTCCATGCTCTTGGTTTCCTCTTTCACGATGGTGCCGGGATTCTCGTTCAGGCTGGAGCGGACTTCGAAGATGACGTCGAACTTCTTGGCGAACTCGACGGACCGGAGTTGCATGACCTTGGCCCCGGCGCCGGCGAGTTCGAGCATCTCGTCATAAGAGATCTCGGGAAGCTTGTGGGCGGTGGGGACGAGGCGCGGGTCGGCGGTGTAGACACCATCGACGTCCGTGTAGATCTGGCAGAGATCGGCCTTGAGGGCGGCGGCGAGGGCGATGGCGGTGAGGTCGGAACCGCCGCGGCCGAGCGTGGTGATCTGGCCTTCCTCGGTCTGGCCCTGGAATCCGGCGACGATCACGACATTGCCGGCGTCGAGGAGGCGATGGACCTCGGCCGGGGTGATGTTCTGGATCTTGGCCTTGGTATGGACGCCGTCGGTGACGATGCCGGCCTGCGCTCCGGTGAGAGAGACGGCGGGGATGCCGGCGGCGTGGAGGGCGATGGCGGTCAGGGCGATGGTCTGCTGTTCGCCGGTGGCGAGGAGCATGTCCATCTCGCGCTCGGAGGGGAGGGGAGTGATCTCCTTCGACAGCTTGATCAGTCCATCGGTGACGCCGGACATGGCGGAGACGACGACCACGATCTGGTCGCCCTCGGCGCGTGATTTGGCTACCCGCCGCGCGACGTTCTTGATGCGGTCGGTGTTGCCGACGGACGTGCCGCCGTACTTCTGGACAATGAGTGCCATTGCGTTAGCCCGGGGTTTCTGCCGGAAAGGGAGGGGGACGACAAAGGAAAAGTTTTGCGACGGAGGGGGCAGGGAAACCCTTTGCGGTGTCGGCGGCGATGGGTTTTGGTTGGGGCGTGGCAGCCATTGCTGAGGACAAGCAGGTCGGAACTCCGGGTGACAAGTTTCCCCCGCAGGTCCGGTTCATCATCGGGAACGAAGCCTGTGAGCGGTACAGTTTCTACGGGATGAAGGGGATCCTCGCCGGGTACATCACAGGCGAGGTGATGAAAGGCGGGTTGGGTCAGGCGCCGGACAAGGCAACCGAGTGGATCCACCTGTTCATCATGCTGAACTACTTCACCCCGTTGCTGGGGGCGTGGATCTCGGACAAGTGGTGGGGTCGGTACCGGACGATCCTTTGGATTTCGCTGCTGTATTGCGTGGGTCACGGAGTCATGGCGCTGGCCGACATCCTGTATCCGGTCGTGATGCCGGCAGCGCCGGTGGTGGAGTTGACGGAGACGGCGAGGAAGTCGTGGGAGGCGGCCAATGCGGTGGCGGCGCAGGGGCGCGCCTGGATGCTCGGCGCCGGGTTGACGTTGATCGCGTTCGGAGCCGGTGGGATCAAGCCGTGCGTGTCGGCGTTCATGGGTGACCAGTTCGAGGAAGGAAAGAGCCGGTTGTACGAGAAGGCGTACGCGGCGTTCTATTTCGCGATCAATTTCGGATCCTTCTTCTCGTTCCTCACGATCCCGTGGGTGGCGCGGAAGTGGGGCTATTCCTGGGCGTTTGGGATTCCCGGCATCCTGATGGGCATCGCGACGATCATCTTCTTCCTGGGCCGAAACCGGTATCGGAAGGTGCCCCCGGCGCGGGAATCCCGGTCCGCGGGGTTCTTCGCGGTATTCTTTGAAGCGTTGAGGAACCGTCAACCGGGGCGAGATTTCTGGAGGGGTGCGCTGGCGAGCGCCCGGTTTACGCCGAAGGAAGTCGAGGCGGCGTCGTCGGTGGCGCCGGTGCTGTCGGTGTTCGCCTTGATCCCGCCGTTCTGGGCGATGTTTGACCAGCATTCGTCCACGTGGGTGCTGCAGGCGAAGGAGATGATCCCGGTTCAATTCGGGTCCTACCAGTTGGGTGGCGAGGAGATGCAGTCGTTGAATCCGCTGCTGGTGATGTTGCTGGTTCCGCTGGTGACACTGGTGTTGTACCCGCTGTGCGGGAAGTGGACCCAGGTCACGCCGTTGCGGCGGATCGGGGTGGGGATGTTCGTGGCGGGTTTTTCGTATGTGGTCGTCGCCTGGATCCAACAGCGGATTGCTGCGGGTGAGAAGCTGAGCGTGCTGTGGCAGGCGGTGCCGTACACGATCCTGACGGCGGCGGAGGTGCTGGTGTCGACGACGGGTCTGGAGTTTGCGTACACCCAGGCGGCGAAGAGCATGAAGAGCACGATCATGAGCTTCTGGCTGCTGACGGTGGCGGCGGGGAATTTCCTGGTGGCGATGATCACCAAGTATGCCGGCGGCCATTCCGGTTCGGCGTCGGTGACGCCGGGACGGTTCCTGTCCTACGCGTTGATGACTTTCGGTGTGGCGGTGGTGTTCGTTTTTGTTGCGATGGCCTACCGGTATCGGGAGGAGATTCCGTCGCGGCGCCGGGCGTAGTCCTGGTGGCTGTCGGGTTTTTGAGATCCAGATTTTCGTCCAAGAAACAATCCAACTTCGGAGGCTGAATGTATCGCGTCAGAGGTGCCGACCAGAACGTATATGGGCCCATAGCGGCGGAGACGGTCCGACAGTGGATCGCAGAGCGGCGATTGAATCGGGACTCGCAGGTCTGCCGGGAGGGTGAGGAAGTGTGGCAGTCGCTGGGGCAGGTGGCGGAGTTCTCGGAGGCCCTCTCGGGCGGGAGCGCGCTGGGAATGGGTTCGCCCGGCGGGCCGATTCCGGCGTTGCCGACGGTGGGAGGTGGGGCGTTTCAGGCGCCGTTCGGCGGGGCTGAGCGTGAAGCCGTGCTGGCGCAGACCAAGCCGGCGGCGATCTGCCTGATCGTCTTTGGTTGCGTGATGCTCCTTTTTTCGCTGGTGAACGTGGTCACGACGAGCCTGGGAGTTGGCAAGGGGCAGGCTCAGGAGTTGCCGGCGGAGGCGCCGGAGTTCCTGAAGCAGGCGATGCGATTCCAGACGGACATGCCGGCGGCGGTGCAGTACGGGTTGATCGCGTTGTCGATGGTGGTGTTCTCGTTGGTCGTGCTGGGCGGTGTCCGGATGTTGAAGTTGAAGACGTGGGGGTTGGCTCTGACGGCGGCGATCCTGGTGATGATTCCGTGCTTCACCAGTTGCTGCTGCCTGCTCGGGTTGCCGTTGGGGATCTGGGTGATCATCCTGATCAACAAGCCCGAGGTCCGCAGACAGTTTGAGTGACGGAGGCCACGTTGTGTCCCAGACATCCAGTGCCCCACCCGTGATCGGCGCGCGAACGCCGGTTGGGGGGTGGCGCTGGGTGGTGGTCGGCTTGCTGGTGGCGGTTGGGGTGGTGCTGTGGCGGTATGAACCGGCCGGACAGGCGTTCTATCCCCGGTGCTGGATGTACTCGGCGACGGGACTGAAGTGTCCCGGATGCGGCGTGCTCCGGGCGACCCACGCGATGCTGCGCGGGGATTTCCGGTTGGCGTGGTCGCTCAATCCCCTTTGGGTCTGTTACGCGCCATTGATGGGTTGGATGGGCTTGGCGTGGGTGGGTGGGTTGTTCGGCTTCCGACTTCCCAACCCGCTGCTTCGACCCTGGGCCCTCGGGGTCATCGGGGGGCTCGCGATGGCGTACGGAATCGCCCGGAACATTCCTGGTCTGGGCTGGCTGGGGTGAGGCCCGCGGCTCGCTTGTAGGCCGGGTGCCCTCACCCGGCGACCCTGGTGAAGCGCCGCGTGGGGGCACGCGGCCTACCAAGGAGGGTTGAGCCCGGCGAAAGTCCCGAGGTCGGCTCGTGGGACACTCGCCCCACCGGGGCGGGCTGCCCCGTTTTTGAATTGGCGCAATGCTGAATTGACGGTTGGTTTCGGCGATTTGTAGTCTGCCGATACAGTGTTCCCCCAAGTTCATGTCCTGCACCCAACCCAACTCCAACCACAGTTCAACCTGATGACCCCACGATTGAATCGGTTATGGGTAATCCTCTGCGGGGTTTTGTGCCTGATCGCCACTGGACCCATCCGCGCCCAGCAACCCGCTTTCCTCACCAACGGACTGGTGGCGTATTATCCGTTCAATGGGAATGCGAGGGATGAGAGTGGGAATGGATTTGATGGATTGCAGATTTCCTCATCCCTGACAGCGGATAGAT
>CAIMMI010000183.1 GCA_903842505.1 uncultured Verrucomicrobiota bacterium | reverse complement strand
GCCTACCCCGCTTCCGTAGCCGACGAGGTCACGAGGCGGAGGCGGGACTCCTCGCCCTCCTTCAAACCTGAATCTGAAGATTTCAACCTCCCCCCCGCCTCCTCACGTCGTCGGCCATCCACTTCCGTAGCCGACGAGGTCACGAGGCGGGACTCCTCGCCCTCCTTCAAACCTGAATCTGAAGATTTCAACCTCCCCCACCCCGCCTCCTCACGTCGTCGCCTACCCCGCTTCCGTAGCGGGACCCCGCCCCTGCACGATCACCCGGAAGCTGTGCCCGAGATGCTGCGGATGGGTCAGCGTCTGGAACTGGCGGACCCGCGACTGCGTCCACTCCCCGAAATCCACCCCCGGCTTCAGCGTCTCCGCCATGATCCACGTCAGGAAGCGTCGCTGCGTTTCAAGGCACTCCGTCTTCAATCCAGCAGACTCCCCGGCCACCGCGATCCGACCAAAGTCCACATGCGCCGTCAGATCGACCCTCCCGGGGTCCGCCAGCACATCGTCCACCAGGCGATGCTCCCGGTACCCACGCAACGTGCCGCGGGTCCGTTCCGGCCGGAAGCGGTCCGACTCCTCATAGCCGTAATCAAAGGTCACCATCCGTCCCCGCTTCAGGGCCAACGCTGCCTTCGCCCACCAAGCCTCCGCCGTAGGCGAACACTCGACCGTGTAGCCATCGGGCAACACCTCGAGCAATTCCCCGGGCAATCCCTGCAGCGGCGTTGACGCCAGATCCCCGGCCGGAAGCCGACACCCAGCAAACCCAGACTCCACAGCAGTCACCCCCCATCGGAACCACTGTCCGCTGGACCGATCCCACCCGAACCGCTCCAACGGAAAGGCGTCCAGCAATTCGTTCCCGAACACCACGCCCTCCACATCGCCCAGGGCCTCCACACCCTCCACCCAATCCACGCGCCCCCCGAATTCCGCGAGCATCTCCTGCTGCCATCCGTGACGACGGGCCGATGGCTCCACGATCCGATAACGCATCCGTCCATAGACCTCGGGACGATGCCCCTTCAGCCACCGCAGGAAATCCGCGGCAAACCGACCGTCATGCGCCCCGGCCTCCACCCAGACCGGCTCTGCCAAACCTTCGAACCAAGCACCCGCCTGAAACGCCATCAACTCGCCGAACAAGGGTCCGACCGAGACGCTCGTGAAGAAATCTCCCTTCCGCCCCACGGTCGCGTGCTCGTAGTAGCCCAGCCCCGGTTCATAGAGCGCCAGCTCCATGAACCGGGCGAACGGGATCGCGCCACCGGCGGCGTGCATCCCGCTTCGGATCCTTTCCGCGAGTGCTTCGCTCATTCAGTCTGGAATCGGAGATTCATCCTAGAACCGGCGGCTGGATCCACAGATTACAGGATTCCACGGATTGGAAGCCGGTTGAGAGAGGCTGTCGTTTCACCCCGCGGGTGAAGGGGAAACAGCGATGCGGTGGGGCCTCTTGTTCCAGTCCATCTGTGAAATCTGTGAAATCGGTGGATAACCCAACTGCCGTTTTCAGTTTCAGCAATCCCGAGGATCGATCCGGTGCTACTTCTTCTTGTCCGGATACGTCGGAGGCGCGGGGATCTTCACCGGCTGTGCCGCCATCCTCTTGCGGATCTCCTCGATGGCGCGCGCCAACTGGTCGTCCTTGCCCGCGAACTCGTCGGCCGGGTTATTGACCACCGTGATGTCCGGTTCGACGCCCACGCCTTCCATGATCCATTCGCGGGCCTCGAGGTCGAACCGGCTGAACTCCGGACGATTCAGGATCCCGCCATCGAGAAACGGCAGGCTGCCGCGAATGCCCACCACGCCGCCCCACGAACGCTGCCCGATGATCGGCCCGAGCTGATGCTTCCGGAAGCGGTAGCCGACGATGTCGCCATCGCTCGCGCTGAACTGGTCGAGCAGAAGGACCTTGGGTCCCAGTACCTGACCCGCCGGATCCACGTTCACCGACCCATTCCGCGCCACGGTGTACATCGCTGGCTCCCGGCGCAGGCGTTCGATGATCATGGGCGAGACGTTGCCACCGCCGTTGCCGCGGCAGTCGACGATCAGCGCCTCCTTGTGCAACTGCGGATAGTAGAACTTCGCAAACTCGTTCAGGCCCGGCACGCCCATGTCCGGGACGTGGACATAGCCCACCTTGCCGCCGCTCGCCTTCTCGACCGCCGCGATGTTTCCGAGGACCCAGTCGAGGTAGTACAACGAGTGCTCGTCCGCCGTGGGGATCACCGTCTCCTCACGGGAACCTTCGGTCTTCGGCTCGCTGTTCACGCGCAGCCGAACCTGCTTGCCGGCCAGGCCGACCAAGGCCGCCTGGATGTCCGGCAGGTCCGAGAGCGGGCGTCCGTTCACCGCGAGGATATAGTCCCCAACCTTCACGTTCACCCCGATCTCCGTCAGGGGTGACCGGTACTTCGCATCCCAGTTCTGCCCCGGCAGGATCCGCTTCACCCGGTACGCACCGGAAGCATGCCGCTCGAACTGGGCCCCGAGCAACCCCATCGGAACCCGCTCCGCCTTCGGCATATCGCCGCCGCCCACGTAGGCATGGCCCGCGTTCAATTCACCGATCATCTCGCCGATGATGTAGGTCAGGTCCGCCCGGTGCCGGACGTGGGCCACCAGCGGCAGATACCGCTGCCGCATCGCCGGCCAGTCCACCTGGTGAAGGTTGGGATCGAAGAAGAAGTCCCGCATCTGACGCCAGGACTCGTTGAACATCTGCGTCCACTCCGCCGGGCGGTCCAGCGTGACCTTGAGGTCCGCCAGCGAAAGCCGCTTGTCCCCGGCGTCCAGCTTCGCCGTCGGTGCATCGACGATCGCGAAGCCACCGCCCGACCTCACGAGCATCTTCTTTCCATCGGCCGTCAGCGCATAGCCCTCGACGTCGCCAATCTCGGTCTCCTTGTCCTTCTCGAGGTCATAGACGTGGAGCTTGCCCTTGCGCGAGTAGTAGAGGCGGTCACCGGCCGAGGTCAGCCCACCGTAGGAGGACGCCGCCGGTGGCAGCACCGCGATGCGCCCGGCCAATCCCTCGCGATCGACCTTCACCACAACCTTCTTCTTCTCGTCCTTTTTCTCCTCCTTCTTGTCGTCCTTCTTCTTCCCATCGGCTGCGTCACCGGCAGCCGATTCCGCGACGACCTTGGCCTCGTCTGATTTCGGTGCGAAGGGAGACTTCGTATCCCGCGCGAGGGTCACGAGGTAGATCCGTTCCATGTCGTTGTAGACATGGTTCCATTCCGTCGATCCGTAGGTGGGATTGAACGAGCGCTCCGACGTGAAGAAGAGGTACTTGCCGTCCGAACTGAATTCCGGCCCGCCAACATCGAACCAACCGTCGGTCACCGGGAACGATTCCTTCGACGCGACCGAGTAGAGCTGGATGTTCGGGAAGCGCCGGTCCTCGGGTTGCACGAACGCCAGCCACTGGCTATCCGGCGCCCACGCGAAGCTTCGGATCTCCCACGTGGCCTGCACGACCTGCGTCACCGCGGCATTTGTCACCTCGACGAAGCTCAGCCGGTTCTTCTTGTCGGACCACGCAATCTTCGACGAGTCCGGCGACCAATCGACCCCGTACTTGTACGTGTCCCCGCCGCGCGTCAACTGCCGGGCATCACCCGCCCCGTCCTGAGGCCGGATCCACACCTCGTCCTCGCCCGACTGGTCGCTGATGTAGGCAATCCATCGACCGTCCGGCGACCAATCCGGATCGCGCTCATGCACGCCGGGGGTCTGGGTCAGGTTGCGCGTCGGCCCATTCTTTGCCGGCACGGTGAACAGGTCACCCCGCGCGCCGATCACCATGCGGTTGCCCTCCGGCGAAACCGCGTACCCGGTCGTCTCCTTCGAGACGTCCTTGATCGTCCCGCGACCCACGGCGAGGTCCTCGCGGATCTCAATGGCGAGCTTCTCGACCTTGCCCGAGCCGAAGTCATACCGATGGATCCACCCTCCGTTCTCGAAGACGATTCCGGTGTCACCCTTGGACGGGAACTTCACCGCGAAATCGGTGAACGAAGTCACCTGTCGTGCCGTCCCGCCGGCGACGTCCTGCACCCACAGGTTCGCCTGACGGTTGGTGTCGCGCTCGGAGACGTAGTAGACCTGCTGACCCTGCCACATCGGGAACAGGTCCTGCGCCGGGTCCTGCGTGAGCTGCCGCGCCTCGCCACTCTTGAAATCGTGGAACCAGAGATCGTCCGCCTGCCCGCCCCGGTACCGCTTCCAGGTCCGGAACTCCCGGAACATCCGATTATAGATCATCTGCGTTCCGTCCGGCGAAAAGCTGCACCATCCGCCGCGCGACACCGGCAACACCTCCGGGCTGCCGCCACCGACCTTCACCTGCCACAACTCGCCCTTGAACGGATTGAACTGCCGCGCCCGCGTCCGGAACACGATGGTCTCCGCGTCCCGCCAGCCCATGACGATATTGTTCGGCCCCATCCGGTCCGAGACCTCGTCCCGCTCCAGCGTCGCCGTCCACGTCAACCGCTTTGGCTCCCCGCCATCCGCTGGCATCACGTAGACCTCGGTGTTGCCGTCGTATTGCGCCGTGAACGCCAGCCACTTTCCGTCCGGCGAAAAGCGCGGGAACATCTCGTAGCCCACATCACTCGTCAGGCGTCGGGCCACGCCCCCGGTCGAACCCACGGTGTAGAGGTCGCCCGCGTAGCCGAAGACCACCTTCCCGCTGTGAAGCGTCGGAAAGCGCAGCAATCGCGCCTCCGCCGCCCGTCCACTTCCCACGGCCGCCAGCATTGCCGCCGCCGTCAACACCCGCGCCAGCCATCGATGCATCCGCATGCCGTCAAGCTACCAGCCGAGGTTCTGCCGGGGGAAGTCGCGTGAAGGGGCCTGAGTTGCGAAGTTTGAAGATTCAAGTCCCAGGCCCGGACCGCGCAACCCCACTTGAAACTTGAAACTGAAAACTTGGAACTCCCCCCAAAAGAGAAACCCGGCGGACTGTGGAAGTCCGCCGGGCCAGTTTGCAGGAAGCAACGCGTCAGGCCTGTTCGCCCAGCGCGGTCGAGGATGGTGGCAGGCTCGGTGCGCCAATCCAGAGCGGCGGCGCGGAGGGGCCCATTCCAGCTTGTTGCCAATCTGTCATGGGAGTTTCCACGGAAACCTTGAAAAGCAGGCACGATGCCAACCGCATTCAGCCGCCCATTCCCCCCGACCTGAACCAGTCCTCGCCCACTCCCCACCGAACCTGCGGCCATTTCACGACACCCTGTCGATTTTCGGCCAAACCCTCGCCGCACGATCCCGACCTCACGCCCGTTCCGCCCGGGGAAACACCTTCCGGACCTCCACCTGCTCCATCTGGCCCCGGGTCACGCCGATCTGGTTGTTGAGCTTCAGCTCGCGCCACAGGGCCTCGCCGGTGATCTCGCCCCGGAGCAGCGCACGGTAGCGGCCCAACGTCCGCTCCACCTCGGCCGCCGACTCATCCACGAACTCGACCCGGAAATGCCGGATCCCCAGTCCCATCAACCTCGACACCGCCTCCGCCCCGGTCTGGGCCCGCGCATTGAAGACCGTGTTCCGACATCCGGCGTCCGCCTTCAACGGGTGTTCCATCCCCACCCGGTCCTTCAGCCGCACCTCGTGCCGGTCGCAGGGCCGACCGCAGTTGGTGTAGTCGGTCCCCTTCGAAAGGAAGGCACAGAACACGCAGTGCTCCATGTGGAAGAGCGGCATGTGCTGATGGATCGTGACCTCGAACCATTCGGGCGGGGCCGCCTTCAGCAAACCCTCCAACTGCGCGAGGTTCAGGTCGTATGACGGCGTCACCCGCTGCAACCCTGCCTGACGGATGTAATGCGCTGCCGTCAGTGGGTTCGCCACATTCAACGAGAAATCCCCGCGCATCGGCTGCCCGGCGAACGCCCGAAGGTGTTCCGCATTGCGCACCAGGTAACCATCGGGCTCCGAGGACCGAACGATCTTCACGATCCAATCCTCACCCGGCTTGAACACCCTGGGAGCCGCCACCCAGACCGATGTCGCCGGCTGACGGCATCCGCACGATTCCCGGACCATCCGGACCGCATCGCGCAGCCGCTTCGGATCCTCGAATTCGCAATAGACCGTCCGAACGCCGCACCGCAGGGCCGCCTCCAACTGGGGCAGGCTCCGGACCAGGGAGATGATCTGGTCTGCCGGGGAACCCTCCGGGTCCCGCGACTCCGTCTCCGACACCGGTGTCGAAACCTCCACGTTCACTGGGACAGCGCCTTCGCCGGAAACCAGGGTCCAGCGATGGCCCCGGGCCCGGGCTGCGTCGAGAGCCACCGCCAACTCGCGTCGCACCCGGTTGAGCTCACTGACCGGCACGATCACGGCGCCTTCGAGCCGGTTGACCAACTCGCCCAGATGGAAGGCAGTGCCTCCCAAACGTCCCAGCTGTTCCTTCAACCGCTCGGTCGAGAGCGGCGTCTTTTCCGCCACCGCCAGCGGAACCGTCGACGTCGTCTGCACGACGTGGCCGTCCCCGTCCCGCGCCACCAACGTCAGCGGCGCGCCGGCATGGCCGTGAACCTCGATCGTGATCGGACGCGTATGGCGGATCTGTTCGCCTTCGAAGGTCCTGCGCAATTCGCGGTCCAGTCCCGGGTCGTTGGTCTTCCACAACCGTTGCCCGGCCTGAACCCGGGTCCAATCGATGTCCCCGTGCCCGAACTCCAGCATCAGGCGCCCGTCCGGACGCGGATGGACGCCGAACACGCGCCCGCCCTCCTCGTCGAGATCCGGACGTCCCGCGTCGAAGACGACGCCGTCGCCGGCCTGCACCGGACCGGCCGGTTGCAACACGAGGCCCGCACGTTCCACCCGGACGATCTCGCCCAGGTAAACACCGCGCTTCTTCCCGAACCGCGCATGGGCCAGTTCCTGGTTGTTCACGCCCTGGAACCATCCGGTGTACAGCCCGCGCGAAAAACCCATCTCCAACTCGTACCGCGAACGCCGGGCATCAAAGTCCGGGAGCTTCTCCACGTCCGTGGTGCCCGGGTTCTGCGCCAATTGGTCCAGAGCCTTGCGATACACCCGGGTCACCGCTGCGACGTACTCCGGTGTCTTCAACCGGCCTTCGATCTTGAGCGAGGCCACGCCGACGCGCACCAACTCAGGCAGGACATCCAGTCCGGCCAGGTCCTGCGGTGAAAGCAGGTACCGGCGGTCTCCGAGATCCACCGGCTTCCCATCCGAGATCAACTCATACGGCATGCGGCACGCCTGAGCGCACTCGCCGCGGTTCGCGCTCCGTCCACCCAGGGATTCACTGGTGAGGCACTGACCCGAGTAGGCCACGCACAATGCCCCGTGAACGAAGACTTCGAGCGGCAACGGCGGGCGCTGCCCGTCCGCCACCTCGCCACCCGGCAATGCCCCCTGGGCCTTCTGGATGGCTTCGATCTCGCGGATCGAGTTCTCCCGCGCCAGCACCACCAGGTCACAACCGAGATCCCGCGCGAACTCGACCCCGGCAGGACTCGTCACCGTCATCTGGGTCGATCCATGGATCGGAAAATCCGGCGACAACTGCCGGATCAGGCGACAGATGCCCACGTCCTGCACGATCGCCGCATCCACGCCGGCCGCGATGATGGACTTCAGGTACTCCGCCGCCGCCGGCAATTCGTCCGTGAACACCAGGGTGTTGAACGTCACGTAGCCGCGCACACCGCGCCGGTGCAGGAACTCCATCAACGCCGGCAGGTCTGCCTCCGTAAAGTTCCGCGCCCGCATCCGCGCATTGAATCGATCCAGACCGAAGTAAATCGCGTCCGCGCCATTTTCCACCGCCGCCCGCGCGCATTCCCAGTCGCCCGCCGGAGCGAGCAACTCGGGAAGGCGAACCGTTACGGGGCGTTCGGCGTCACGCGAACTCTCGATGGGCACAGGGGAAGATCGGGTGGGAGATGTCATTCGACCGGGTATGTTCAACGGGACGCCGCAGTCCTCAACGGCCACGCCACTGCTGACCCTTGGTCTTCAACCGTTCCGGGTCTGGCTTGCTGGAAGCGCCCAGCACGATGTTCGTCCCCGGCACCCATCCGACTTCCTTCATGTCCACGAACAGGGTCCGCGGGATCATCTCCACCACGTGCCCGAAGCAGTTCACCGTCACCGTCCCCGGCAACACGGTGTTGTCCACGAAGATCACCGCCCCGAAAGGCATCGCGTTCGTGATCGGCACGCTGAACACCGCCGTCAAAGGGAGATCGGTCCGCTCCGGCTTCTCGCCAGGAAACGACACGGTCACCGGCAGGGGGCCCAGAATCTTCGGATGCTCAATCCGCAACTCCGGCACGCCATTGCTCGACAGGGCGTAGGTCAGGTTCCACGCCCCGCCCCGGCGCCGTGCCAGTTCGCACCCGCCGTACAAGGTCACGTACCCAAACAGCGTAGCCACGAAGGCCACGAACAATCGCTTCACCGATACCGGCAATTCCTGCTGATCACTTTCGCTCACGCCCGGACACCCTAGCAGCCACGCTGAAAGTTCCCAGTTTCCTGTTCGCCAGACTCCAGATCCGGTGGGGCCTCCGGTGGGGCGAGTGTCCTCACGAGCCGTGGGGAGGAAGAGAATGATTGCTGGGATCGAGTACGAGTACCGCCCTGCGGGCTGAGTACGAGTACGAAGGGGCGGGAACTGGAAACTGGGAACCTGCCGCCCACCTCTGGCATCCTGAACCCCGGATGAAGCTTCCCCGCGCCCTCAAGATCACCCTCTGGTCCCTGCTTGGAGCCGTCGGCCTCGTGCTGATCGTCGCCGGCGGCATGTGGTGGTACTTCAACCCAGCCTACACCCGCCAGGATGCCATCCCATACGG
>CAIMMI010000182.1 GCA_903842505.1 uncultured Verrucomicrobiota bacterium | reverse complement strand
GAGGACCAAGCGTCCGCCCTTCGCCACCCGGGCGACAATGCGTGTCGCCTCGGCGATGAGCAGGTCGGCCATCAAGTTGGCGCAGACGACGTCGTAGCGCCGTTCCGGGCGCTTGGGAATGCGGGTGACGTCCGCCTGTTCAAACCGGACCTTGTCCTGAAGGCTGTTCAACGCAGCGTTCTCGCGAGCGGTGCGGACGCAATCCGGGTCGTAATCAAAGCCATCGACAGGCCCGTAGCCCAGAGCGACCGCAGCGAGGGCGAGGATCCCGGAACCCATGCCGGCATCGAGGACGGACTGGGCTTGGTCGGGTGTGCGGAACCGGACGAGTTCCTGGAGGCAGAAACGGGTGGTGGCGTGTTGGCCGGTGCCGAAGCTCAGGCCGGGGTCGAGGAGGACGAGGGCTTGGCCCTGGACCGGCTTGCGGCGGTTCCAGGTGGGCTTCACCAGCAACTTCCGTCCGATGCTGACCGGCTTGAAGTGGCGCTTCCACGATTCGGCCCAGTCGCGGGCCGGAACCTTGCGGAGGGTGATGCGGGCCGGGGCAGGGTCGACATCACATTCCACCAGTGCGGCGAGGGCGGCGCGGATTTCGGCGCGCAGTGGAGCCACCTGGGCGTCCGGAAGCGGGCAGAACGTCGACACCGTGACGGCGCCGGTCTGGACGTCGGTGTGGATGCCGGGTGTGACCCCGAGGATCCGTTCGAGGGTGGCGAAGACGGCGTCTTCGGCGTCGGGGTTGGTGGCCACGGCCACCTGACGGAGCGGGTGCTTCAGAGATCGCGCCATGGGGTGAAGTTCAGGAGTTGGATTTCGGTACGGGGACGGCCGGCTTTCAGTTCGCCGATGTCGAGCCAGCTGACGCTGGCGTAGTCGATCTCGAAGTGCTCGAACTTCCGCATGGGCAAGCCGAGCAGGACGGACAGGGCCATGCGGATCACGCCACCATGGGCGAACACGGCGGCGGTGGTGCCGCGGCTGTGCTGGAGGATGTAGTGGACCGATTGCGCCACGCGCTGACGGAAGTGCTCGATCGGTTCGGCTTGGTGGATCCGGTCGTGCTCCATGTGCTCGAGCCAATCGAAGGCGCTCATGCCAAACTTCTCTTCCACCTCGTTCCACCCAAACCCGGTCCACGCGCCGAAGTCGACCTCGCGAAGGCCCTCCAGAAGCACGGGTTCACCGGGATGATGCTGGCGGAAGGGCGCGAGCGTGAGTTGCACCCGCTGCATCGGACTCGCGTACACGGTGTCGAATCGGCGGTTCCGGAGCCAACCCGCGAGAGCCGCCGCCTGGTCGTGGCCCTTCTGGGAGAGGCCCATGTCGATCCGGCCGCCGAAGACCCGGTGATAGGATTCCTCCACCTCGGCGTGGCGGATGAAGTACAGGCTCGTCTTCATGAAAGGCGCGGAGGCGTCCCGTTCAGGCGGCGATGGCGGCCTGCTGGATCGCCAGGATCTCGCGGATACCGGCCCGGCCCAATGCGAGCATCGAAGCCAGTTGGGTGTCGGAGAAGGTCGCCTCCTCACCGGAAGCCTGAAGCTCAATGAACTGGCCGCTGCCATCCATGACGAGGTTCAGGTCGACCGCCGCGTCCCGGTCCTCGACGTACGCGAGGTCGAGCAGGGGAACGTCCTGCACGACGCCCACGCTCACCGCGGCCACGCCGGGCTTGAGCGGGGACTCGGTCAGCTTGCCGGCGGCCTGGAGCTTTCGCAGGGCCAGTCCCAGCGCAACAAAAGCTCCCGTGATGGACGCGGTACGGGTGCCGCCGTCCGCTTGCAGGACGTCGCAGTCGATCCAGACCGTTCGCGCCCCGAGGGCCTCCAGGTCCACGGCGGCGCGCAGGGAGCGGCCGATCAGGCGTTGGATCTCCTGCGACCGGCCGTCGAGCTTGAGCTTGGAGATGTCGCGCGCCTTCCGGTCGAGCGTGGAGTAGGGAAGCATCGAGTACTCCGCCGTCACCCAGCCGCCGCTGATCTTCTGGGACTGCATCCACTTGGGGACTGAATCTTCGATCGTCACAGCGCAGATGACGCGGGTGTTGCCCCACTCGATCAGGGTCGAACCGGTGGCATGCGGGGCGATGCCGTTCTGGAAGCGGATGGGCCGCAATTGATACGGAAGGCGCCCGTCGGCGCGCGCGAACTCACTCATGTGGCGGCGAAAGTACCGGGAAGCCGCGGAGAATGAAGTTGGAAGATGAAGGTTTTGGGACCTGTACTGTCCGTGGAAGGGGTCCTTGGGAGCGGGGCGCAGACCCCGGCCTCAGTGCGCCTGGCGCATCGTGACGGAGGGGCCGGTGATGCGGACGCAGCAGGTCAGACGGAATTTCTCCGGGTCCTTGTTCCACTGGTCGAGGACGTCGAGTTCCTCAGGGGACGGCGGCGCGAGGTTTTCCATTCCTGACACGATTTCGGCGGCGCAGGTGCCGCAGGCACAATTGAAGCAGCCAGCCTCCATTTCGACCCCGGCCTTTTCGCCGGCTTCGAGGAGTGTTTCACCGGCATCGACTTCGGCGGAGAGGTTCTGTGGGAGGATGGTAACTTTCGGCATGTCCGTTGAGCCGCGAAAGTCCGCCCGGAGCCTGGGGAAGTCAATGGGCTGAATGCTCGACGGGTTTGGCAGGGCGCATCCCGCAAGGCTCTTGAACCTTGAAACTTGAAACTCCCCCAACCACTTGTCAGGACACTCGCCCCACCGAACGGGAGGGGCGTTCAGGAAACATTTTTTGGGGAAGGAAAAGTTCCCGCTTGCACGAAGCAGCAATTCGTCTAATCAAGCGGGCCGGTTTGCGAGATTAGCTCAGTGGTAGAGCACTTGATTCACACTCAAGGGGTCGCAGGTTCGAACCCTGCATCTCGCACCATCTTCCCTTTCGTCCCCAGCGCCCCTTTTCCGGGGTTCTTCCTTTCCTCTCCCCCACCGGAGCCTGTGTTGGTTCCCCGGTTTCATCGGATGCATTCCGGGGCGCCACCCACAGCAGGCGTCGATCGACGGCCCACTTGCGCCCCATCCCCGTAGCCCTCGTCCGGTCGATGACCCGGCCGGTTGAGGAGGGACTTGTCATCGGGATCGCGGCGGGCCATGGGAGAGCGATGCAATCCATCCGATGGCCCGGTTTTCTGGCGGCGCTTTCACTCGCCTGTTCCACGGTTGTGGCGGCCACGGTCGAAGTTTTGGTTGGACCGGGGGCTCCCGGTACTGCCGGCGAAGTTGTCCTGAAAAATCCCTTCGGCGTGCTGCGGTCGGGTGATGGGGAATTGTGGTGGTGCGAATACGACGGGCATGTGATCCGGCGGATGGACTCGATGGGCAAGGTGACCCGGGTGGCGGGAACGGGAGAGGCGGGTTTCTCCGGCGATGGCGGGCCGGCCACGGCGGCCCGCCTCAACCAACCGCACGAGATCCGGTTTGACCGCGACGGGAACCTCCATTTCACGGACATGAAGAACCACTCCATCCGGCGGGTGGACCGAGTCACGGGACGGATCTCGACGATCGCGGGCAACGGTTCGCCGGGCTATTCCGGGGATGGTGGGGCGGCTTCGGGCGCGACGTTGCGGCAACCGCACAGCCTCCAGTTCGACGCCGCCGGCGATCTCTACATCGGGGACACGGGCAATCACGTCCTTCGGAAGATCGATCGCGCTTCGGGTGTGATCACAACGGTGGCGGGCACTGGCAAACCAGGGCCGACGCCGGATTCTGCACCGCTGGCTGGGGTGCCGTTGAATGGTCCGAGGGCCATCGACTTTGATTCTCGTGGCGCGATGTGGCTGGCGACGCGCGAGGGGAATCAGCTCTTCCGCGTGGACCTGATGGACAAACGCATCGAGCGCGTGGCTGGCACCGGCCAGAAAGGTCCGTCCGGAGATGGGGGGCCTGCGCTGGGAGCCCGATTGACGGGGCCGAAGGGTGTGGCGGTGGAGTTGGGTGCGGCGGGGCAGGTGATCGGCGTTATCCTCGTGGATACCGAAAGTCATCTCCTGCGGCGGGTCGACGTTCAGAGAGGGACCATCGACCGGGTCCTGGGAACCGGTGGGAAGGGGGGTGGGTTTTCCGTGGACCCGTTGCAGTGTCCGCTGGCCCGTCCTCATGGAGTGTGGGTGGAAGCGGGAGGAGCCCTACTGGTGGGTGACAGCGAGAATCACCGGATCCTGCGGCTCAGACCGTGACTGTGCGGAACCCCGAAAACTCCGTCGACTTCCCGTAGGGGGTTATACCCCATGGCGGTCGCGGCGTGATTCCGTTCACCTATACGTATGAAAACAAACGAGGGGAGGAATGGAGTTGTTAATCCAGTAGCGGGAATGCCGTCACCAGGCCGGCACCCGCGTTTCAGTCGAGTCCTATGTCTCGCTGTGATTGGGTTTGGAACGGTCGCGGGTGCGCTTCCTGCGCAGAGTCGCCCGGTTGTCATTGATTCGTTTGCTGCGCCCGTGGGCGGACAGACGATTACCCGGGATGGGGTTGGTACTGCAAACAGTCTCTATACGTTGGGTGGCCCTGGATTGCTCGGTGGTTCCCGGTCTCTTGAACTCACGGTTACTGTGGACGCAGGGAGTATCGTCAACGCCAGTGCGAACGGGTCGATCAGCGACAAGCTGGTCTATGAGAATGGCGCCGGGATCTCCAGTGCGCTGTCCGTCTCCTATAACTCAAACGGTGTGGGTCTAGGCCAGGACTGGAGTACCATGCACGAGTTGGCGTTCATGGTGGATAAGTCGGACCTTCCTGGAACAGTGAAGTTTGAGTTCTTTTCCTCCACCGACTTTTCTGGGGCCAGCTTCGCGAGCAGGACGGTCAACGTGCCTACGGTCGGGTTGCTGAACACCCTGTTCAACGTCCCCTTTTCCTCCTTCGTGAAATCAGGGGGATTCACGTTCGCGGATGTTGACTCGGTCCGGATCACCGTCGCGGGTCCGCAGTCTTATGACATGGTGATGCACACCGTGGTGGTGGACGCACCGGAGGCTGGGACGGTCATTCCGCTCGTCGGGTTTGCCCTGGTGGGGACCGGATGGTTTGGGGTGCGTCTCCGCCGGAATCGAGAGGCGGCCTCGAAGCTGGCCTGAGGATCCGCTTACCGCAGCAAACCCGTCGGAGGGGTGAGGAGGGGAAGCAAGGTTCCCATTCCTGCGATGGGTTTCCTGCGGTAAGCCGTTGTGGAACGACGTCAGGAGGCGGGCCTTATGGGCGCAGCCTCCTGACGTCGACTGTCTGGATGAGGCCGGTTGGATGTGCGTTCACCCGAGGGCGACCTTCCGGACGACGTCTCCTTCATTCACGGTGGGGCGCTCCGGTCGCCCCTGATGTCGATAGACCACGGACGAGTGATCGAGTCCCATGAGCCACAGGAGGGTGGCGTGAAGGTCGTGGACGTGGATGCGTTCCTCGACGGCGTGAAGGCCAAGATCATCGGTGGTCCCGATGGTTTGGCCACCGCGCACACCGCCGCCCGCGAGCCACAGGGTGAAGCCGGTGGGGTTGTGGTCGCGTCCGTCCCCCTTCTCGGACATGGGGGTGCGACCGAACTCCCCGCCCCAGACTACGAGCGTGTCGTTGAGGAGACCGCGGGACTTGAGGTCGGCCAGCAGTCCCGCGACGGGTTGGTCCTGGCTGGCGCAGAGTTCCGCGTGGTTCTTTTCGATGCCAGCGTGGGCATCCCATCGGTTGCCAGCGCCGTGGTAGATCTGGACGAAGCGGACATCGCGTTCCACGAGACGACGGGCGAGGAGGCAAAGCCGTCCCATGGCGGCGGATTCGGGCCGATCGATGCCGTACAGCCGCCGGGTAGCTTCGGTTTCACGGCCGATATCGATGGCCTCCGGGGCTTCGAGTTGCATCCGGCTGGCGAGTTCGTAGGCACGGATGCGGGCGTCGAGGTCGGACTGATGCGAGCGGGGGCCGGCGTGTTCGCGGTTGAGTTGGTGGAGGAGGGCCAGGCGAGCCGACTGACGGTCGTCCGAGACACCGTGGGCTGGGCGCAGGTTGGCAACGGGTTCGGGGCCCGAAGCGAACGGGACGCCCTGATAGGTGGCGGGCATGAACCCGGAACCCCAATTGCGCGCGCCATTCACCACAACGGCTGGGCTGTCCTGAAGGACGACGAAGGCTGGCAGGTTGGTGTTCTCCGTACCCAGGGCGTAGCTGACCCATGAGCCCAGGGACGGGCGTCCGGCGAGGATCGAACCCGTGTTCATCTGGCAGATGCCGGAGGAATGGTTGATGCCGTCGGCCCAACAGGAGCGGAGGACGCAGAGGTCATCGGCGAACCGGGCGGTTTGCGGGAGCCAATCGCTGATCCAGAGTCCGGACTCGCCGTGCTGCTTCCATTCCCGTTTGCAGGCGAGCAGCGGGCTGTTGGCTTCGCCCATGGCCGTGATGGGGCGCTTGAAGGAAGCCGGGAGGGGTTGGCCGGCGAGGCGATTCAGTTCCGGCTTGGGGTCGAAGAGGTCGATGTGACTCGGCCCGCCTTCCATGAAGAGGAAGATGACCCGGCGCGCACGCTGTCGGTGATGGGCCCTTCCGGGGGCGGCGCCGGCGATCGCGGCCCTCAGCATGCCGGAGAGGGCGACGGCGCCGAATCCGCCCCCCGCCTTCAACAGGAATTCCCGCCGGTTGTGCGTCCGGTCGATCCGATGGCATCTGGGATCTGAGGGATTCATCAGTCGACGTGGAGGAATTCGTTGCTGTTGAGGAGGGCGTGGCAGAGGTCGGTCCAGGCCTGACGGTCCGGCCGGTACGGGGCCGAGGCGGCGGAAGTGGGCGTGGTGGCGCGGTTGAGCGCCGTTACGACGAAAGCCCGGGTGGATTCGAGTTCCGACGCGTTGGGACGGCGCCCGAGAACCGTTCGGAAGAGAAAGGTGATCCGGTCATCCTGGGCAGGGCCGGCTTCGCGGATGGCCCGGGAGGCCAGAGCCCGGGCGCGATCTTCGACGAACTCGCTGTTCATCATCAGCAGTGCCTGGGTCGGAGTCGTCGTGTGGTTGCGGCGGGCGGTGCTGCAGAACTGTTCGGGACTGTCGAAGGCACCCAGGAGCGGGTCGCGTCGATTGCGAAGCACGCGGGTGTAAACCGAGCGGCGGGGCCGGAAACCCTCCACAGCCGGGCCACCGCGGCCGGCATCGATCTCTCCCGCCACGGCGAGGAGCGAATCGCGCAGTTGTTCGGCATCCAGGCGACGCAACGGGAAGCCTTCGAGTCGGCGCAGGTCCGGGGCGGTGCCGTCCGGATGCGGTCGGGCGGGAGCCTGACCGTAGGTGGCGCTGGTGACGATGAGGCGATGGATGTGCTTGAGGCTCCAACCGGACCCGATGAGTTCGGCGGCCAGCCAGTCGAGGAGTTGGGGATGCGAGGGGCGTTCGCCGAGGACGCCGAAGTCGTTGGCGCTCGCAACCAGGCCGGTGCCGAAGTGCTGTTGCCAAAGCCGGTTTACCATCACGCGGGCCGCCAGCGGGTTGTTCCGGTCGGTGATCCAGCGGGCGAGGGCGGAGCGGCGACCGGTGGAATTCCGGGGAAGGCCGGCGCGGTCGATCCGGGCTGGCCGCGGGTCGATCACGGAGAGGAACCCGGTTTCCACCGGTTCCGCGTCGCCCTTGGGCATGCGAACGATTGGGGCCTCGGGGCCGACATCCGTAACGGTCATCGCACGCGGGAGGGGGGCTGGCCTGGACTTCTCGAGGACCCGGAGGCGTTCGCGGAGCGGGGTGATCGCGTCTTTCTCGGCCTTCTTGTAGTGCGTGGAGAGGCGGTCCCACTCGTACTGGACCTGACGGAAGGCCAGTTCGGCGATCTGGTGTTCGGCGACGGTGCGTTGGCCGCGGGGACGGCGCAGGAGTTCCTGGATGTCCTCGGGAAATTTGGAGACGGCGGACTCTTCGGCACGGACGCGGACCGGGGCTTCGAGCGCCTCGATCTCGGCGATCAGCGGGTTGTTCTGGTCGCGCCAGGCCTGAAGTGCGTCGTCGTG
This sequence comes from uncultured Verrucomicrobiota bacterium, assembly GCA_903842505.1. Taxonomy (GTDB): domain Bacteria; phylum Verrucomicrobiota; class Verrucomicrobiia; order Limisphaerales; family UBA9464; genus UBA6176. Next base: position 4,227 of record CAIMMI010000182.1, on the reverse strand, counting down.
GGCCGCTTGCTCGGCCGGTGTCGCCACGGACAGGTCGTCGCGGGGTTGGATCGGTGCGAAGAACGCCTGGAACCGGAAGTAGTCGCGCTGGAGCAGTGGGTCGTATTTGTGGTCGTGGCAACGCGCGCATTGCAGTCCAACGCCGAGGAAGACGTCCGCGGTGACATCGGTGATGTCGTTCAGGATGGTTTGCCACTGGGTGCGGGCGTCCCGGTTGTTGTACTCGTAGATCCAGTGGCGGAGGTAGGCGGTCGCGACGCGCGCGCGCTGGGGATCGTCGGGCCAGAGTTCATCCCCGGCCAACTGGGCCTGGACGAATTCGTCGTAGGGCATGTCGCGATTGAGGGCGTCGACGACCCAATCCCGGTAACGCCACGCATTGGGTCGGCCGTCGTCCACGCGGTAGCCATCGGATTCGGCGTAGCGCACGAGGTCCAGCCAATGGCGTGCCCAGCGTTCGCCGTAAGCGGGGGAGGCGAGCAACCGGTTGGCCAGCGAACCCGTGGCCGCTTCGATGCCCCGGTGGGCGCAGTCTTCGTCGAAGGTCTCGATCTCGGCGGGCGTGGGAGGGATCCCGATGAGGTCCTGGGTCATCCGACGGATGAGCACGCGGGGTTCGGCCCGGCCCGATCGCGATCGGCCAACGCGCGACAGGCCCTCGCGGATCCAGGAGTCGAGCGGGCTGGAATCGTCGGGCGTGGCGCGCGGCGGGCTGCCGGGGTAGAGCGGTTGGAAGGCCCACCATTGGCGCTCGGCGTCGCGGATCGGGCCGCGAGCGCGGGGTTGGGGCAGGTTGGAGAAGTCGGCAGGGGCTCCTGCCGGGCTGGGTTCGTCGGCGAGCAGGCATGCCAGCCCGCCGAGGAGCGGGAGCACGGTCAGCCAGATGCGAAGTCCAGTCACCATGAGTCGAGGGGGAAGCGCGTAAAGGTTGGGCATTCGAGGCTCTCAGGGCAACCGCGGATTCCGGCTGGCCGGAACGGGGATGGACGTCCACGCTCCCTTCATGCGTGACGGGATGAAATGGCTCGGGGCCCTCGTGTTGACGGGGTGCCTGGCGGGTGCGGGTTGTGGCGATGGGGGGTCCGCCGCCTCGTCCGCCGGGAAACCAACCCAGAGGGTCGCCACCTCATCCGTCCCAGTGGCGTCCAATGGGGTAGCGGTTTCAGCGAGCGGGACTGTCACCGAGGAGGATGCGACCGCTTTGGTGAAGCGGGGTGATGCGGCGATGCAGGCTGGCCAGTTCGAGGAGGCGCTGAAGAGCTACGAAGGCGCCCTGAAGCAGAATGCCGAGGACGAGGAAGCCCACTTCAACGCAGGCTTCATCTCCGCCCGGTTGGGTCGGACGAACGAGGCGATCGCCCATTATCAGGAGTGCCTCCGGATCGTTCCGGAGTATTCGGAAGCCCACAACAACCTGGGCAACCTTCTCCGCAAGGCGGGCCGGACGGACGAGGCGCTGCGCGCCTTCGAGGCCGCGATCCAGCATTCACCGAAGAGCAGCTCCGCCCACAACAACCTCGGCACGACCCTCGGCATGCAGGGTCGGGTGCTCGAGGCGATCCCGCACTTCGTCCAGGCCACCGAACTGGAACCGGGCTATGCCGAAGCGTGGCTGAATCTCGGGAATGCTTACTTGCAGGCCGGCCGGACCGAGGAATCCCTGAGACCGTTGCAGAACGCCCTCCAGATCAATCCCGGACTTGAACCCGCGCGCAGGGCACTTGCGCGGGCCCAGTCGCGCCTGCCGAAACGCTGATTTCGATCCTTTGCCGATCCCGATGAAACCACGGCGAATCGCCATCGCCATGGCCACCATCACTGCGGAAGCCGGGGGAGACCCATCGGAGGGGAACTACATCGGAGAAGCTGAGACGCGGAGTCTTTGTTGGTGTTGGCGGTGGGATGTCCATGGGCGACGGGACAGGTCGCCCCACACTACCCGACGGTTGCCCTCGCTCTCCACGCTGCCCCACTTCCCAGGCCACGGCAAAACTCCGCTTCTCCGCGTCTCTGATGTGAACCCGTTCCGCTGTAACCGTGTGCGTCCGTTGTCCTCTACCGAAGTGAGGCCAGGAACTCGATGACGTCGCGGAGTTCGATGGGCGTGAGGAGATCAGCGAGGCCTTCGGGCATGGCTGAGAGGCCGCCTTCGGCGGGCTTGAAACCTTCGGCGTAGGTCTTGTTCGGGTAGACGATCGCTTCCAGCAGATAGGTCCGGTCGCGGAGCTTTCCGATGCCGTCGAGGGCGGGGCCGACAGTTCCGCCGTCGCCGCCGACCTTGTGGCAGCGGAGGCATTGGACCTGGGGATGGTTCTTGAACAGCAGTCCACCGCGGATGGCATCGCCGCCCTTCAGGACGGCGGCACGGCTGGCGATCGGATCCTGGCTCGGGTTCCGGTTCAGCCATTGGTCGCGTGCGGCCTTGAGCGGCGCCGATGATGCCTGTCGTGCTTCGGCAGCGCTGAGCACGTCGAGATGCAGTTCGGGACGGAGCTTTCCGTTGAGCAACTCCTGCAGGCCGTCGAGCAGGAGGTTGTCGGCGTCGGGATTGCCGAGTTTCGCGAGTGCGGCGTAGGCGGCCTGGTTGACGGAAAGCGACGTGCCGGCTTGAAGCAGGGGCTTGAGGACGGGCAGGGCAGTCGCGGGATCCAGTCGATCCAGATGTGGCAGTGCCGCGGCGCGGAGCGAAGGGTCTCCGTCGGAGAGCGCGATGCGGACGGCGTCGGTGGCCTGGATGGCATTGATCCCGGCGAGGAACTGCACGATGGCGCGCCGGACCGGGGCGGGCGTGTTGGTCTGGCTGAACTTCTCGAACAGCGGTTGGGCGGCTTCCTTTGTGCGGAGAGCCGCAGCGGTGTCGATGACGGCCAGTTGGACTTCGACGGGCGCGGGACCACCGGGAATCACCTGTCCGTACTCGTCCGGTGTCGACGGATTCAGGATTTCGTCCGCCACGCGCAGGAAGGCGCGTCGGGCCGGTTCCGGATTGCGCTTGAGGGCCATCGCGACGTCGTACGGCGTCGAGCGGCCGAGGTCATCCGGTAGGACGGGCAGGGGAGAATTGCGGATGGGCGGGTTCGCCGCGGCGGCCTGGTCGAGGAGCGGATTGCCCGTGCCCGAGGGTTCGGAAGGACCCGGATCCACCCGGCCGAGCGTGACCGCCGGACGCCAGAGACCGTTGACCCGATCCAACGCGGGCGGCCTGGGCCAGTCACCGAGGGCACGCAACGCGAGGGCTCGAACCTGTGGCGACGGATCGCGTCGCTTGGCCAAGGCGGCGAGCGTCTGTGCGTGCTGGGCGGTACCGAGTCGGAAAGCGGCATCGATCGAACGCGAAAGCAGGGCGGGCGGGCAGTCGACGCGCGTGAGCAGGGACGCCAAGGCCGGGATTCCGGCAACGATCGGCGCATCGTGGATGGCCCGACCTGCGGCGATCACGACCCTCGCATCCGCATCCGAAAGCAGGTTGGTGACGAACGGAGATCGAAGATTCCGCAGCGTGAGTACCGCGGCGAAACGGACGTTGGAATCGACGTCGCGTGTCATGGCGACGAGGGCCGGCGTGAGCACGCCGGCTGGGGAGGTAGCGGTGGCGCGGAAATCGCGCTCGAGTCGGGCCCAGTGCCGGACGGCCGCATGGGTCAGGAATGGATCCGACCCCGCATGGGTCGCGACCATCTTCCGGGTGGCCTCGGCGTTCGGGCGAAGTCCGGGGCGCACCAGCGAACCCAGTCCCATGGCGCCTGCAAAACGCACGGCTGGATCTGCGTTGTCCGTCGCGAGCTTGGCGAGTCCGGCCTCGGCCTCGGCCACGCCCGCTTCGCCCAGCAATCGCGCGGCGACCGCCTGAACCTTGGCGTCCTCCGATTCCAGCAGCGGCAGGATGTTGCCGAGATGGCTTCGAAACTCGGTCCCCGGATGCGCGCGCGCGATCTGGCCGATGGCCCACAGTGCATGCCGACGGGCGAGGGAGGGATTCGTGCCGCGGGCGAGTTGGGTCAGGGCGGGGAGTTCGGACACGCCACGGCGCGCGATCTCGAACTGGGCTTCGAGGCGCACGCGACGATCGGCATGGGCCAGCAGTGTTCGGAGTTTTTCGGAAGGTTGATCGGCGACCCCATGGGCGAGGATCGAGCGGACCTCGTTCGAGAGGGCCACCTCCGCGGACGCGGGCGTCGTCGCAGGTGTAATCCGATGGATGCGACCCTTCATCGGTTGACAGATCGG
>CAIMMI010000181.1 GCA_903842505.1 uncultured Verrucomicrobiota bacterium | reverse complement strand
TGCCCCCACAAACCGACGCATCTGTAGGGCGGGTGCCCCCACGCGACGGTTCAGCATCCACGCCGGGTGAGGGCACCCGGCCTACACAAGAGAAGACCGGGGGACTGGCGACTGAGTTCAGGCTGCATCTGTAGGCCGCGTGCCCCCACGCGGCGGTTCAGGATTCCAGTCCCAAGCCCACTGAAGCCTTCCCACTCCTCCCTGCTCTTGGAATCCTCCGAGGCCCGTGACCTACGCCGAGGCACTGACCTACCTGCTCTCGCTCCAACAGTTCGGCTTCAAGCCCGGACTGGAATCCACGCGCCGTCTCGCCAGCCTGGTCGGCAATCCCCACGAAACCCTCCGCTTCATCCACGTCGCCGGCACCAATGGCAAGGGCTCCGTCTGCGCCATGCTGGACGCCATCCATCGTACCGCCGGCCGTCGCGTCGGCCTCTACACCTCCCCACACCTCATCCGGTTCAACGAACGTATCCGCGTCGATGGAACCCCCATTCCCGACGAAGCCCTCGCCCGCCTGACGGCCCAGATTCGCGCCGCCGTGGAGTCTGCTTCGCCAAAGCTGGAACCCACCTTCTTCGAGTTCACCACCGTCCTCGCCCTACTCTGGTTCGCTGAATCCAAGGTCGACCTCGTCGCATGGGAAACCGGCCTCGGCGGAAGGTACGACGCCACCAACATCGTCACGCCGCTGGCTTCTATCGTCACCCAGATCGGACTCGACCACATGGCCGTCCTCGGTCCGACGATCGGAGCCATCGCCGCCGAGAAGGCCGGCATCTTCAAGCCCGACGTTCCTGCGCTCACCTCCGCCACGGACCCGGACGCCCTCGCCATCCTCGAGTTCAAGGCCCGGGAAACCGGATGTCCCTTCATCCCCGTCGGTCCCCTCGCCGTGGAACAGTTCCGATACGACCTGCCGCTGCTGGGGGAACACCAGCGCACCAACGCCGCCCTCGCGGCCGCAGCCATACGGGTCCTGCGGTTCCTGCTCCCCGTCTCCGACGAACAGATGGCCCGAGGCTTCGCCAGTGTCCGTTGGCCCGGCCGACTTCAGGTCCTCCAACGCGGAAAACAGACCCTGCTTCTCGACGGCGCCCACAACCGCGATGGCATCGCTTCGCTCCGCGCCGCCCTGGAACGGCACTTCCCCAATCGCGCCCCCGTCCTCGTCCTCGGCATGCTCGCCGACAAGGAGTGGAGCGACATGGCCCGTGCCCTGGCTCCTCTCGCCTCCCGTATCCTCACCACCCGCGTCTCCAGTGCCCGGACCATTTCGCCCGATGACCTCAAGGCCGCCTGCCTTGCCTCCGGGGTCACGCGCCCCATCCGCGTCACCCAGTCCGTGGCCGAGGCACTCCGAGGCTGCTCCGCCGATCCCTTCGTTGTCGTCACCGGATCGCTCTACCTCATCGGCGAGGCCCTCGAAGTCCTCGGCGAAGGGGCCGGAACCGTCTCCGAACGGCACCTCAACGAATGGTCGCCGCCGACATCCGCCCAACCCAAAGTGCCTTCCGGATAGGCCGCCGTGCCTCTCACGCATTGCAGACAGCGCCCCGCTCCGTTAATCCAAGCGCACGTTTTTCGGCGGGATCCTCCCGCCTTCATCAATTCATCGAGTACCGCCATGCCGAATCCCTGGACCGGAAAAGGTAATCCCTACACCCGCAAGGAAGTCATCGAACGACTCCGCGCCACGCTCAAGAAGGGCAATGCCATCATCGCCGCCGGAGCCGGCACCGGCATCAGCGCCAAGTTCATCGAGAAGGGCGGCGCCGACCTCATCATCATCTACAATTCCGGCCGCTTCCGCATGATGGGCCACGGCTCCACCTGCGGCATGATGGCCTACGGCGACGCCAACGCCATCGCCATGGAGATCGGCGAGTACGAGGTGCTCCCCGTCGTCGAGGAAGTCCCGGTGATCTGCGGCGTCCACGCCACCGATCCCCGCCGCCGCATGTGGCACTGGCTCGGCAAGGTCAAGGAGATGGGCTTCTCCGGCGTGAACAACTTCCCCACCCACACGATCGTCGACGGCCACTTCCGCGGCGTCCTCGAGGAGACCGGCATGAGTGTGAAGAAGGAGTACGAAATGGTCGCGCTCGCCCGCCGCATGGACCTGTTCTCCGTCGTCTACGTCGGCAGCGCCGAGGAAGCCGTCGAGATGGCCAAGGCCGGTGCCGATTCCATCATCGCCCACGTCGGCACCACCGTCGGCGGCTCGATCGGCGTCACGAATGCCGTCGTCACCTGGGACTTCGCCATCCAGCGCACCCAGGAGATCATCGACGCCGTCAACCGCGTCCGGAAGGACGTCATTTTCCTCGCCCACGGCGGCCCGATCAACACGCCCGCCGATGCCGAGCGGATCATGAAGTCCACCGACTGCGTCGGCTTCGTTGGCGCCTCCTCGCTCGAACGGATGGGCGTCGAAGCCTCGCTCACGAATCTGACCAAGGAGTTCAAGAGCCTCACGCTTCCGAAGGCCGCCAAGGCCACCAAGATCGGTAAGACTACCAAACGCTGAGCCGCCATGCCCGCCACCCGCTTCATCACCACTGCCGAGGCCCTCAAGGAAGATTACAAGGGCCGGACCAACTACTGGGTGTGCCGGCCCGAGGTCTGCGAGGCCAAGGACCTCCAGATCTGCCGGGCCGTGCTCCCGGCTGGTGAAGGGCACAACTTTCATACCCACCCGGAACTCGAAGAGGTGATCTACGTCCTCGAAGGCCAGGTGGAGCAATGGGTCGAGAAGGAGAAGCGGCTTCTCGGCCCCGGCGAGGTCGCACACATCCCCAAGGGCATCGTCCACGCCACGTTCAACCCAACGGCCCACGACGCCGTCATCCTCGCCATCCTTTCCCCCGCTGCCGCCACGGGTCCCTTCATGGTCGACGTCAGCCAGGAGGAACCCTGGCGGTCCATCCGCTGATCTCCCCAACCATGTCCAACCCGGCTGCCAGGCGCTTCGTCACCGTCACCGATTCCATCACGGAACAGACGGCCTTCACCCTCAACGCCTGGCTGTCGCGGCCCGACGTGGTCCCCTGCCAGGACCTGCTCCTCGTCCGCGCCACCATGGAACCGGGCCGTTGCCACCCGTTCCATCACCACCCCACCCGCGAGGAGATCATCTACGTCATCTCCGGCCAGGCCGAACAGTGGTGTGGCAATGAGTACAAGGTCCTCAAGCCCGGCGAAATGGTCCTCATCCCCAAGGGCGAGGTCCATGGAACCTACAATCCGTACCGCGAACCCGTCGTCTTCCTCGCCATCCTCGCCCCCGCCAACGCGCCCGGCCCCGACGTCGTCGACGTCTCCACCGAAGCCCCCTGGTCCGGCCGCCGCGAATCCCTCGGCCTCGGCCCTTGCTCCCCCGCCCTCCCCACGTAGCCCAAGCAGGCCCCCTTCGATCACCGTCCTCCGTCCAGTAGCGCGAGCGTGTCCACTTCGAGGCGCAGCGTGCCTTCGTCGGAGAACAGCGCGCCAGTCGCCTCCAACTGTCGCGCGGCCCACTGGACATCGAACACCAAGGGCCGGCCTCCCGGTCCCGTCAGCATCACCACCGTGGCACCGTCCTGGCCATCGCGGACCAGCAACCCTGGGGGCACCCCGCCGCTGAGACACCGAACCGCACAGGCTCGATGGACCTTGCCGGTCGCCGGCCGCATCACGCCGAAGTAGCATTTTGTGTCCACCAGTTCCCCTCGGAGGATGACGCGGCCAAGAACCTCCTTCGCGGGACGACGTTCTTCCTGCGACGGCGCCAGCACCTGGAAGGATCGTTCGTCGTTGAGTTCGATCATCGTCGCCGCGCCCCGCTGGATCAGCGAACCCCCGAACCGAACCCGTTCCCCGTCGTGACCGCGCGCGAATGCAGGCAGGCCATATTTCCCCGCGCCAACCAGCAGGTGATTGGTCACGGCTCCCGCCGACGACACCGTGCGCAGCATCGGCAGTGGAGTCTCGTGGAGCACACCTTCGAACGTCCGCTGCACACCAAACTCGAAGGTGCCGGGCTCGGCCGGTATCTGGCAGGAGGCAATCAGTACCGTCAGGCCCACCGTCAGAATAGCCAGGATCATCACCCACCGGCGCGTGTGTCGCGAGACCGCGGCAGGACTCGGGTCGCGGTAACCGATATAGAAGTCGTCGTTGATCTCAGGCAGTGGTTATGGCAGCGCCGGCACAGCGCGTTCCCAGCGGATTTGAAATTCCCTTCACCCACACCCGATCCCCGATGACCCGGGTTTCGTAGGTTGCGATCCTCTCCTCGAACGGCGGCGGGCTGCACCCGTCCTCGGGTTGATAGTTCCAGCCGTGCCACGGGCACGTGATGCATCCGTCGATGATGCGTCCTTCGCCCAGGGGACCGCCCTGATGCCGACAAACATTGGACGTGGCGAACAGCCGTCCCTGATGCCGGAACAACGCGACGCGATGCCCTCCGACAACGACCGCCTTTCCCCGGCCTTCGATGACTTCCGCCGCCCCGCACGCGTTGGTGAAGCCATCCTCTTCAGCCTGCGCCTCGCCCTTGTCGATCCGGGCTTCCTTGCGTGCTGCAGCAAGGTGCAGTCCGGCCACGACCACGAACCCCAGTCCGAGCAACCCCGGATAAACCGCGCTGGGTTCCGACTGCAAAACTCCCAAAGCCACATGGGCAACCAGGAGACCGTAAGCCGCGTAAACACCCAGGTGCATCCCCTTCCAGAACGCCACCCCCAGGTTGCGCAGCCAGAAATCGTGACTGGTCGCAGCCATCACGAACAGGATCACCAAGGCTCCCACCCCGAATGGCTCAAACGGAAAGTGGGCGAAATTGACGCGTCCATCGGCGAGGACCCGGAAATCCGTTCGATAGGCGGTGAACACGCTGACCAGCGGATTCTCGTCCCCGAGGGCGTGGAACTGGACCACTGAAAACACGCCATGCACCAGCGCGAGCAGGAACATCGTCACGCCGAGGTGCCGTCGGTTGTACAGCAGTGGCAGGAACCGGGCGTCCAACCGCGCCAGCGGACCGATGCACAGGATGACGTGCAACAGCAGGAACGCGGACACCGCACACCCACGGAGGATGAGCGTCTCCGCCGTGGCGTAGGGCGAACGCCAGAGGGACACGCCCACGAACACGGCAAGGCCGACGAGAATCAGCCCCACAAGGGTCAGGTCGTAGATCCGTTTCTGGCGGTTCCAGTCAATGGCTCGGTAGTGTAGTGTCTCACAAAT
>CAIMMI010000180.1 GCA_903842505.1 uncultured Verrucomicrobiota bacterium | reverse complement strand
GGCTTCCTGAAGGGTGGCCGGGATGCCCGCCGTGCGGAGGACCTGAGTGACCGCCTCGATCAGTGCTTCGACGGCCGCCCGGGCGTTCAGGTGGGTTCCGGCGATTCCGGCTCCCACGGCGAGCCTCGCGTAGGCATCCGCTGATTCCGGTTGAGCCGCGTTGAATCGGATGACGGCGGGAATCATCAGGCCGACGGCGGCGCCGTGGACGATGTTGAAGTGGGCGGTCAACGGGTTGGCTGCGGCATGGACGGCACCGAGCATGGACAGTTCGATGGCCGTTCCGGCGTGGGCGGCCCCCAGCATCATTTGCGAGCGGGATCCGAGATCCGAGGGCGTTGCGAGGACGCGGGGCAGGGCTCCGACCAACAGGCGGAAGGCTTCCTCGGCGTACATCACGGACAAGGACGTGCGCTTGCGGGTGACCGCGGTCTCCAGGGCGTGGGCGATGGCGTCGACGCCGGTGACGGCCGTGACGCGGGGCGGTTTGGAGAGGGTGAGTTCCGGGTCGAGGAGCGCGATCTTCGCGGCCGCCTTGGGATCGAGGCAGGCCATCTTCTGGTGGGTCACCTCGTCCGCGATGAGCGCGGCGGACTGGCATTCGGATCCGGTTCCCGCCGTCGTGGGAATGGCGATCAACGGAAGCATCGGGCGGGTCGCCTTGCCGACGCCCCAGTAGTCCCGCATTGCGCCGCCGTTGGTGAGGAGGAAATTGGTGCCCTTGGCGGTATCCATCGAGCTGCCGCCCCCGAGGCCGATCAGGAGGTCGGCTCCGGATTCACGGGCGACGGCGAGGCAACGGTCGACGTCCGCCGTCGTTGGGTTTTCGCGGACGGCGTCATAGACCGCGACGCCGATGCCCGCCTCGGCGAGCGACTGGACCGCGCGCTGGGCATGACCGGCGTGGACGATGCCCAGGTCGGTGACGATCAAGGCGCGGGTGGATCCGAGTTCCTGGGCGAGGGCGCCGAGCCGGGCAAGAGTGCCGGGCCCGAACACGAGGCGTGTCCGGGGCGTGGCGTCGAATGCGGAGACGATGGGATCCGGCATGAGCGGCAGAATGACCTGCTTCTAGTCGCACGTGTTCAATCGAAGGGCAACCGGGGATGTTGGGAAGGAGCTTCCAGTTTCAAGATTCAAGCCCTTCAAAGCCCCCTCGATTGGGCTGATGCTCCAACGATGTGCCCCTTGCCTGCTTCAACCTTGAAACTGAAAACTTCGAACTCCTGCACGGTTCGACGGAGTCTCGCTCCACCCGTTTCGGGGGCAGTGTCAGGATGTGCTGGCGGAAGGGGAGTTTCCGGAATCCGGCTTCCCGCGGGACGAAGGGGTGCCTAGGGTGCAGGCAAATGAAGCATGGCGGGAAGGCAATGAAGTCGGCGGTCCAGCTGCTGACATGGGCGGTCGTGATCCTCGGGGTTCTGGCAGTCGGGCTCCGACTGGTGGGAGTGCCGGTGGGCTGGACTCTGGGTGCGGTGCTGGGGCCGTTCGTAGGGTTCGCGGCATTCACCCTCTATTTCTTCCGGGATCCGACGGCGCAGGTGCCGAACGGAACGGGCCTGGTGGTTGCCCCGGCCCACGGAAAGGTCGACATCATCGACGAGATCGAGGAGCGGGAGGTCATGGGTGGCCGGTGCCGCCGGGTTTCGATCTTCCTCTCGGTTTTCAACGTGCATGTGCAGCAGGCGCCCGTGGCTGGGCGGGTGATGCTGGTGAAGCACAACCCCGGCAAATTCCTGAACGCCCTCAAGGCGGAGTCCGCCACCGAGAATGAGAACGTCCTGATCGGGTTTGACGCGACCGAGCCGGTCCAGGGACGCGTGGGAATGCGTTTGCTGGCGGGGTTGATTGCACGGAGGATCATCCCGTGGCTGAAAGTGGGTGAGGACATCCAGAAGGGGGAACGGGTGAGCCTGATCCAGTTTGGATCGCGTGTGGACATCTACCTGCCGCTGTCGGCGAAGGTGGAGGTCCAGATGGGGCAGAAGGTGGTGGGTGGCGAAACGATCGTGGCACGCTGGCAAGCATGAGCAAACCGTCTCAGAGGGCCGATGCGGGGGCATCGGAAGCGGAAGAGGCATCCGAGAAGATCCCGATCTATCTCCTTCCGAACCTATTCACGGCGGGCAATCTGTTCTGCGGATTCCTGGCCCTGACCAAGATCGTCGAGGCGGACATCGCGGCGGGCAGCTACCACGACATCAAGCTGGCGCTGTTCCTGATCCTGCTGGCGTGCATCTTTGACCTTCTGGACGGGCGCGTGGCGCGGATGGGTGGGTACGAAAGTCCGTTCGGCCGAGAGTTTGATTCCCTGGCGGACATCGTGTCGTTCGGCGTGGCCCCGGCGTTCCTGGTGCATCGAATCGTGCTGCGGGACGTCTTCAAGGATCATCCGGAGATTGGTTGGTTCATCGCGACGACGTATGTGATCTGCGGGGCCTTCCGGTTGGCGCGATTCAACTGTCTGGCCGCGATGGCGGGCACGGGCGGTGGTCGGCATTTCCTTGGGTTTCCCATCCCGGCGGCGGCGGGATTGGTGGCGTCCCTGACGCTGTTGCTCGTGCACTGGGACGAGAAGGACTTCCCGAAGGGCAACTGGCGTTTCGCGCTGCCGGCGATCCTGGTCTTCCTGGCGGCGATGATGGTCAGCGAGGTGAAGTACCCGACCTTCAAGAAGATCCACTGGAGGACCCAGCGGCCGTTCACGAAGATGGTGGTGATTGTCCTCGCGGTGGCCCTGTTCGTGATGCTCTGGAAGCGGCTGCTTCCCTATCTCGCGCCGGCCGTGTTCACGGCTTATCTGCTCTACGGATTCATCCGGCCGTTCATCTCCCGTCGCATGCAGCAACGCGTCGAGGCGGATGACGACGAGGAGGACTCGACTCCGGAGTCTGGGGCGGGTGGAAACGTGAAGCGCCAGTCCTGAGCCCACGCCGCATGACTGTCGACCCCCTGATCGCCGCCGTCCTCGGCTTCGTGGCTGGGTTTGTCAGCAGCGTTCCTGGCGGGCCGGTCAACGCGACGCTCATCGCCGAAGGACCGCGGTGCGGGTTGCGGTGGTGCCTGTTCCTCGGTGCGGGTGCGGTGGTGATGGAGGCGCTTTACTGTGCGTGCGCGTTTGCGGGCTTCGCCGGGTTCTTCGAATCCAGGTGGGTCCACGCCACGATCGAACTCGTCAGCTTCCTGCTGATGCTCTGGCTGGGTGTGAAATATCTCCGGGGTGGGCCGCTCCCGGGCGAGCAGCGCATGGAGAATTTCGTCGAGGTGACGTTCCATCCGCACACGGCGTTCTGGACTGGATTTTTCCGCGTCCTGGGAAATCCCGGTGTGCTGCTCTTGTGGATCACGGTGGCTGCGACGCTCCTGTCGCGGGAATGGATTGAAAACCGATGGTCCTCGAAGTGGCCTTTCATCGCGGGGGTGGCGGCAGGAGGGTTTGGTTGGTTCGCGGTGGTGGGTTGGGGTGTGACCCGGGGTCACGGTAAGTTCTCCAACACGACGCTCCGGCGTTTTTCGCAAGCGAGCGGTGTGCTCCTGCTGGTGGTGGCGGCGGTGGTGGGGTCCCGGTTGGTGCACCTGCTGGCGAGCGGGCACGCGGTGAAGCAATAGGGATCCCGGCGAGGCGACCTATGTACCCTGCATGCGATCCGGCGAGGCCCCTGCCCCCGAGCGCGGGTGCGCCTTCCGGCCAGCCTGATGTTGGTAACCCGGAGCGGGGTTGGGAGACGGTTTCACCCCGTTCGGGTTCCGCGACGGGCGAGAAGGATTTCGAAGCTGCCCCGGAGCAGGGCCCTCCTCGGCCCGAGGTCACCGTGATCGTGCCGGCTTACAAGGGGCGAGCAACGATCGCCGGTTGCCTGAAGGCGATCCTCAAGGCTTCGGACCGGTGGCGAACCGAGATCCTCGTGATCGAAAGTTCCGGCGACGGCACCGTGGAATTGGTCCGCCAGTCATTCCCGCAGGTGACCGTCTTCGCATCGCCCATCCGACTTTCCGCAGGTGGAGCCCGCAACGAAGGTTTCCGTCGGGCTCGGGGAACGTGGTTGCTTTGCGTGGATCAGGACTGCCTGGTGCCCGAGGACTGGATCGACCGTCTGGTTGGATTGTTGCAGCAGCCAGGAACCGGGGCGGCCGGAGGTTCCATGGCGGTGGCCAATCCCGGCAACCGGAGCGGATGGTGTGTCTACTATCTGGAGTTCCTGAACCATTTCCCGTCCAGCGGGGCCGTCCGTACCGACAACTTCCTGATCGGGGCCAACAGCGCCTGGCATCCGCAGGTGGCTCGCGAGATCGGCTTTCCCGACCAAACGCTCGGGGAGGATCTGTTGTTCAGTGAAGCGATCCGCCAGCAGGGGTTGGCCGTGCGGTACGATCCCACTTTGACCGTCCATCATCACAATCGCGAGGGTTGGTCGGAGTTCACTCGGTATTGCCGTGCGATGGGGGATGCCGCCGCCGTGGACCAGAGTCGGTTGGGCGGGTTGGCGATATCGATCCTTCGCAAGATGCCCGTTTTGGCTTTCGGCATCCCTCTGGTGATCTTGCCGAGGATTGCGATGCGACTGCTGGCGGCACCGCGAGGCTATCTGGCCCGGTATTTGTTGCTGCTGCCCTGCTGTGTGTTTGGGCAACTGGTCTGGGCTTCGAGTTTCCGGAGGCGATTGATTCAGGCCAAGGCCAACGAACCTGCCGACCGATAGTGCTCGCAGAGGCTGGCAGCCTGGTCCTCGATCGTCGGAACCGAGGGCGCGTTTCTGCGCATGGATTGGAGGAGTTCCGGGTGGGCCACAACGGAGGCAAGCACCCGGTACAGGTCGTCCGGGTCGCCCAGGCGGAAGTGCAGGCCGTCGACTCCATCCCGGACGAGTTCAGCCATCCCACCTTCGTTGGACGTGATGACCGGAACACCGGCGATCTGTGCCTCCTGGATGGTGAGGGGAGAGTTTTCGAACCAGATACTCGGGACGACCACGGCATCGAGCCCGCCCAGGATACCACCCAGATCGGAGTTGTCGTATCGGCCATGGACGACGAAGCCGCCCGCGGGGTCTGCAGTGATGCGGCGGAAGTGCGCCTCCGAGATCGGGCTGCCGAACGAGGAACCGTGGATGTGGAGGTTTGCCTGACCTGAAAGTCGATGGAAGGCTTCCAGCAGCACCTGGATGCCCTTCTGTTGATGGAACGCGCCGATATAACCGAAGCGCAGCTTGCCATCGGGCGAGGGGCGATGTGGCGGGCGGGGAAAGGATGCCAGACCGTATCGATGGTGGACGATCCGCGACGCGGGAAAGCCGCACTCGATGAATCGCCCGCGCAAGAATGCGCTGGGTGCGATGAACCGGTGTACGTTTCGGGCGAGGCGTTGGGTGGCCTCAAGGTAGAAGTGCTTCTTCGAATCGACCGAAGTCGACTCCGGATGTCCGAGGATTCCCTCGGCCAGTGAGACGGCTCCGGAGAGGAGGAGTCTGGGAAGGGGACGACGCTGATTGGCTGCGAACTGTCGCCAGCGCGCCAACGACGGAAGTTTCCCCCGGACCCAGGGTGGGCGGCCGCCCGAAGTCCGGATGGGCAGGGGACAACAGTCCTGAAAGAAGGAGGGACTGCATTTCCCGCAAAGGCGTCCGTCAGACCGAAGCAGGTGTGTGGAGGGGCAGATGAGCCCGAAATCGTGCAGGGTGTAAACGATCGTCGCTCCGCTGGAGCGCGCGGTGCCGACCAGGTCATCGCCGAGGCTGAGGTAGTTGTGGAAATGAACGACCCCGGGCTGGAATTCGGCGAGTGCCGATCGGAACGAATCGTGGAGGAATGGATTGGGCCAGTCGGCAATCCGACTGTATTCGCCTCCGTCGATGCAGTGAAAGGTCCGGAGACCGTCTTCGTTGCGGCGCTCGAGTCGGCTGGGAAAACGGGGGGTGGTATTCGAGACATGGAACACGCCCACCTCGTGGCCCATCTGCTGGAGGGCGCGGCTGAGTTGCAGGCAGTGCATCTCGGAACCCTGAGATGAAAACGGCGGGAACTGGTGGATGACCTGCAGGATTCGCATGGCCGATGGATCACTTCGTGGGGGGGAAGTCACGCGTGGAGCCGGGATCTCAGTCGCCATGGCGAAGCCAATGCAGTTTCGAGCGAAGCCGCTCGGAGAGCACGGCCCAGCGGATCCTCAGGACGGGCCGTCGGCGGATCCGATCCACCTGACTCGCGACCGCGCGTGCCACAGCCTCTCCGTTGCCCGCCTGGATCCGGGGCGAACCTGAGCGCTCGGCAAGCCAGTTGAGACTCGTCTGATTGAATCGGAAAAGGTCCGCCTCCTCGCGGAGGCATGGGCTGCCATCGGCGGCCGTCAAGTCCTCGGTGAGATCGATCCCGTATCGGGCGTTGAGGGTCGCCACCACCCGATCGATTTCCTCGGCCAGCGGGGCGAGGAGATTGGAATGGAACCGAACTGGATCTCCGTCCAGAGCTTCGAGGGCCTTGATCAGGACGAACCGATCTCCGAGCCGTGTCCGGTTTGCGCCCGGAATGAAGCGGTTGTACGCGGTCAGGAACCGGACTGCATCAAGGCTGAGTGATTCATTCGAGCGGATGACTGAGTCCGGGTTGAAGCGGATGCCGAGGGTTCTGCAGAAGTCCCGGACGGCGCAGCCATCCGCGAGGGACGACCTCATGAAGGCCCGCACCGTCAGGTTTTCCCGCCCGAAGATCCGCTCCAGTTCTGCGAGCTTTCGTGCCGCGGAGGTGATCACGCGGGTGTCCGCCCAACCGCCTTGAAGCATGGCTTCGAGTGACAGGTCCTCCCACTTGACTCGCTGTTGATAGCAGCTCTCTGCGAAGGATTTGATGGGTCGGAGGTAGGCGATCACCGTGGCTTGGAAACCCGCTTCGCGCAGGAAGTCCCGCAATCGTTCGAGGTTGGAAGCCGGCATTTCCCAGCATCGCTCGGCTGAGAGGATGGGAGTCTGGGAACGTTGCCTCGCCCGGCAGAGCACCCTCCGGAATCTCGACTCATGATCCCGACGCATCGACTGAATGCGGGATGCGGAGGTTCCCTTCAACCGGTGTACCCAGAACTCCTCGGGGCGCTCGCTGAACAGGAGGTCCAGAAAGTAGACCGCATTGATTCCTCCCAGGGTGATGTACCGGAAAGCCGGGTCATCCAGCCCGAACCGGAGCGACTCCTGGATCGAAGTCGTCCCGGTCTTTGGCATGCCAACATGGAGGATGCACGAGTCCAAGGTGGGAGGGGCTTGTCGACCGGGGCGGCTCAGTACGGATCATTGGCGGGCGGCGGGCGCCGCCACGCCATGGTTTCCGCATCGCGTACGGCGGCGACTGAAGAGCGACACTTCGGTGTCGCACCCCCGGTGTCCACCACTTTTCAGGTTCGGGTTGAAGTGGGCCGGGACGCTTCGCGCCGTTGCATTCGTGTCCTACAGCATGGAGCCTCGGGTTGGGTTGAAGTCCGTTGTTTCGTTCTCCTACCCGGATCCATGTCCACCTGCATCCTCCATGTTGGCGCTGCGAAGACCGGAACATCGTCCATCCAGGAGTCGCTGTTCTATGGGCTCGACGATCCCCGGTTCCGCTACGTCAACCTGGGTCACCTGAACGCGGGTGCCTTTTTGGACGCCGTGTTCCATCCGAATCCCGAGCAGTACTGGTATCATCGAATGCGGAAGTGGAGCGCGGAGGAGGTCCGGCGGCGGGGCCAACGGCTTGAGGCGAGACTGCGTAGGGTGCTGCGGCAATGCCGGGCGTCGCAAGTGACCCCGATCATCTCCGCAGAGCGGTGTTGGGTGGCTCCAGACCCGCTCCTGGAGCGATTGGGTCAATTGCTCGCAGACGAGGGTTTCAGTCCGCGAGTCATTGCCTACGTGCGTCCCGCGAAGAGTTGGATCGAGAGTGCGTTCCAGCAGGTCACCAAACTCGATTTCATGCGGCTACGCTTCGAGGACGTCATCCACAGGAAGGAGTTCCTGGCGAAGATCCATTGGGCCGACAGGCTGATGACCTTCGAGCGGATCTTTGGGCCGGGAAGCCTGACCGTTCGGACCTTCCGGAAGAAGGACCTGGCCAGCGGCTGCGCGGTTGTGGATTTCTGCGACACACTGGGAATCCGGTTTGATCCGAAGGCCGTCCGTCGGGTCAATGAGTCACTCTCGCTCGATGCGGTCCGGATGTTTTACGCCTACAATCAATTTGCGCGTGCCTTGTCGCCTCCCAGCGTGGCGGCCAATGAGCTTCTGGAACTGCGGTTGCAAGGTCTCCAGGGAGAACCGTTCCGCTTCCATTCGAGCGTTGTTGAACCGTTGGCCGGCCTGATCCTGGAGCAGGATCGGAGGATGCTCGATAGCCATGGCTTGGACTTGAGTGAGGATCTGGCCGCTTCTGATGCGGGGGCCTGCATCCGCAACGAGTCGGATTTGTTCGAGTTCCGGAGTGCTCCGCTCGAATGGCTTGGTCGCGTATCGGGACAACCGCCGATTGCCGAGGGTTCGGGAGAAGCAACGGCCCGAAAGGTCGCCATGCAAATGGCGGCCGCGATGCGCCGAGCCCATCTGGGTTGCCGGGTGGAGGTCCTTCGCCGCCGGGTGCAGTTCAGGCTCCGGTGGCTTCGGTGCGGAGACTGATCCCAACTTGCTTGAAGCAGTAGACGTTGGAATCGGATTCGTGGAGTTGGAGTCCACGACGTTCGAGCTCCTCCACCAGTCTTGAGGTATCTGCTGCGCCTTCGGGGAACAGATGCGGATGGAGTTCGAGGATGAGGATTTCCACCCGGGAGAAGACTTCCTGCTCGTTCAGGATGAGTTCTTTCTCGGCTCCCTCGATATCGCAAACCATCGCGAACGCACCTGCCGGCATCCGCTTTGCCAGTTGCGAAAGGGTGACGGCCGGGGTTGCGACGCCTTCCTGCGGGTTGGTGGAAAGCTGACCTTGCAGCGCGCTGACGCCGGGTTGGAACTGGACCGTAGGTGAATGGGAGTAGGCGACGGCCGCTTCGACGATCTCCACACTTCCTGGAGCTGCCCCGATCGAGGCATTGGCGCGGCAGATTGGGATCAGGGACTGGCAGGCTTCGACGATCACATGCCGTGCTGTTGGGCCGATCCTGTTGCGGATGCTGGCTGAGACGATCCCCAGGGATCCCCCCAGTTCGAGGACATTCGTTCCGGGCGGGATGTGTTTGCGAACCAGGCGCACCTCGGGCTCCTCATAGCCCCAGTTGCGGCTGAGACCGCACCTGAGCCCTGGATGGATGTGGGTGGGAACCCAGACTGGAATGCCATGAGGCGAGAACGTTTCCGGTTGGCCGGTGAACAAACCTCGCAGCCAGAGGTAGAACCTCATCTGGAGCGGGCCGTGGATCAGCCGGGCAAGCATGGCTGGGGTGGGTGAGGGCTGGCATCGGTGGAACCCGGGCGGTCCTGGAGCCAACGCGTCATCCGGGACAGGCCTTGCGCGAGCGGGATTTCTGGTGTCCATCCGAGGTGTTCCTTCGCCCGCGAAATATCCAGCACGTTCGTCGGGACATCAAAGGCTCGTCCCGGCAGGAACACGCGCTGTACCGACCGACCGACCTGGAGTTCGATGGCGTCCACGATTTCATTCACACTGTGGCCGTTTCCGCTGCCGATGTTGAACAGTCGATGGTGGCCGCGGTAGTTCACGGCGCGGGTCAGGGCCGCAGCGGCGTCCGCGACGTGGAAGTAGTCGCGCACCACCGTGCCGTCGCCCCAGATCCGGATCTCTTCGCCTCGCAGGGCGTTGTTGAGGAATACGGAAATGACCCCTTGCTCGGCGGCGACGGGCTGGCGTTCCCCGTAAGGATTGGCAAGGCGCAGGATGCAGTAGTCCAAGCCATGCAGGTGATGCTCCAGGTGAAGGTACTTCTCGATGGCCAGCTTCACGATCCCGTACGAGCAGATCGGATGGTTGGGGTGGGACTCCGGTATGGGAGTGTGCTGCGGGGGGCCATAGACGGTGCCTCCGGAGGAAACGAAAACGAATCGCCCGATCTTCCGGCGTCGGACCAACTCGAGGAGTTGCAGTGTCCCGACAAGGTTCGTCTGCACGTCATAGACCGGGTTCGCATTCGAGGTGCGGGGCAGCGTCGTCGAGGCGAGGTGAACCACGGCATCGCAACCCGCCAGGGCGAGATCGATCTGCTCCCGATCGAGGAAATCTCCTTCCATCCATTCGGCGGGTTCGCCGGCGGCGAAAGCGCGATACCGGTGGCGGTGGGGGCGATCGAAGATGCGGACCGAATGTCCGGCCAGCAGCAGGCTGTCGGTCAGGTGGGACCCCAGAAAACCCGCCCCGCCCAAAAGCAGGCACTTCATGTGGAACGTCCTTTCTCCTTCAAAACCTCCGCATACATCGCCAGCAACTCATCCACATACTGCGCGTCGTTCTTGGGCGGTCGCGAGTTGGCCCGGAGTTGTTCGAGCAGGTTGCGATCGTCGGCGATACGGACGATGGCCTGCGCCAGTGCGCGGGCGTCTCCCGACGGAAAGAGCAGGCCGTTGACCCCGTGTTCGATGACTTCGGACAGGCCACCCAGGTGGGTGGCGAGCACGGGGCAACCGGCGGCCTGGGCGGAATACAGGACCAGTGGGGTATTCTCGGACCACAACGAGGGCACCACCAACGCGTCCAGTTCCGAGAGGATCCGGCCGATCTGCCCGTTGGGAAACGTCCCGCAGAATTGGATCCGGGGGTCGTTGCCCGCGAGTTCGGCAAGGCGGCTGTAGTAAGCGGGGTCGAAATCTGCCCGCCCATAGATTCGAACCTCCAGAGGCGTCGAGTCGGGCAGGCTTCGGACGGCGCGGACCAGCACATGGGCGCCCTTGTGTTCACCGAGGGCGCCGATGAAGCCGATGCGCAGCCGGTCGGATGGGGCCGCAACCCGTTCCAGACGGGGCGCGACGGCGATTCCGTAGGTTTGGTAACGCAGCTTGTCGGTGGGCACCCCGTTCGCGGCCAGTCGTTCGTGCATCAGGCGACTGGGGACGACGACCCGATCCAGATGTTCCATGCGTTCGCGCAGGAAGCCGGATCGTTGGGTGAGAGCCTTCACCAGCGGTGCAAAGGGGGCGTGTGTGAAGGCGTCACGACGGGCGCATCCGGAAAGGAAGGTGATCGCCCGACGAGGCAGTCTTTGGAAGGCGTGGCGGACCCAGGCGGGTTGGCTTTCCGCGACCGCATGCCGCAGGCAGTTGACATGATCCGGGTCTGGACCGAGGCACTGGGAATTGTCCGGCAGGCGCAACTGACAGTAAGGGCAGATCAACCAGTAGTCGGTGCAGGTCATCACCATTGGAACATCGAGATCCCGGCACGCATCGATGGCGGCCGCAGACAGGTTTCCCAGATGGAAGAAATGCACGAGATCCGGAACCTGGTCCTCCAGGAACTTTCGGAACCAGCGCCCGAATGCCGGGTCGTTGTACTCGGCTTCCGGAGCACGCGATCCGCGGCGGTAGCGATGGACCCGGACGCCGCTGTGTTCATAGGAATCGAACCCTTGTTCATCCGGGTTGGCCGGGCCCGCTGGATCACCGGTGCAAACCACGACGTCGTGCCCACGGCGGATCAATTCCTGAGCTGTGGCCAGGCTGAGGACCTCGGTTCCGCCCGTGTGACCCGGAAGGAACAGGTGGGTGGTCAGCACAATTCTCATTTCCTGGGTGGGGGCACAAAACGGGTCGGCGGAGTCTCGCCCCGCCGGGCGTCAACTGCGGCGGCGGCGTTGGTACTTCCGGAATTCTTCCAGCCGCTCGGGGTGGGTGCGCCAGAAGTCGGCGAGAGCGGAGAAGGCGGTGAGCGTCTGGGGACGGAGGTGGTGTTCGATGTCCTCCACTTCGTCCTCGATGGTCTCGGGTTCGAGGCCCATGAGGGTGAGCAGTTCGGTGAGGGTGCGGTGGCGGTCCTTGATGTGGGCGGCGACCTCACGTCCCTGTTCGGTGAGCGTGAATCCGCGGTAACGCTGGTAGTTCACGAAGCCGCGACGTGCGAGCCGCCGGACCATATTGGAAACGGTGGATCGGCTGAGACCGAGGGCTTCGGCGAGGTCGGAGACCCGGGCGTAGCCGACGCGTTCGACGAGTTCCTGGATCCGTTCGAGGTGATCCTCGGTGGATTCGGAGCGGGTATCGCGTGCAATGCGGGAGGTCCGTGGCACGAGGGGATCATGGGGTGGAGCGGGTTGGGCGTCGAGGGTGTTGGAGGGTGGGTTTTGACTTGGGAACTAAAATTGAGCATTGGGAAATTGTATCTAGGATAAAACATATTCTTTGACGCCACACAGGGGTACCCGCAGTTTCGAGCCTGTGCTGTCCGATCCCGATCCATGGCTCCGGTGTCGCGGCGGTTTCCGCGGACCGTCTTCCTGACGGTGGGGATGAATTTCTGAAACATGAGTGACAAACCTGAATCGGAACCGGCCGGGACCGGGGCGTTGGGTGGGTGGCGTCGGGAGAGTCCCGAGCGCAGCCTGCCTGAATCGCATGGGACGGTGCCGATCCCGTCAAAGCTCGGCTTCTGGCGGAAGTTGCTGGCGTTCTCGGGGCCGGGGTACCTGGTGGCGGTGGGCTACATGGATCCGGGCAACTGGGCGACCGACCTCGCGGGTGGGTCCAAGTTTGGATACACGCTGCTGTCGGTGATCCTGCTGTCGAACCTGATGGCGATCCTGCTGCAGTCCTTGTGTGCGAGGTTGGGGATCGCGACGGGCCGCGACCTGGCGCAGGCGTGCCGCGACCACTATTCGCGGCCGGTGAACCTCGTGCTGTGGGTCCTGTGCGAGGCGGCGATCTGCGCGTGTGACCTGGCGGAAGTGATTGGATCGGCGATTGCGTTGAACCTCCTGTTCAAGATCCCGCTGGTGTGGGGCGTGGTGCTGACGTCGCTCGACGTGTTCCTGGTAATCTATCTGACGCGACGGAATTTCCGGTGGCTCGAGGGCGTGGTGGTGATCCTGATCCTACTGATCGGTGGGTGTTTCGTGGCGCAGATCTTTTTTGCGAAGCCCGTGATCCCGGACCTACTTGCGGGACTGATTCCATCGCCGCAGATCCTGAAAAATCCGGAGATGCTCTACATCGCGATTGGTATCCTGGGAGCGACGGTGATGCCGCACAACCTGTACCTCCATTCGAGTCTGGTGCAGACGCGGAAGTACGAGCAGACGAGTCCGGGGAAGCGGGAGGCGATCCGGTTTGCGACCATGGATTCCACGGTGGCGTTGATGACGGCGCTGTTCATCAATGCGGGGATCCTGATCGTGGCGGCGGCGGCATTCCACCGGGGCGGGATGGTGGTGGACGAGATCCAGAAGGCGCATGAGTTGCTGTCGCCGCTGCTGGGGGTGACGCTGGCGAGCACGTTGTTCGCGGTGGCGTTGCTGGCGAGTGGGCAGAACTCGACGCTGACGGGAACGCTGGCGGGACAGATCGTGATGGAGGGGTTCCTGAACCTTCGGTTGCGGCCTTGGCTGCGTCGGTTGATCACGCGGTCCATCGCGATCATCCCGGCTGCGATCGTGGCGTCGCTCTATGGCGAGTCCGGGACGGCGAAGTTGCTGGTGTTGTCGCAGGTGATCCTGAGCCTGCAACTGCCGTTTGCCGTGGTGCCGCTGGTGATGTTCACGTCGGACCGGAAGAAGATGGGCGAGTTCGTGAGTCCGGTGTGGGTGCGGGTGGTGGCTTGGTTGGTGACGGCGGTCATCATCGTCCTCAACCTGAAACTGCTTTCGGATACGCTCGGATGGACGGGCAAGTAAGGGGGGCAAAAAGCACCGACGAATCCTGGCGACGCTGGGGAATGGTCGGGCGGATGGGGGCCTGACGGAAACCCGTTCGGGAGTTGGTTCCGGACGCGCGGCCGGCATCGTGTTCGGTGTTGACCCCATGGGGAAACGCATTGTCCCCCCTTGGGTCATCGGGGTAGGGGAAGAGCATGAACCAAAAGGTGGTCCTCCCCATGGCCAGGTGCATGTGGGTTATCGCGTTCCTGGCGCTACTCCCGCTTGGGCTACTTGCGGCAAAACCCATTCGTGGGCCCAGCCTGGAGTTGGGCTGGGTACGGCAAGGGACTGGGTTGCGGGAGTCGGTGGACGTGGTGGTCAAGGTCAGTGGGGCGGCGACGGCGGGCGCAGGCGAGGTTCGGGTGATGGTGCGGGCGGTCCGGGGGTTGGTTGCGGATTCGGACGGCACCAACGTGACGGTGGCGGCGACGGCCGTGGTTCGGGATGGTCAGGTGAGCATTCCGGTGGGCGTGCGGAAAGAGGGCGAGTACGAGCTTCAGTTTGAAACCGGGACGGGGAGTGCGGTGGCGAAGCGGTCCTTGTTTGTCGTGGCGAGCGAGGGGCGCGTGTGGCTTGGACGGGACTCCCTGGAGAGTTGCGAATGGGAGCGGGTCACGGGCGAGATTGGTGTTTCGGAAAAGGAGTACACCCCGGAGTTGAAGAGGCGTCGGGATCGGTTGTACCGGCAGCGGGTCGACGAGCGCACCCGGGAGACGAACCGTCGACGGCAGGAGCGGGGGAGCGCGGCTCCGGCGGCTTCGTTGGGACTGAAGAAAGGGGATACGGCGACCTTTCGCGCCACTTGGGAGGGGCCTGTCGGAGGCGGGACGAATTCGGCCTTTGCGATGACCGGTGCCCGCATCCGGTTGACCGACACGGCGGCGGCCGGGGTGGCCACGCCGGTGATCGAGGGGGTCATCCGAAACGGTTCGTTCGCGTTCACCGTGCCGCGGGACGCCTATGAGTTCGTGGTCGAGGTTTCGGCGGATTTTCCTGGGATCGATGCAGCGGGCGGGGTCCTTGCGAGCGGATCGGGCGTGGGCGCATTCAAGCAGTTCAAGGAGGGAGCGGCGAATGCGGCGGGGCCGATGTATGTGAAGTCCCTCACGAATGAACTGGCCTATGCGGCGTCACGGACGACGGATGGGGAGTCCTTGGGATCCGCGTGGATTGCGTTCCACGGAATGATCGAGATGGTGGTCCAGGCGAAGAAGCAACTGGCGGTGGAAAAGGCGGGGGGATTCACGGTGATCTTCGAGTCCTCCGGGACCTCGCGATTCAGCAGTGCTGCGAACACGATCTTCATCCTGCTGAAGGATCGGCATGACTGGGACGTGGTCGCGCATGAATTTGGGCATGCGATCGCCAATGAGCATGCCCTCCTCGGGGTGGGGGTGGTGGGCGGAAGCCATGATGGTTCGAACCAGTATGATTTCGCGGGAAATGCGGGAACGAAGGGTGACAAGGGCAAGTCCCTGACCCTGGCGTTCAACGAGGGATTCGGAACCTATTTCGGGGCGAGCCTGCTGGAGCGATCCGACTACAAGGGCAGGCTGGCGAACGTGGGGGACCGGAAGTACGACGACACCGAGGACGCGGCGATCGGCTACGTCATGGACGACAATGCGGCGCCGTCGGCCTTTGGGGACGACACCGAAGAAGCGCTCCAATCGCTGTTCTGGGACCTGTTCGACGCCCAGAACGAGGCCAACAGCCGGACGACCGGCCAGATTGCCGGCCTGCGGGACGGATCGGCAATCGGGCTGGGCGGAATGTGGAAGCTCTTCGACCAGGGCAAATTCGCGAACATTTCGGACTTCTGGAAGAAGGGTTTCCTGGTCGACGCGAAGCTCGACGCCTTCCTGAAGGAGGGAAAGGACGCCATCGACGGGGTCGCGCTGGCCAAGGCATTGAAGGCGGCGGAATCGTTCGCGGAGTTCGGCGTGTCGCCGGTGCTGTTCAAGCCGGATACGGGGACGGTTCTGAACCTGGCCACCAACAAGGGGCCGAGGTTTGAGTGGGCACAGAACGCGACGGTCAATGCCGACCTGGCGTTGAACAAGTTTCAGGTCCTCATCTTCCTCCAGGACCTCAAGACGCTCGTCTTCAAGTCGGCAGAGCTCGCCGGCACCAACAGCTACGAGTTGACCACGGCCGACATGGATGCCATCCGGCTGAAGCTGGAGGGGGCAGGTCAGGCGTCGGTGATCGCGGTGGTCGTCGGCAGTTCCGACCTCAAGGCGCCGGCGACCGGCCCGTACTTCTCCAACGGGCTCCCGTTGCTCCTCCAGAACTTCAACCGGGCCGTCGTGATGGTCATCGACTCGTCCGGTTCCAATGGGTCCACCGATCCGTCGAATCAGCGTGTGGTGGCGTCTGCGGAGACCCTCCGCCGTTTGATTTCCGATGCCGAGGGCAAGGCACAGAACAAGGCACCGGACCTGGCGGGGGTCATTGATTTCGATTCGTCGGTCAAGGTGTTGAGCAACCTGACGGATCCGGACGTCGCGGCGGGCGTCGTCGGACTCATCGACTCGAGCGGCGGCACCTGCATCGACTGCGGAATCGAGTCGGCCATCGACCTGCTGAACGCGATCAATGCGGCTGGTTTCCGGGCGTTCGTGAAGGATCGAGCGAGCATCGTGGTCTTCACCGACGGCGAGAACAATGGTGGGCCGGTGCCGGTGATTGCGGCCATTGTCCAGGCGACGCTCAAGGGCGTGCGCGTCCACTTTGGCTTTCTGAATCCGGTTGCCGTGGGTGGCGGCGCCACGGTGGCTTCGACGCCGGACGATCTTCCTGCGCTGCGGCGTCAGGCGGTGCCCTTGGCCGACGGCGCTCCGACCACCATTGAGGAGGCGGTGCGGTTGAGCGGGGGTGTCTACGCGGTCATCAGCGACGCCGAATCCCAGGTGGCTTTCGTGAACCAGATCTACGAGCGGGGGCTCGTGAACGTGGATCGATCCGACACCTCGGGCGGGGCTGTTGCTGGCCAGACGCGGACGTCGGATGCCCTCATCGACGGCACGGAGATGAAGTCGTTCAGCTTCCGGGGCAAGGCGGGCGAGGCTGCCCGGGTCATTGTGCGTGCGACGGGTTTTCAGCCGTTCCTGACGGTCTTCTCGAAGGAGGGCGTGATTCTGGGGACGGACCGTGATGAAGACGGCGACGGTCGAGTCGAGGTTCCGTTGACGCTCCCGTACCAAGGCGAATACATCGCGGAGTTGTTCTCCCGGGACGGCCGAGCGGGTGCGTTCACGTTCTTCGTCGATGTGCAAAACGATCCCGTCACGGGGTTCCGCATCGAGAAGGTGGGTGATCTGGTACTGGATCGGCAGACGGGCCTCTACATGCAGGAGATCCGGGTCTCCAATGGAACGGCATTGGCGATTCCTGGAATCCGGGTGCTCGCCAGCGGACTGCCGGGCGGCGCCCAGTTCATTCCGGCGACGGGCACGACCGAAGGGGGAGTGGCGTTCATCGACGTCGCCGGGCCGCTCGCACCGGGAGCATCGATCAACCTTCGGGTTGGGTTCTTTGTGCCGGACCGGTCGGTTCCCGGCGGGGTGACATTGACGGTGGAGCAGGCGACGGTGACGGCGCCGACGGCGCCGCAGGGCGATGCTTTCGCCGTGCGCCGGGTCGAGATGCTCCCCGGCGGTGCGTTCGTGGTGGAGTTCGACTCCGTCCCGGACAGCCGTTACGCCGTCCAGTATGGGGCCAACGGGGTCGACTGGCAGACCGCGCCGGGCGAACTCAAGGCAACGGGCAGCCGGTTGCTGTGGGTCGACGATGGGCCTCCCCTGACTGACTCAAGGCCTGGGACCCTGGGCGCCCGCTTCTATCGGGTCATCCGCATCCACTGAAAGCCAACCTCTCCGAATCATGACATCTCGAATCATTCCCACGGTTTCGGCCCTGGTCCTCGCCTTCCACGCAGCACAGGCCCAGGAGGCTTCGCGCAACCGCATGTCCATCAGCTACCGCGCGGGCTTCCTGATTGATGCTGACTTCAAGAACCACGGATCCGCGCCGACTCCGGGCGGACCTTCGCTTGCGGGCAGCTATTCCGATGGCTTCGTGCGCACCGACAACACCGGCAACGCGGGTGGGTTGACGACCCACTGGGGCTATGACTCGCCGTCCCAGGTCTCCGGAGGGAACGTTTACCTGCGAGGGAGCCGTGACGGATCGATCGGGGAGAATGCCGGAAGCGACTTCAGCCACGGCTTTGAATTCCTGTACGGACGATACCTCGGGACGCTCGGCAAGGGACGCTGGGGACTGGACTTCGGGCTCAACTATATGTCGGTCAAGATCGATGCCGGATTCGATGCGTCGCGCTCGGTGCTGAACGTGGATGGGTTCGGACTCGGGGGGATTGTTCCGCCCGGGGCGCCCTATGCCGGTCCGTTCACTTCTGGACCGGGTGTGCCACTGCTGCCATCGGCGGGGATGCCCACGGTGGTTTCGGTGCAGAACCAACTCGACTCGACGTTGTATGGATTCAAGGCCGGGCCTTTCTGGGAACTGCCGTTGTTCGAGCGCGTCACCCTGGGAGTGGGGGCGGGGTTCACGCTGCTGGTGGCGGACACGGACTATTCGTTCGGCGAATCGTATGGTGGCATCCGTCGATCCGGAAGTGTGGGTAGAACGGACCTGCTGCCCGGTGGCTATGGTTCGGTCAGCCTTTCCTTCAGTCTGACGCAGCGGATGTCGTTCGACGCTGGCTTCCAGTTGCAGGGAGCGGAATCAATGCGATTGCGGACGCAGGACAAGGAGGCGCGGTTGGACTTGGGGCTCCATTTCCTGTGGACGAGCGGATTGCGCTGGGAGTTCTGAGTCTGGGGCCGGTCGGTTCCCTCAGCCGCAGATGTCGCCGATTCCGCAGAGGCAGCGGTTTTTCCGGGCTGAAGCTGCCTCAGGGCAGCAAAAAGGGCGTCCGGCCAGGAGGACCTGGTCCGGAACGCCCTGTGCGCGGCGGTTACTTCTTCTTGGCGGCGGCCGACTTGGCCGCGACAGCCGCCTTCTTGGAGGCCTCAGCGCTGCTGGCCTTGGACTGCTTCTGTGAGGACTTCTTCTGGTTCGCCTTCGGTGACTTGTCGCCCATGGTGATTTGTAGGATGGAGGTTTGCTGAAGAGCGACGGGATGTTCGTTTCCCCGCCATTCGTGGTGCATTTTATGGTTCGCGCCGATGAAAGTAAATGCCGGCCCTTGGCGCTGGGCGCATCTTGAAACGGCCCCCGAACCTGGTGGGGCTAGCTGTTGATGAGTTCGAAGTTTTCAGATTCAAGTTTCAAGCCGGGTGGGGCGAGACTCCTCGGAGTTTTAAGTTCTCAGTTTCAAGTTTGAAGCGACATGAAACTTGAATCTTGAAACCTGGGACTCCCTCCCGGCCGTTCCATGCTTTGTCCGGGGGGACCCCGTGGGGAAAATATCGGGGCCAGAGTGGAAAGGAGGGTTGCACCGGGCGGGTTCGCGAAGCCAAATCGCCCAGGCG
>CAIMMI010000179.1 GCA_903842505.1 uncultured Verrucomicrobiota bacterium | reverse complement strand
GCAGGTCAAACAACTGGCTCAGGTAGGTGGGCATGGAAAAGGGAATCGGGCTCAATTGCTGTCACGGCCACGCTCGGGACTTTCATCGCTCCCGGCTGCACGACCGAGGCATCGCTTTCGCTGGTGACTCCAGAGCTGAGGGAGGCAGTGCAGCCTTCTCCAGTGAAGGTCTCGTTCCAACGCCTTGGGGCTTGGGCCGTTTCATGATCACCGGAATACGCGAAACGGGCTGGGGACAGCAAGTTTCCGGAGCGGCGATGCACCTGCTGGACCGACACCGCGTTGGCCTGCGCTATGAGCCTTCCTCTGGGTCGATCAGTTGTCGGACGAGTCGGTAGACGTGGCTCCCAGTGTTTGTCGGCCAGGGTTCCTCACTTCCTCGATCCTGGCGCTCAGCCCGACGAATGGCCGCCCTCGCCCCTGCGATCAGCGGGGCCAGGTCAAATCCGTCCTTCGTGTACTGGGGGAAATGACGCTTCAGCTCCCGCAACGCATGGGAAGCATCGATGAGCGGCATGTGGTCCTGGAAGTGGAGGAGGAACCAGTACTCGACGCAGGGATTGCTAAGGGCCAGGTGGTGGCCGTCGCGCTTCGACAGTTCACGGGCCACTTCGTCGAGTTCCTCGGGTGCCCAGCGGTCTCGATCAATCATGACCCACAATTGATCCTTTGGCCCCAGGCCATTGTTGCGCGCGTACTCCAGCAGCCGTTTCAGACATTCCCTCGGGCGGCTCTTGTTGGTCTTGCTGGGAAGCACCAGCAGTTGAAGGACGGATTCCCGCGGGGGATGAAACCCGGCCAGATACCGTTCTTCAGTGAGCCGTCCCTCCGTGGCGACGACGATGAAGTTCTTTGGCTTCAGGAAGCCAGACCGACGGGGGAGGAAACGCTTCCGGGCCATCGTCAATCCATCCTTGGGCCTGCTTGAACAAGGCTCCGGCGGATCGGGAGCCGGCTGGTCGGTGGAACGGCGCCGAATCGGCCCTGGAGGTAGTCCTTCATGAGCCGTTTGTCCGACCTCAGTTGATAGTCGCTCAGGCTCCGGATCTGGGTTTCTCCCCGTTGAGTCTTCTCCAGCAGCCACACCTCATCCCGGCGGAACAGGTCTTGATCCAGAAGCGTGGCGTCGTGGGTCGTGAAGAGGAACTGCGTTGCCTGTGTGGGTTGCCAGCTCCGGAGGTAGCTTTCAATGACGGTTCGCGTCAGGCCGCTGTGAAGGCTGCGGTCCAGTTCATCCACGAACACGACCCGGTTGTTCCCGGGGCGGCCCAGTTCGTAGAGAGCCGGCAGGAGGTCGATGAAGCGCTGCGTCCCATCCGATTCCTCGGCGAACTCGAAACGGACCCGCTTGCCATCCGTCCCCGGGTGGAAGCTGACCACCCGGGCCACCTGCAGTTCCCCATCCACCTTGGAGACGGAATAGCGCTCGCCCTCCGGCGTACCAAGGAGCATTCCCTCGGTGTCCGTGACACCTTGCAGGGCGAGCTCCCGCAACCGCTCCGGAAGCTGGGATTCCTGAAGCGAAAGGACTTCAGGTTCGAGGGCTTCAATTCCGGCTCCGATGCGTTGGACCGAGTCGGAACAGAAAGCCTGGAAGTCGTGTCGGGCGGCCATATGGAAGCCCAGCGCGGGATAAACGGTCTTGGGATCCAGCAGCATCAGGGTGTGCGTGAACCAGCTGAACACCGGCTTCAGCGAGGCAACGGACCGGTCCAGCGCCTGATGGAGGAAGAGGTCGTTGCTGCGCGTCCCCATTCCCACGAATCGGAGGAACTGCCCATCCTGGGCTTGTCCCTCCGCAAGCGCCTTGCCGAAGGTGAACTCGGGTTGGGCAGCTGCCGCCCGACGTTCGAACAGGGGCGTTTTCCCGGATGCCTTCAGGGAGTGGAGCGACTCCCGCAAGACCTGTTCCGACGTCAGCTCGATCTCGTAGGCGTAGACTTGCCCCTCCGCGAGGAACTCGATGCTGAATCGGGTGGGGCTGTTGCGGAGGGAGGGATCGAGCCGGAACGGACTCACGGGGATGGCGCCCCCGGGTCGAATCCCCTCCACGACCAACCGTTGCAGCACCTGCAGGGCCCGGAACAGATTCGATTTCCCCGCGGCGTTGGGCCCGAAGAGGGCCGCTACCGGAAGCAGGCGAAGCCCGTCCGGTCCTCCGGCGTAGGTCCGCTCGCGCAGATGCAACTCGCGTGTGGCGTCCACGGAGAATTCCGCGGGCGCCCCGAAGGACAGGAAATTCTCGATGACGAAACGGATGAGCATGAGGACGATTTGTTCGTAGGATTTCGAACTTTTGAACGAATCTTCCCTGCAATCGCAGTCATGGCAACGAAAGTTTCGTCACGAACGGTTTTTGGGCGCCTCCGGACCCTGCCCCCGCTCGAAACGGGGTGGCATCGTCCTCGTTGCCTTCCCGCCACCAAATGGCTCATGGCCACTGAGCGATCGGAGTGCCGCCGGGGCCAAGGATGCGAAGGTAGGAGGCCGGCTGCACGTTCTGGCGGAAGACAACGATGTTCGTCCCTTCGACCCCGGACTCAGCCGCAGCGACGGATTCATACAGGATGGCCTCCACTCCGCATGCCGCCGCCGCCTCTCCCACTCGCTGGGACACAGAAGAAGGCAGGCCGTATCCCCAATCCGCACGGAGCTCGGAGCCCGTCACGGACAGGTGGGCCAGAGTCGATGGATCCCTGACGTTGAGGACTCGATGAAGGCGGACTTCGGCAAAGAAGTGGCACTCGGGTGGGTGAGTCCCGATTGCCAGTCCTCGGAACTGACGACGAAACTCAGCAACCGCCGTCGACTCCTCCAAGGACATGTAGAGGCAAGGGGTGCCGGCGAGATTGAAGCGGTTCTCCTTGCCGGATGTGTACAGGTAGTCGGGATTCGCCGCCTTCCCATTGGGAAACAGGGCGTGGATCGCGACGATGCGGGCGAGCCTCCCTTCCCAACGGCAGGTCGGAGCCGTCCCAACTTGTTTCGCGAGGTTGGGCATCAGCCGGGCGCGCCCGTGAGCATGTCCTCGACCTTGTCGGCCAGTGCCTGCCAGTGCCCTGCGGCTAGAAGGTCGATCGGACGTCTCTTCGAAAGGCTGTCGTTGGGAGTCCGGAGCCATTTGCGGAACTCTCCATCGCCCTTCGTTGCCACCCTCAACCGGGCCACCCTCTCCAGATGCTCCAGGAAGGGTTGCAGCGAGTCCGCGTCCGGTGTCTTCGCGATCGCCTGCTTGGTTCGACGTGCCCACCGGGCGAGTTCCGTGATCGTCACCCCGAAGACCGCCGCGACGCGGGTTGCCGACAGCTTTCCGGAATCATTTCTCAGGTCCCCGTTGGTCGCCAGGACCGCTTCTACCTCGTCCAACGGACCCCGGCGGGGTGGCGGCGGCCCCTGCTCGACCTCTGTGGATCGCGTGATGGCGGCTCGAAGTCGTGATCGCCAGGTGCTCTCGGAGAAATCCAATTCTAAATCGCAGGCAGATCGCCTCAGGGACGCGCTCAGCTGATCCATCCAGTCCGCACAGGCCCCCGATTGGAGGTCCCAGAGGGTCTCGACCGCCTCCTCAAGAATTGTCTGCCGCAAGGCCTCCGTCGGCCGGGCAGACCAGAGTACTGTCAACCCTTCGAATCCAGCGCCGGCAACGCCGGCCCCCCTCATCTTCTCCGACCAGATGTTCCCGATGGACTTGAGGATCACCTCGCGGACGGACTCCCGCAGGAATTCGGGAGAACTCGCGATCTCGACCCGCTCGGGACAACGGAATCGGCTCAGCAGTTCCAGGTGTCTGGTTGCCGGCGTCCCGGCCGGCACATTCACCACCACGTAATCCGATCCCGCACGCCGGTTGATGAACGAAGCGACATCCTGTTCGAGGCGATTCGCCTGACTGAGGGTAGAATCGAGGATCCAAAGCCGCGGTGCTTGCTGCCCGGTGGACTCCTTCTTCCCACGGTCAAATCCTGCCTCCAACAGACAGGTGGTCCCTCCCTTGCCACGCAGGGCGATCCCGGCCGCAAAGTATTCCGGACCCTCGGCCAGTGCCTTGCCAGTTCGTTTGCCCATGAACAGCAAGAAAACCGATCGTCAACCGTCCGTCAACTGGGGATCAACCCCTCCATGGGAACCGGGTGCGTGCCGACACTAGCGCGATTCGGGAAGAAGATCAGGGTGGCGATGTCGTCATCGCCTTGGGAAAAGGATTGGGAAGGCAACGGGGACGTCGCCACCCCGTCGAGGCTGGGGTGGTGGCGGTCGGCTGATGGACACGGGGGCGACCCTGTTTGTCCCGGGCTGCTCTTGAGCGGGCCGCGGCCAGCCACCATGATTTGCCTATGGCCGACGAAGCCCAGACTCCACACCCCGGCATGTTCAACCCGCTCCGACCGCGTACTCATCTGGATCAGGATGAACTCGGCCGGAAGGGCTTCGTGAGATCGGTTTGGCGCGCCTTGCGGAATCATGACGCATCGGAGGCCATCGTGATCAGCATCCAGGCTCCTTGGGGGGACGGTAAGACCACCTTGAAGGAGATGGTGGTGAACCTCGAGGAGACCGAGGGGAAACGTGAGAAGCTGCTCTTCGTCCACTTCAATCCGTGGGAATGGGCGGCGCAGAACCAGGTGGTGACAGCTTTCTTCCATGAACTCGGCGCCCAGGTTGGCTTCGAACCCAAATCCAAAGCCGATGCAGCACGAGCGAAGACCATCCAACGCCTGCTGCTAAAAATGGGCGCGCTGGTGCAGACAGCGGAAGTGATCGCAATGGCGGGTGGTGCGGCGCTTGAACCCAGCCAACCCGAGTACGCGCAACCTGTGGGGTGGATTGCACGATGGCTAGGTCAAGCCCGGGGCTGGATTGATCGACTAGGCAAAGGGCCGGCTGCCGCGGAGTCATCAGTCCCCCCATCCATTGAGGCGATCAAACGCGAACTCCGAAACCATCTTCAGGCGCATCGCAATTCTACCGGCCTGAACATCCTTGTCTTCATCGACGACATCGACCGGTTGTCCGGGGATGAGATCCGGCAGGTCCTGCAGTTGGTGAAGATCAACGCGGACTTCCCGGGGCTGATCTTCGTGCTGCTGTTTGACAAGGAGTACGTGGAGCGGCGGCTACGCCGGCATTTCGGGAGCGATGCCGCCCGGTTTCTGGAGAAGATCGTCCAGGTCGAACTGACGCTGCCAAAGGCTTCGGAGGATCAGTTGTACCAGTGCTTCCGACGCGACGTGGTTACCGTCCTGGACAAGCGGCACGCCTACCCGGCGATCTTCGAAGAAGACCGGTTGAAGCAGGCCTTTGAAGCCTGGTTCCGATTCCATCTGGTCAACCCGCGGAAATCTGGGCGCCTGCTGTCCAGTTGGGCGTTTCGGCTGGATGTGTTCGATACCGGCGCGGCCGAGGTGAATCCGGTGGATTTGCTGATTCTGGAGGGGTTCGCGCTGTACGAACCAGAGGTTTATCAGGAGTTGTCGAGGGCCTACGGTGATCTGTTTCCGGAGCCCTATCGCGACCTTATGGACATGGTCTCAAGGGCGCGCGGACAATCTGTGGAAAACGTGAGTGAGAGGATGCGGGCGCTGAATCGGACCGCCCAGAAGGCTCGAGAGACGACTTGGTTGGAGGTCGCTGCGGCCCTCAAGCTCCTACTGGGTGTTGAGGGTGGCGACTTTGCCGATGTTGGCACTCAGGAGACGAGCCACCGGATCCGGTTTTGCCGATTCAGCGAAGCGCGGTTCTTCCGGCGCTACTTCCGGCTCTCCATCGACTCCGGGGACGTGTCGAAGGCGACCATCCAAAAGCTGGTGAAGTCCGTTGCGCGACCGAAGGACTTCCTGACTGCTCTGACAGAGTTGGAACAGCAGGGCACGCTCCTGGATGCACTGGACCAACTGATGGCGGAGGATTTTGCCCCGCCAACGGACATCGTCCACTTCTTCGCCCATCTGTTGGACTGGTGGGAGGAAAGGATCCTCCGACGAGGCAGCGACAAGCAGGACACGGGGCTGACACACTCGATGATCCGCTTGTACGAGCAAGTGGTGGGGACGCGGGAGGGCAGGGATCGAAGCGACGTCCTGCAAGCCATGCTCAAGCAGACCAACTCCGTCTTCGCCCTGGGAGACCTGGTCTTTCATGAGCAGGGCAAGCGTCACCGCCGGATGGAATCCAAGTCCACCGACACGACCGGGATCCTGGCTGAGACTGGAGAACGGGAGATTTGTGACGAGGTGGCAAGGCGGTTGGCTGGGCACTTCAGGAACCATGTTCCCGCTGGGCGTCCCTATGAGGTGGAAGCCTGCTGGTGGGCGTTGCGGTTTGGTGGATCTTGGCGGCCCGACATTGGGAATCGACTGATCCTTACTGCAGGTGGGATCCTGACGCTTCTTCGTGCGACGTTGGGGCGCTTTGGGGAATTGACTCAGGTCAACGAGCGTTTGGTGGCAGCCAGGCTCATCGTGCCGATGGTGGACTTCGAAACGCTTTGCGAAGCGGTGAAGGTCCAATTGAAGCAGCTGATCGATCTGGAGCCACGGGCCGCAGACTGGCCGCGCGAACTTGATCGCATCCGCGAAGCAGTGGCGTCGGGCGACGGCGAGAAGGTGCCCGAAGGTCTGACTTAGGCTGACGACGTTCCCGCCCAGGAGTTCTGGGGGTTCGCTCGGTTGAGAGATCCGTCAGTGCCCGCCGCCGCAGCTGTAGCACAGGTCCTCGCCGGCCATGGCAGGGCGGCCACATTTGCACCGTGGGATCCGTTTCGGGCCGATTCCTACCGGTGCGTTCTTCGGGGACCAGGACTGAGGTGTGCCATGGGCCTTGGTGGACAGGTTTCCAAGGAACTGATGTTTGGAACCACTCCCCATTGCGACCTGTTGGCTGGGACCAGATGGTTTGTGGCGCTTCTTCATAGGTTGTCGGGGTGTTGTAGTTCCGGGCCGCGGCGCAGGCCGTTGACTCGTCTTTAGCAACAATGCCAAGCCAGTCCGGCGGTTGCCAGAGGTGATTGGAGGAGGCAAGTCACGCAAGTGGGTCAAGGGTTGAGTTTCTTGCCTGTTGAAGCGTTTCCGCAAGCCGGTCAGCTGCGGACGCGTCCCGAGGCAACGATCCGGGCAGGCCACTCAAAGCCGTTGCCAGTGACTCAAAGATCGCCGGAGGGGTGTCCTTCTGGAGGAACTGGGAACGCAGCGTACGCAGTGTGGCGACCACTTCCTTGGCTATGGGTGAAGGCGCGTTGGAGATCCTGAGCGCTTCGACATCCGCCCAGAACAAGACTGCCTGGTGCCCATATTCCGCCGTGTCTGGATCGTCCGGATCCAACAGGGCAAGCCGGGTGGCCCGGGCCTTCAGCTGAGCCAGCGTATCCTTGAGGGCGGAGGTCGGGTTGTTCATCCCTGCGCCCCATGGAGCCGACCCGTCACAAATCCCCGGGAGCATCGCTGCCTTCTGTCCGAAGGTTTGCGTGCCCACCGTGGCGCGCCAGCGGAGGGCGAAGTTGTCGCCCGAACCGGGTCCGAGGGTGTGCTCGAGCGGATGCCCTCGACCGGGTGAGGCGATGGATCTCAGGTCGGAATGGTCAGGATGGGTGGGATGTTCCATACGCGATCCCCTGCAGTTCTGCCTGGGTGTGCCCGAGTCGCCGCAACTCGTCTTCGACGTAGGTCTGGAAGTAGTCGCCGAGGCGGACGCCTTGGGTGGGGTCGAGGTCGTTGTGCCACTGGAGGAGCCAGGGGATGAGCTGGGCGAGGCCGGCGAGGAGGAGGAGTTGCTGGGAGTCGGGGGCGCCGGCGGCCTTGAGGTCTTCGAGGTGGGTGGCCAGGGCCTGCGCCTGCTGGAGGTGGTTCCATCCGGCCCACGCGATGACCAGGCCGGGGTCGGTGTCGCGCTCGGCACCGGGGAAGCTCACCCAGCGTTCCTTGGGGACGTCGAGCTTGCCTCGGAGGCTCCAGGCGCTCCCGGCCTTGAAGTCCTTCTGGGCATACTTCGGTGGGACGGGAATGTCGCCCACCTCCCGCGCCTTGCGTTCCTTGGCCCGGGTCCGACGGGCCTCGTTCTCGATGGGGCTGGTGCCGGGGGCGTCCACGCCCTCGGCGGCGTCGATGGCATCCTCGCGGCGTTGGAGTTCCCAGACCTCCTCCCAGACGCGTCGGTTCCGCAGGCCGCTCTCCTTGTAGCGCTGCACCGGCAGGATGGGCACCGACTCCGCCTCGACCAGTTGTCGCACCAGCTTGGGCACGGAGAATCCGGGGGATGCGGTGTGGATGGCTGCAACGGCCATGAAGGCGGCGTCGCGGGCGGCGACGTCGGCCAACTGGGTGACCGAGACCAGGGCCGGGCCGCTGGCGGCGGGGAAGCCGGGATGGGACGGGTTGAATCCGTCCCGCAGTTCGCACACGCGGTGTCCCTCGAAGAAGTACCCTTCCAGACGGGC
Organism: uncultured Verrucomicrobiota bacterium; assembly: GCA_903842505.1. Classification (GTDB taxonomy): domain Bacteria; phylum Verrucomicrobiota; class Verrucomicrobiia; order Limisphaerales; family UBA9464; genus UBA6176. The sequence goes on along the minus strand of CAIMMI010000179.1, from coordinate 15,373 downwards.
GAGCAGCCAGGCGGCTCCTGCCTTCTCCAATTGCTCGTCCCACGGCTCGGTGTTCCAGCGACGCTTGTACTCCGGCTGTTCGATCAGGCGGATGTTGGCGTCGTCGGCGATGCGCTGGATCCGACGTTCCACGAGGGCGCGGTAGGCGGCAGGCCAGTGCGCGGGAACCTCGGTGATGGGGGTCGCCCCGTGGCGCTCGAACCACGTGCTCTGCACTTCGCCCGCGGCGATCCGGCGGGCGAGCACGATCTCGAAGGCGCGCTGGCCCAGTTCCAATCCCTCAGGCGGGATCTCGAGCGAGCCTTCCGGTTGGGCGAGGCCATCCGAGGCGGAAAGCAGCTCGAACGAGCCGTACACCTGCCAATCGAGTTCCTCCTGCCAGGCGATCATGTGGCGTCGCAACTGGTGCCAGTCCTCCCGGGCCTGGGACAACAATGCGCGCAGGTCGGTGTTGGCTGTACCGGCCCACGCGGCCAGCACCGAGGCCGGCAGGTGGGTTTGCTGGGCCTCGGCTACGGTCACCAGCTGGGTGGGGAGGTACGCGGGTTGATGCGGCGGCAGAGGGAGGTTGGCGACCTGCGTGGCGTTGAAGGCATAGCGCTCATCCCAGAGGGTGGAACGGACCCGAGCCCCTTCGTTGCCCTGATGATCTCCGCCCTTGGGCTGACAAACCTGTCTCAACCAGAAGCACGCGGTGGAGCTGTTGAGGATGCCGAGGAGTCGGATGTGGTCGGCTTCGGTCGCCTCGGGCTCGAGCTTGATGACGGGGGCGGTGCGGTTGAACACCTTGCCGCCCCGGTCGAGGACGAAGTGGTTGTGGGTGGCGATTTCGCCGAACGTCAGGGAAAGCGGTGTCTTGAGCTTATGCGCTGTGAGCCTGCCGAACTCATACCAGCGCAGGCCCGCCTCAACCTTTGTCCGTTGTCCGAACAGGAAGTTGTTCGCGAGGCACGTCCGGCCAAGCCACAGGAAGCGGAGTGTCTGGTTCTCCGGACTTGGAAGGATCGGCTCGAACTCGGCTGTGTACGGCCATGCTGCGAAGTCATTCTCACCGACAGCCCAGTCTCGCAATGAGTCACCCTCGATGACGGCTCGAACATTGGCAGGGTGGAGGCGATGACGAACAAGTGCCAGGTGCGGCTGGATGTACATGTCGTCCTCCAAGGTGAATGCCGTGATGCCGATGTTGGGCTTCCCTCTCAGCTGATCCACCAATGCGCTTAGCGACTGTTCCGCTACCTCCTCAAGCGCCTCCTTCAACTCCGATGCTCCACCGCCTCCGATGCTCCAGGGGTGTTTGTGGAACTTGGCGCGATCGGAGTCATTGGCGCTGACCCATTCGCTGGTGCTGCCGGGTTGATCGACCTGTTGGATGATGGCCCGCCAGACGAAGCCCAGGGCGGGATCGGCTGGGGTGGAGGGCTCGCCCCGGATGCCGAGGACGGTGCGGATCGACTGACTGACGGGAGGCTGGTTCCGGCCGAGGAGGATCACCGTGGGTGTGCCGTGCCCCGGGATATAGGCACCGGAGTTGTCGATGACGTGGGTGAGATCCCACTTCGGAAGGAACTTCTCGATGAGGGTCTTTCCGAACTCCCGCTTCATGAAGTTGTTTCCGGTGATCTGGCCCATGTAGCCGGCGGGTTGGCGGGTGGCGGCGTCGGGCGGGAGGCTCAGGTCGAAGAACCGTTCGATGAAGGGAACGACGAGGACCCACTTGCCGGCGCAGGAGGGGTAGCGGTCCTTGTAGGCGGCCTTGAGCGCGCGGTCCTGGACGGCGATGTAGGGCGGGTTGCCGACGACGGCGTGGTATTGCTGGCCGAGGATCCGGTGGAGCACCTCGGTGTCCTCGACCTCGAAGTGGTGTTTCAGTTCGTCGCGGAAGGCGTCGTCGCCGGTATCGAAGGTCCGTTGTCCCGCAGCCTCCGTTTCGTACTGGCGGAAGCGGCGGCCATGGAGCAGGGCGTCGCCGGTGGCGAGGTGGATGCGGAACGCGGGGGCATGGCGGAGCTTCCCGATATCGCAGGCGCGCAGGGTGGCGAGCAGAAGTCGGAAGCGGGCGATGGCGACGGCGAAGGGGTTGAGGTCCACGCCGAAGACGGAGTCGAGGGCGCGCTGGGCGAGTTCGCGGGGGGAAGTGCCGGGTTCCTCGCGGCGCCAGCGTTCGAGGATCCGGTGGAAGGCACCGAGGAGGAAGTGACCGGAGCCTGCGGTGGGATCGATCAGGCGCAGTCCCCGGAGTCCGAAGGCGGCGATGGCGGGTTCGAGGGTGCGATCGAGGATGAACTCCTGGACGAAGTCCGGGGTCTGCAGGAGGGCGAAGCGTTTCCGGGCGGATTCGGAGAGGTCCTGGTAGAGGTCGCCGAGGAAGCGGGTGTCGGCGTCCGGGTCGGTGAAGTCGTGGGCGAGTTGGCCGGAGTCCGGATCGACGTGCTGGAAGAAGGCGAGGAGGGCGGTGGCCATGTCGCCGGAGGGTGTGATCTGCCAGAGCGGATTGTGCTTCGGATCCAGGAGGGGCCCGAGGGTGGGCAACGTGGCGAGCGAGCGGAACGTGTGTTCGAGGTAGTCGCGATCCGAGTGGACGGGATGGGTCCGGAAGTAGGCCTCGTGCGGGTCGCGGGCGAGCGCGAGCCGGGGACCGGGTCCGGACAGGACCGGGGCGTCGAGGAAGTCGTTGTCCTCGAGGAAACGGATGAAGACGCAGGCGAGGACCCAGCCGACGGCGGACTGGGTGACCCGTTCATCGCGCCACGGGCCATAGGCGGCGGCGGTGCGGCCGGACTTGCGGGCGGCTTCGTACTGGGCCTTCAGGCGGGCCGCGATGTCGGGCTCCGAGTCCGAGCGGGCACGCAGGTCGTCCTCGAGTCGCTTGAGAAGGCGCTGCAGGTCGGTGAGGAGGGAGGGACGATCGATCATGGGGAAAGGGGGGCAACGGATTACACCCGAGCCATCCACGCATCCGGCATGCGGCAGGGCCCGGAGGGCGGGATGGGAACGGGTCTGCCGTGCAGGGTGGGCAGGAGTTTCTGGCGATCGGAAGGAACGAGGATCCAGAGGGCTTCGGGACGCGGCGAGTGGGTCGGGAGCGCATCGAGCAACTGGCTGAGGAAGTCGAGGCGGTGGTACCGGCCGAGCAGGCCGACATTGCCGATGACGATTAGGCCTGGGGTGGAAAGGACCGAGGCGCGGACCCTGTTCAGCGCGGCGGAAACCAGTTGCTGGAGATTGGTCCAGTTCGAGCCGGACGGACCCTGTTCATCCGCGGTCAGCAAAGCCGGCCAGCGGACGTCGCGGGGGGCGCACTCGGCCCGCAGGGCATTGAGGAGGAGGGTGTCGAGGTCGATGAACGTGGCTTCGAAGCGGGTGACAAGCCGACGGCGGGCCTCCAGGTAGTGCTCGAGTTCGGTGACGAGGAGAAGCGACGACTGCTGGCGTCGGGCCGTCTGGAGGCGTTGGTCGAAGAGGAGGCCTTCGTCGAGGTCGATGGAAGGCGCGGGAGCCGTGGTGCCCCGGAGCGCGGTCGAGGTGGAGCCGAGGGTGATGCGGTCGGCGCGTTCCTGGCGGAAGGCGCCGCGGCCTTCCGCGGCCGCCGGTTCCCAGCGCAACCGGGTGCCGGCCGAGTCGAGCAGTCCGTCGAGCTGGGGACGGGGCGGAACCGGGGTGGCCTCGGGGTATCGGCTGGCGACGCGTTGCTGGACGTCGTCGGGGGAAAGATCGGCGGTGCCGAGGAGGGCGCCGGCGGCCAGTCGGATGGCGCGGGCGGCATCCATGCCCCGGGGGTAGACCTCCATCCGGGAGGAAAGCGACGCTCCTTGCGAGACCCGCACGGCGATCCGGACCAGTCGGGCGTCCGTGAGCGGCGCGGTGCCGTCGGGCAATGGGACGGCCCGCAGTGTCTCGATGACACGGGCCGGCGGTGCGAGGGGATCGAGCCGGGCGAGTTCGTCGGCGTGGGCCCCGAGTCGGAAGACATAGTCGGCCAGCTCGGGACTGCGGGTGAGGAGAACCCGGCCGTGGCTGCGGGACTCGACGAAGCGCGGGCGGTCGTCCTCGGATTCGGCCTCGACCAGGGCCCGGGTCACGCCGAGGCCGACGGGGCGTCGGTCGGCGTCGGGGAGGTTGCTGCCGCGGGCGGCGGCGAGGGCTTCGGCCACTTCATCGACCGTCATGGCGCCGCCTTCCGAGAGGAGGAGTTCGGCCAGGACGTCCCGCAGTTCGGTGATGCCGGAGAACTTCCTCCAGCGTTTGCGGGCACCGGTGATCGCCAGACTGATGCGTTGGCGGGACAGCCCGGCCGCGGTGGCCACCTCGGTCTGGCTGGGCCAGAACAAGGGTTCCTGTCGGATGGGGGACGGCAGGCCGAGGAGGCAGAGGATCAGGGCCCGATCCGAGTCGCCGGTGGTCCGGCCTCCGGCGAGACGGAGCTGCTGGAGGAGTTGATCGAGCGGAAGGGTTCCGGGCGGCGGGGCAACGTCGGTTTCCCTGGGGGCTGGCGATGTGGCAGGTCCGGGGCTGGGAAACAGGCGGCGGAGTGCGGACTGGAGGTCGCTGAGTTCGCGGATGGTCTTCTTGCCGACGCCGGGAAGCCGGTTGAGGGACCAAGGGTTGACGCGGAGGAGGTCGGCAACGGTGATCGCATTGAGGCGATCCATCGCGTTGGCGGCACGGGTGCTGAGGCCAAGCTCGACCAGTTGCGTCTGGAGCGAGGCGGACTTGAGGAGTTCGAGGCGGGCGCCGACGGAGGGTTGCTCGGAGCCGGACGCGGGCTGGTCGGCCTGGGCGAAACTGTCCTTCCAGGCCTTGAGCATCTCCTCGGTCCCGGCGAAGCGTTCGCGGGCATCCCGTCGGAGGGCCTGTCTGAAGAAGGCCGTCAGGCGCTCGCGGAGGGCGGGATCGAAGCGCTCGGAATCCACCGTGACTTCGTCGGGGATGGCTGCAGGGGCGCTTTCGCCGTCGCCCCAGCGCGGCAGCATGCCGGTGGCCATCTCGTAGAGGGTGACGGCGGCGGAGAAGCGCTCGGCGGACAGGTCCCAGCGGCTGCGGCGGCGATCGACGAGGAATGGGTCGAGGTAGGGTGGGGTGCCGCAGCGGAGGTTTTCGGCTGGAGCGGCCGTCAGGGAGAAGTCGAAGAGGACCAGATGGAGTTCATCGGATTTGCCCCGCTTCCGGATGCCGATGTTCTCGGGCTTGATGTCCTTGTGGGCGACCCCGGTGCGTTCGAGTTCGGTGACCGCTTCGAGGAGGTCGATGCCGAATCGTTCGAGGAGGTCGAGGTGGAGTCGTCCGTCGGCCCGGATCCGGCTGGCGAGCGTCTCGGTGCCCGCGCGATCCATCAGGAAGCCGACGCGGGGCGGGATGTCGATGATGCGGTGGACCCGCACGATGCCCGGGTGACCGAGCCGCGAGAGGGCCTCGAACTCGGCCCGGATCCGGTCGTTGTTCTCGGGTTGGTTGGCGATCTTGAGGACGCGTTCTTCACCGTCCTTGCGGACGAGCAGGGCCACTGCGGTGGAACCACGTCCCAGACGTTCGATGACCTCCAGCCCGCCCAGCAGCCGGTCACCCGGCTTGGCTTCGAGCGGGTCCTGGCGGGCCTCCTCATCGGGCGTGGTGAGCTCGGCCTCGACCAGGTTCAGCTCGTGGAGGAACTCGGACATCGAGTCCGGTCGGCCGAGTCGGTCCGGGGAGGTGCAACTGCGGATGAGGGAGCGGAGGGAATCGGCCGGGGCGTTCAGGACCGTGCCGATGTCCAGTCCGCCGTGGCTTTCAGCGGCGCGGAGCAGGTCGAGGCCCGTCGACGCCGGTGGCAGGCCGGTGAAGAGGTACCAGGTCACGGAGCCGAGCGCGAAGATGTCCTGGGCTTCCTCGGCTTCGGCATTGCCGCACTGGACCTCCGGAGCGAGGTAGACGATGGAGGCGTCCTCGCGGAGTTGGTCGGCATGGAGCGTCGCAGTGATGTGGGTGCCGCCGCGGGTGCCGGTGTGGCGGCCTTTGCGATGCAGCTGCCAGTTGAAGATCTGGATGACGGGGACCGGGGCCTCCGGATCGAGCACGTAGATGCTCTGCGGGCTGAGCGCGCCGTGGGTGATCTTGCGGGAGTGCGCGTACTGAAGGGCCTCGGCGAGCTGACGGGCGAAGCTCAGGCGGACATCCACCGTCATCTGTTCGCCTCGCTGGGCGAAGTAGTGATCGAGGCGTTGGGCCTCGGGAGGGAGCCGGAACACGATGGCCGGGCCCAGGTCGGAAGTGGTGTACGACTCGGCCAGGGCGATCCCGGAATGCGTCAGTCCCTGGAGCGCCGAGAACTCGCGTTCACACAGGCGCTGGGCCTGCTGACGCTCGGCGGAGGAGAGATAGGTGGCGGTGGGATAGACGCGCACCACGCGACGAGTCTTGGGGAGGGCGACGTGGTGGGCGACCCAGTCCTGGTACAGGCCGGTGGCGCTTTCCTGAAGGATCCGTTCGAGTTCGAAATCGGCGATCCGCCGCGACTGGTTCGGCTTCCGGATGCCCAGCGCTTCCATGGAGCGCACGAGCGCGGCCGCCGTCGCCTGCCCGAGCCGTTCCTCGGGCACCCGATCCGACAGCAGGCCCGCGCGGCTGACGAGGGCATCGATGATGGTGGCCCGGTCAAACACCCCTCGACGCGATGCCGGTGGGAGTCGGATGGAGATGCTGGAGGACGAGCAGAAGACGACGGGTTCGAGGAACGGGAGGCGGACCTTTCCGAAGTGTTTCTGGCGCTTGAGGAGCGAGGCGAGTTTTCGGGCCTTCCAGTTCGCGCCGATCAAGGGGCTGTCCTGCGTGTGGAGCCTGCCGTCGGTGCGCCAGGTCCAGGTGTGGTCGTTGCCGGTGATCTCGCCGGGGCGGCTCTTGATCTCGACGAGGAACAGACCCATCGGGGTGAAGACGAGGGCATCCACTTCGTTGATCGAACCATCGTCCGCGATGAACTCGAAGTTGGACCAGACGCGATAGGGGTCCCGATCGGGCAGCTTCTCCTTGAGGAAAGCCAGCGCCTCCATCTCCCAGGCGAACTGGGAGACACCGATGGATTTCCAACGTTCCGGTGACATAGGGAGTTGCGGCTCAGGGACTGCGGGCAAAGCGTAAGCCACGGGCGCAACCGGGGTCGAGAGGGCTTTGCTGGAAATGGACAACGCCCGACGCGGAGGTGTTCTCCGGTCGGGCGATGACGTGAGGGCACTGGGATCCGTGCGGACGCCGATGCAGGTCCTGATCGCGGCGGCTCGACGCCGGGAGGGGGGCGCCCCACCCGGCGCGAAGCACTACCGCGAGGGGATCAATTTTCGGATGGAGGCGGGCATCTCCAGGGCCCAGATCGGGCGACCGAGGTAGGTGACGACATGCATCGGATTCGCCTGATGTTGCAACAGCAGCCGGCACAGGGACTCGTCGGCATTTTGAACCGCCCACGCGAGGGACGTCATCCCGAGGTAGGTCGCGTGTTCCACATTGGCTCCCGCTTGGAGCAGGATCCCGGCGACGTCCAGAAGCCCACGCTCCGCGGCGTAGGTCAGCGCGCTGTGGCCGTTCTTGTTCAAGGCCTCCAGGTTGACCCGTCGCTCCTCGACCAAGTACCGGATGCAGGCGAGGAGTCCATCCGGGTTGAAATCGGGTACGATCTCCTTCCGGTACCACGCCTCCGCTACTGGGGACAGCGGCTTGGACGGATCAATCCAACGTCCAAGGGCCTCGCTGGACGACAGGTACTCCAGTGGTGACATCCGGGTTCGCACAAGGCAGGCAATGGCGTAGTAGAGCGGCGTCTGATCGAGGACCCGTTCCTCCGAGAGATTGAGGATGGGGCCGTTCTCAGAACGCTCGCGCCCAAGCTCACGGAGGATCTCGACCTGACCGTGCTTCAAGGTCTGTTCCAGGCCGCTGATGTGCAGCTTGTCGGTGGCTCGAACCAAGGTTTCCCGTCGGATCGGGTCCTCGGGACGACGGAGAATCTCCAGCACGAGATCGTAAGCCCTTTTGGCAAACGCCTTCGTGACGCAGGTGTCTCCCGTGGAGTTGATGAAGTTGAGGTCCGCGCGCTTGGCAACGAACTCCCTCGCGAGGTCCAGTTGACCGCGGTCAATGGCTTCCATGAGGGGGGATTGCTCCCGGCCGATGAGGGTGGTTTTCAGCGGTTGCTTCTGGCGTCGAGGGACCGGGGTAGACTCGAGGCGTGCGCGATGCTCCTCGTCCATGACGATCAACGGAGCGGTCAGACCCACCTGGTTGAGGCCGACGTCCCCAAAGGTGGATTCGAGGGCTTCGCGGATGTGCTTGCCGAGGCGGTCTGTGAACCACGATTCCACCTTCTCGATCCTTCGATCGAGATTCTCGTGGTCGTAGGAGCTGTCGATCTCGAGAAGATCCCAGAATTCGAGGGAGTTCTTCAGCCAAGGTCGGATCGATCCCTCCCCGAGATCCCGACGATGCATCCAGGCGGCCAGCCCCATGGCCTCCCGGAGTGTTCCCACCATATAGGTTCCGGTGGCGTATCGGGAATGGAAGACGGCGCGTTGATAGGTTCGCAAGGCTCGGGTCAGTGAGTCCTTCGAAGGGGGCGTGGCCTGGAGCTCCAGTCTTGCCTGGATGGTGAGCAGGACGCCCTGAAGTGCGGCCGCGTAACGAGGCTCAACCTGGTTCAAGCGGGCTAACTCGGATTCGATGGCGGTCCTGTCCGACACCCCATTCTGGAGTTGGGTCGCCTCGCGCAGCTGGCGCACGGCATCGATGAACTTCGTGAACTGCGGGGGCGGGGGACTCCCTGCTGCTTCGGACTCGTAGTCGTTCAGCACGCGCAATCGGGCGACCCGGATGTCGAGGGCCTCTTCGCCCTGCTTCGGAAGTGCCGAGGCAACATCGAGGATTTGTGCAATCCAGTCCTTCAGCATGTGCAGGTGCTCGCCGACACTGAGTAGTTGGGTCTGTTCGAGGACATGCTCGGTGGGCGAAGCGATTTCATCCAGGACCTCGGCCTGTCCGATCAGGATCTGCCGGATCCGTGGCCCCTTGTCCTTGGACAGACATGGGGTGAGTGCGGAGACGAGGTCGTCGATCAGACCTGCCAGGGCGAGATTGAGTACCAATGCCAGCTTTTGATCCGGATCCTTCAGGTGACGAGCCAGTGTGGCCAGGTTCGGCCGAGCAGTTCCCGAATCCCATGCCTTCCGAGTGGCGGCGTCGATCTGCTGGAAGAGTTGGCCTTGGTTCTCCTTTGAATAGAACTGCCAGCACCGTTGGAAGAGCGGGTGCTTTGGCGTGGCCTTCCGGTGGTGCGGCGGTGGCCAGGCAGCCTTGAGCAACGACGCCAACGGTTGATTGATGGTTGGACCGTTGGCTGGACAGACCCGGCGCAAGAGTTGTTGAAGCTCCCAGAGTCCGACCAGGTGTGCCTGGGCCGTGTAGGCTCCATACCAGGAGCGCGTCTCGTGCCGGGGGAGGAACGCGGCATTTTCCCGGACCAGCCTCACGTGTCGGCTGAGAAGCGTGCTCCAGGTCCACTGGAGGATTTCGTTCAGTTCCAGTTTCAGTTTCGGGGAGTGCGTCAGGTCGGGCAAAAGGGCTGTGAGGAACGATTCAAATTCCGATCTGGTGGGAACCCTGCCGTCGGCTTCGGTGGCCCAGTCCCTGAGCTGGTCATGGAGTTTCGTCTGCTCCTTGGACGATCTCAGCTGGGTATTGGTCTTTGAGTGGAAGGCTTCTCCCCAAGAAATCAGGCCGAGGGAGTTCACGAAGAAGTGAAATACCTCTCCGCAAGTGGGAAAGGGCGTGGGTATAGGTTCTGGTGGTCTCGTTTTCATGGGCATCTGGGAAGGCCAAGTGCGTGATGCAGGATCCAAGTTGATCGGGTTCGTATTGTTGACGGAATCGTCTCCGAAGAACGACAGGTCACGCGAGCGCGGTATCGGATGTGAGAGCCAGGGGTCGTATTCGAAGATTGTTGGAGCGGGGTGGAGGTTATGCCTGAGAAGCCGTCCTACGCGGGTGTGCTTCTGGGCGGTCCTGACCGGTCACGAAGTCGTAGTTCCCTTTGCGCTGAAGGAACCGCTCGATGGAAAAATCGATGTGCGCCCATGCAGATTCGATGCCCACCTGGGTGATGGGTTGGCTGTAGAGGTAGGTGCCGCCGGAGTTGTCATAGAAACATCCATTGGGCGCGATCATGGCGTAGGTGCCATAGATCTCGGCCTGCGTTTCCGGCACGAGAATCGTTGAGTCGCCGGCGAGGGATTCGTGTCGTGCAACGAACTGCCTGAACTCGTCGTCCGTCACCATCCACCGGGAATGGTGAAGTCCGTTCTCTTCTTCAATGCGGGTCGTCTGGAACAGCTTCCATCGGGTCGGCCGTGCCTCCCGAATGAGTGGGCCAAAGTCTTCGAGAAGGTTCGCCCGATTGACGACGGTGTTGATCTTGACCTGGATCCCGAGCGCTTGGGCCCTGTGGATGCGGGCGAGGTAGTCCCGGGTGGTCAGGGCCGAGCCATGGCTCGCCCTGCCGATCCGTCGATTCGTTTCATCGTTCGGGGAATCGATGCTGAGGGTCAGCCAGTTCAGATGCGGGGCCAACGACTCGAGCATGGAGTCTGTCAGCAGCGATCCATTCGTGACGAGGGAGGTGATCAGCCCCAGCGACGAAGCGAACTGGATGTCCTTCGTCGCGGAGGGAGAGAGCAGGGGTTCTCCGCCGGCGAAGGTCGCCTTGCGCGGCCCAGAGCCCGGTGCCTGCGGCGCTGACGCCAACTGGGAAAGGATCTCGTGGAGCTCCGGTTGCGGGATACGGGCGCGCCCGGCATTGGCGAAGCCAGCGAAGCAGAAGCCGCACCGGTAATTGCACGCCGCCAGGGTGTGGAGATTGACGGTAGGTGGTAGGAAGTGTTGTTTCATCGGGGAGTATGTATCCCCGCTGATCCCCGCTTGGCACTTCGCTAAGATTCGGAAGCTTTTGAATCATTGGAAAAGGTTCAATGCCAGATTGATAAGGGGTTCATTTGGTGCGGCTATGATCCTTCAATTGTTCCGGGTGGGTCAGGGGACTCACCCAAGTGATGTGAGCATCCGAGCTGGCGGAGAATCCCCACAAGGTCCTGTTCCTGGATGACCCGTTGCAGAACATGGACGAGTTGACCGTCACGACCGTGGCGAGGGCGTTGGCCAAGCTCCTGCGCCTGATGGGGCAGACCGGGCATGGGGAGCTGGATTTCGTGCTCCTGCTGCACGCGGCGGATGATTGCGAGCGGATGATCCAGGAGGTTTCGGCGGCCTTCTATCGGATTCCCTGGAGCTCTCCCACCGGGACCGAGACGGGCAGTGCAGGTCAGGATGACGGGTTGGACATTGCGCAGGATGCTTCGGTGGGATCGGTGGACGGGAAGCTCTTCGACTTCGTCGGGTTCATGGGGTTTAAGGAGAAGTGAGGTCGACGAATGTCCGCACAAATGTCCTGAATCTGCCGTCTATTACTGTTTGGCAGTGAGCGTTTTACGGTTTGATTGGGTCTGAAATGTCCCGGGAAATGTCCACGCCTTTGGGATACTCATCGCACTTGGGAATGGGCCGCTTCGGGGGTGAGGTTTCGCGCGAAGCCGCGAGGGCGCGAAGGGGGAATTCCTACTTCGGGCAAGGCTAAGCCGTATCCATGCAGTAGTAGTCTCACGCGGAGCCGCGGAGAGCGCGGAGAGAGAGGCCGGCCACGACTATTCCAACGTCGGCAACCAGTCACCGAACGGTGACTGACCGGCTTGCCGTCCAAGTGTACTTTCTCCGCGTCTCCGCGTCTCCGCGTGAACTGTTCCCCGCCTTCAATCGCATGGTTACGGCTAAGGGCGCAGGAGTCGGTAGTAGATCCCAGCCGTGTTGGCGGGTTGGTCGAGGGTGGCGGCGGGGTTGGCGGTGAGGGAGGTGACCTTGGTCCATGTCTTGAGGTCGGATGAACGCTGCAGGTCGTATGAGCCGTCGCCTCCAGTGACGGCGATGCGCACCTGGGCGGACGGGAGGCGTGAGAGCGTGAGGGCCGGGCGGTTGGCCTGCACCTGGACGAGCACCGGAGTGCTGTCGGCTGAGGCACCCAGGTTGTCGATGGCCCGGGCAATGAGGCGGTGGGTGCCGAGGGTGGTCGGGGTCCAGTTGAAGAGGTAGGAGCCCGCGGTGGGCGTCAGGGTCTGGCCCAGAAGGCGGGAGCCGTCATAGAACTCCACCCGGGCGATGCTGCCGTCGGGATCGGATGCCTTGGCGCCGAGTTGCACAGGAACGGAGGGAGGCACGGGGGCCGGCTTCGGCGACAGGGTGATCTCCGGGCCCGCATTGGTGCCCACGAAGGTTCCGCGGCGGTAGACGATTCCCATGTAGGCGTCCCCGATCCACAAGACGGGGTTGCCGCTCGTGTCGAGGCGATCCGCGGTCAGGTTGATTTTGTAGAGCGAGACGCCGGATCCGAAGATGTTGCCATCCGGTGCCGAGTAGATGACGGCCCGATCATCGCCCGTGAAGCAGGGGTAAGTGTAGACGTCATCGACGATCCGGATGTTCCCGGCCTCGCCGGCGAACAGATCGGCTACGAACACGTAGGACAGGCGCGCAGCGACATCGGTGGCCTCGAACAGGAGGTAACGGTTGCCTGCCCGACCAAACGAAGGGTTGCCGGTGTCGACGCCGTTGAGGGGGGGAATGACCACCGAGGTACGGCCGGTGGCGGGATCAACCGCGGAAATGCTCCAGCGACGGACGGGCGTCCCACCGCCGAACCGGACGGTCGAGAGGGCGTCGTAGATGAGCAGGGTGCTGTCCGCGGAGAAGGTCATGGCGTCGGCGTACAGGACGTTGTCGACGGGGCTTCCGTCCAGCAGGGGTACGGCGAGTTGGATCGTCCGGCTGTTGGTAGTCTTGAGGAGGTCGAGCAGCAGGATTTCGTTCTCGGGGATTCCCGTGGCGGGGTTCCGCAGCACGAGGCTGACGTAGTGGCTGTCGGGTGAGATGGCCACCGAGTGGATGCGCCCGACCTCACCGAGGTTCTCGCGAGCTGTCGGGTCGGCGGTGTCGATGGAGGCGAGATCGTGGTTGGAGGTCACGAACAGGGCGAGTCTGCCGGCACCATCGACCGCCGGTCGGGAGCGCTTGATGCCGGTGGCGATCTGGCGTCCGAAGGAACCGTCGTTGAGGGCGCCTTCCCACCGGCGAAGTTCGTATCCGCCGAAGAAGGCGTCCTCGACGGTGAGGTACGAATCGGGTGCGGCGACCACCGGGATCGACGGGGGCGGGGTGGTGCTGGGCGCGGCGAAGATCTCCACGGAGTCGAAGGCTTCGGCGGTCCGGACGGCCTGCGCGCTGCCGACTCCGAACAGTTCCTCGGCGCTGGTGATGGTGGCCAGGCGGGCATCGATGAACTTGCTCTGGGCGAGCAGGTGGACCGTCAGGGCTCGGTAGAAGATCCGTTCGGCGGCGACCAACCCGACGGCGTTGGGGAGTCCGGCGGCCAATTGGTAGAAAGCCCGGTTGATGATCGAGCTGTTGTAGTGGACGCCGCCGTGGTCTCCGGCGTCGGTGTTCGGAAGGTTCCTGAACTCGGACATCTTCGACGGCAGGTTCAGCGCCGCGGGATTCTTCATGTTGCGGATCGGGGATCCCAGCCGGGTGCCCAGCAGCCAGTCTGGCTGACCGTCGGTCCGCGCCTCGGTCATCTCACCGAAGATGTCTGCGAAGGCCTCGTTCAGGGCGCCGGGTTGATTCTCGTAAACAAGACCTGCGGACTTTTCGACGACGCCATGCGTGACTTCGTGCCCGATGACGTCGAGTGATGCGGCGTAAGGCTTCGCATCGCCGAACCCCATCATGCCCACGGCGCCGTTCCAGAAGGCGTTGTTCAGTCCTCCAATCCGGACCAACGCGGTCAGCGTTGTGCCCTGGTTGTCGTAGGAGTTCCGGCCGTGCCGGTCGCGGAAGTAGTCGTAGGTCTGCGAGAAGCAGTAGGAGGCGCTGACACCGTCGCGAACCGTCCAGGCATTGGGTGAACTGGACGTCACGTAGATGATGTCGGAATCGGTCAATTGCGCCAGGGGCTTGGCCTGGGCGTCGGCGATGAGGATCACCCCGCGGCCATCGACGAGCGGGTTGAATCGGGCGTCGAACGACGGCTTGCTGGCGTCGATCAGGTAGTAGGTCACGCCCGACTGCCAGACGTTGAGATTGCGGGAGGTTCCCAACAGATCGATGCCGCGGCCCGCGACGTTGGCGGTGCAGATCCGGCTTTCCCGGGAAAGCAGCTCACCGCTTGTGGCGTCGACCACGACCCGCCAGGCCTGCGAGTAGCCCACTACCAGTTCGAACGTCCACGCCAGTCGGGCGGCCTCGCCCGAGGGTGCGAGGATGGCCAGTTCGGGGGGCGAATGCGTTGCTGCCTGGCCGCCTGGAAAGCGGACCTTGGTGAGGGTCGCCGCCTGGACCGCCGTGACAACCGGCTCGATGGACGCCAGTGCGGGCTGGGGTTCCAGCGTCGACTCGACGCAGGTCAGATGGCCGTTGATGTCGATGTGGGCGAGCAGTTCGCATCCGATCACGCGAAGCCCCTGATGGCGTTGCTGGAATCGCAGGTGGGTGAAGCCGAGTGCATCGGCTTCTTCGCGGATCAGTTCGAGATCGGCGTGGGCATCCGCGACCTGGAAGAGGTCACGGTATTCGTGGATGAAATTCAGGACGACTCGACTCGGGTGGAGGCCGGCGGCGGGCTGGGCGGCTCGCGAGGGGATGGTTTCGAGGGAAGGGCTCGAAACCCGACGCGGCAGGCCGTTGTCACGCCAATGGATCTGGGCATCCGGCGGCACGGAGATTGAACGTTGGGTGGGCGCGGCCGTGGGTTGGGGTGGCGTTGGCCCGGGACGGTTCCGCCTGGACTCGACCCAGCGGCCGATGCGGGCTCCGAGTTCGGCCTCGAACGCGTTGGGCTGCCGTTGCCGGGCGATTGCCTCACCGGCGGTGACCCCAGAGATCGAGTTCCCGAAAGACGAACTGACGCGTTCGGTCACGTCGATGTCCTGCGCGAGGGCAATACCGGTGCCGATTGCCACCCCGATTGAAAGCAGCAGGGAAAGATGTCCGGGTCTCATGTCCTGCATGACACGCAAGGCGACCGCGTGTGTCAACGCGACCCTTGGGGGGCGGTGGGGCATGCGAGGGCGAGACCTCCATCATTGTAAGACCGAAGGAGTGGTTTCCCGCAGAGGCGCGACGGCGCGACGGCGCGAGGGCCGGGGGTTGCGGAGGGAGGCACTGGGGCGGAGGGTCGCGGCATGTGCATCGTGGGGCTCGATCTGGCGTGGGGGGACAAGCGGCCGGATGGGTATTGCGTGTTGCGGGTCGAGGG
>CAIMMI010000178.1 GCA_903842505.1 uncultured Verrucomicrobiota bacterium | reverse complement strand
CGGCATGGGGGTGCGACGCGGGTCCTGTGGCGGTTGACGCGATCGGGTGACCGGGTGCGGTTGAGCATCCGGGATGACGGGAAGGGATTCGTGGTGACGGGGGAAGCGTTGCGGACGGGTGGAGGGATGACGAACCTGAGGCGGCGGGCGGAGAGCCTGGGAGGTCGGTTGTGGGTGGAGTCACGGCTTGGTGGACCAACGGAAATGTACTTCGAGATTTCGACCCATGAATGAGGCATCCAGGTTGGTGCGGGTGATCGTGGTGGATGATCATCCGGTGGTGGCGGCGGGCGTGCGTGCCCTGCTCGGGGACTATCCCGAGCTGGCGCTCGTGGGGTTGGCCGCGTCCGGGCGGGAGGCGATCGAGCAGTGTCGGGCCCTGAGGCCGGATGTGCTCCTGCTGGACCTGAGGCTTCCGGACGTGCCGGGCGCCGAGGTGTGCCGTCGGGTGAAGCTGGAATGTCCGGAGGTCCGGGTCGTGATCCTGACGTCCTACGGGGATGATGCGAACGTGCTGACGGCGCTGGCGTCGGGAGCGGACGGCTACCTGTTGAAGCACGTGGGGGGAGCAAACATTGGCGAGGCGTTGTTGAAGGTATCGCGGGGGGAGCAGGTGCTGGATTCAGCGGTCGCGGGTGTGGTGATGCGGGCGGCGACGGGACAGGGCAAGAGTGATGCCGGGAGCCTGGGGTCGTTGAGCCCGATGGACCACGGGATCCTGCGTCGGGTGGCTGAAGGAAAGATGAACAAGGAAATCGCGGCCGAGATGGGACTGGCGGAGAAGACGATCCGGAACCAACTGACGCGGCTGTTTGCGAAGCTGGGGGTGGGTTCGAGGACCGAGGCGGCACTGCTCTATGAGCGGTCGCGGTTGCAGGGGTGAGGCGCGGAGGCGCAGGGGGGTGGGTTTTTAACAACGACGGCAGCGACGGTAGCGAAGGGGAGGAGATCCTTCGGCGGGCTGGCTTTTCCCATCGTCGCGCGCATCGTTGGGGATCGATTCCCCATGAATCCTTCCCGCTTGAAACTGGACCTGCGCAACGCGGGCGCGTTGTGGTTGATGCTGATGGCCCTGGTGGCCGCCGGTGTCACGGGGCGTGTCGATGCGGCGACGCGGACGAACGCGCCACTTTGGTCGATCCAGCCGGTGGTGCGGCCAGCGCTCCCGGAAGGACCGGAGCTTCATCCCATCGACCGGTTCCTCGGAGCCGAAATGCGGAAGCGGAAGGTCCAGGCGGCTGGGCCGACAGATCGGGCGACGTTGCTGCGGCGGGTTCATCTCGACCTGACGGGACTGCCGCCGACGCCGGCGGAGCAGGAGGCTTTTGCTTCGGATCCCTCGCCGGAGGCATATGGGAAGGTGGTCGATCGACTCCTGGCGGACGAGCAGCACGCGGTCCGTTATGCCCGGCACTGGCTGGATGTGTTGCGCTACGCGGATGCCGACGAACGGATGACGGCTGCGCCGGGCATCCACCTGTGGCGGGACTGGGTTATTGGGGCGCTGCACGAGGATGTTCCGTATGACCAGTTCGTGCAGGTCCAGTTGACCGGGGTCCGTGCGAACGAGCGGACCCAGATGTCGGCGACGGGTTTTCGGTCCCGTCGCGAACCGCGACCGGGAGACCTGTTTGCGATGGGCTTCCTGGCGCGGGGTACCGGGGAGCATCCGCAGGATCTCGCGATCAACGCGGTGGACACGATTTCGACAGCGTTCATGGGGATGACGGTGGGTTGCGCGAAATGCCACGACCACATGTACGACCCCATCTCGGAGCGGAACTACTACGAGATGAAGGCGCTGTTCGATCCGCTGGTGTTGCGGAAGATCACGCTCGCGGGAGCGGCCGACCTGCTGGCGGCTGGGAAGGTGCAGTTGGAAGTGGCGAGGCGGCGCGCGCCACACGAACGGGCCCTGAATGAGTTCGTCGCGCCGTTCCGGGCGAAGCTGTATGAAGACCGGGTGCAGATGTTGCCGCCGGAGATCCAGTCGGTGATCCGGAAGGCGGAGAAGTCGCGCACGGTGGCGGAGCAGAAGATCGCGGATGATTACTATCCGATCCTGCGCATCGATGACGACAAGTTGACCGAGTCCATGCCCGAGGAGGCGCGGAAGCAGTACCGGGAGTTGCAGCGCCAGTTGAACGCTGCGGGATCCGGGGTGGGGCCGGTTCCGGCATTGCCGGTGTTTTACACGGTCGAGGTCGACCGGGTGAAGGAACAGGACAAGCACTACATCCTGACCAGCGGTGATCCGCTGCGTCCGGAGTTGACCCATGAGGTGAAGCCCGGTTGGCCGTTCGGTCCGGCAGAGCCCGACTTCCGGGACGGGCACATCGAGGCTTTCGTTGACTGGCTGACGGCGCCCGGGAATCCGCTGTTTGCCCGGGTGGCGGTGAATCGGCTCTGGCAATGGCATTTCGGGGAAGGGTTCCAGAAGCTCTCCAGCGACTTCGGCAACTCCGGTGGCCGACCCACGCACCCGGAACTCCTCGACTGGCTGGCGTCGGAGTTCGTGCGGGTCGGATTCAGCATGAAAGCCATGCACCGGTTGATGGTGACTTCCGAGGCGTACCAGCGTTCGTCGGAGGCGGGCCCGGAGTTGGCTGCCAGTCGGGAGCTCGATCCCGAGGGTGAAACGCTGTGGCGGTTCCGGCTTCGCCGGCTTGAGGCGGAACCGATCTGGGACGGGATCCGTGCGGCCGTGGGGGATCTCGATCTGAAGGTCGGAGGGGCTTCGTTCGATCCGACGTCGGGGAAGGGTGCGAAGCGCCGGGGCGCCTATATCGTGCGTGGGTACTCGGCGAGTCGTGAGGTGACACCGAACTTCCTCCAGTCCTTTGATGTCGACGATGGACGGGCGCCGTGCCCGCTGCGGACCCGCACGGTGACTGCGCCGCAGGCGTTGTTCCTGATGAACAGTCCCGATGTCGACCGTGCGAGCCGGCAATGGGCGGATCGACTCCGGGCGGAATCCAAGGACGATCTTGTGGGTGCGGTTGAACGGGCGTATCGGCAGTCCCTCGCGCGTCCGCCGAGTCCCGGCGAGCGGGAGGAAGCCCTGTCCCTTTTGGCGGGGGACGCGTCACGCCTGGATCGCCTGACCTGGCTGCTCTTCAACCTGGATGAGTTCCTCTATGTCCGATAGCCCATCCCTCTCGTCGCTCTATCCCTGCGGTCGACTGGCCCGGCGGAATTTCATCCACCAGATCGGCGGTGGGTTCCTGGGGTTGGCGCTCGGCGGCGTGTGGGCCGAGGCCGGCGAGATCCAGGATGCAATCTTCGGCCCGCACCACGTCCCAAAGGCCAAGTCCGTCATCTTCCTGTTCATGTGCGGCGGGGTGAGCCACATCGACACCTTCGATCCCAAGGACAACAAGTGGGCGGGGAAGCTGATCGATGCGATCGGGTTCGGCGACAACCTCGCGGAGATGAAGCGACCGGTGATTCCTTGCCTGCGCACCTTCCAGCGCCACGGCCAGTCGGGCATTCCCGTTTCGGACTGGTTTCCACACGTCGGCAGCGTCATCGACGACATCGCGGTGGTCCGCTCCATGTGGTGCCACGAGGGCAACCATTTCCCGGCGGTGGTCGAGACGCAGACGGGGCACCGGGGCAGGGCGTTTGATCATCCGACCTTCGGCAGTTGGGTGTCGTACGCGCTGGGAAGTGCCAACCGCAATCTGCCTACGTTCGTGAATCTGGGGCGACCGTCGTCGCCGGTGCAGTTGACGGGCGGTTACCTGGGAGCGTCCGTGGCGGCAACCCCGTTCCAGCCCGGCGACACGCCGATCCCGAACCTGTATCCGCCCCAGGGCGGTTCGCCGGCCGAGCGGGAGCGGCAGATGGAAAGGTTGCATCGGATGAACCAGCAGTTCCGCGAACGCCATGCGGAGAACACGGACATCCAGGCGCGGGCCAAGGCCTATGAACTGGCAGCGCGGATGCAGTTGTCGGCGCCCGAGGCGGTGGATTTCTCGGGCGAGCCCGCGCACGTTCAGGCGCTGTACGGGATCGACCAGAAAGAGACCGAGGAATTTGGCCGGCAGCTGTTGTTGGCGCGGCGGTTGGCGGAACGCGGAGTCCGCTACATCCAGATCTGCCACGCAGGTGGTGGCAATGGCGCGTGGGATTCCCACGGCGACATGAAGAGCCACGGTCCCTTGTGTCGGGCGACGGACAAGCCGATCGCGGGATTGATCCGGGACCTCAAGCAACGCGGGATGCTGGATGAGACGTTGGTCGTGTGGACGAGCGAGTTTGGTCGAACGCCCTGGTCCCAGAACACCACCGGGCGCGACCACAATCCAAAGGGATACACCTCCTGGCTGGCTGGGGGCGGCATCCGGGGCGGCATGGTCCATGGCGGGACCGATGAAGTCGGATACAAAGCGGTGGATTCACCGCATTACTACAGCGACCTGCACGCGACGATCCTGCACCAACTCGGCTTGGATCACCGCAAGATGGAGGTCCAGAGCCTCGCCCGGACCTTCAAGCTCGTCGAGGACGGCAGCCCCATCCGCGAGATCATCGGGTGACGTTGGGAATGCAACCGCTGACCCACGCTCAGACGATTATCTCCAGAGCCCGCCGTTCCGCCGACTTGGGTTCCGTGAGCGATGCGATGCGTTGGTCAAGCGTGGCGAGCACGCCACCGCGTCGGATCGCGAGACCGAGCAGGTAGGCATCGGTCACCTGTTGGTGCCCCATCAGTCGGAGACCGGCGAAGGCAACTGCATCGGCCAGCGGTAGCTCGTCTGTCCAGAGGGCGTGATCCTTGGCGGCGGTGTTGGAAGAGGGCAATGGACTCAGATCTATCCGTTTGACATTTGAACGAGAAGTTTTTCCACGGAGTTGCGGATCCCGTGTGCCGCCGCTGCGTCACACACTCCAAGGTCCCCTCCTCAGTCACCGCTCGAACCGAAGATTGGAAATCGGGTCAGGTTCACGACGCGATACCACCGTCCCGACCCTTCGATTCGCAGCGCTTTTGGGCCCGACCACGATTCGTCAAATGGATAGATCTGACCCCATTGCCTCTGCCCCGGTCGAGCGGGTGGTCGATACCGTCGGGGCAGGGGACGCTTTCGTCGGTGGGTTCGTGGTCGGATGGATGGAAGGGATGGGGGTGTTGGAGGCGGCGCGCTTTGCTGCGGCGGTGGCGGCGATCT
>CAIMMI010000177.1 GCA_903842505.1 uncultured Verrucomicrobiota bacterium | reverse complement strand
GCCGGAGAGCTCGCGGACCTTCTGGACGATGGCGTACCCATAGCTTTCTCCGGTCTGAAGGATACCCAGGACGATGGCGCTGGCAGACGCGGCATTGAGGTCCTTGCTGATCTTCATGGGGTCACAATGCATTGAGATTCTATGCATGCAAGCCCGAGGGCTTTTTTCCGGGAAAGGGCGACGGGGTCCTCCCGCAGAGACGCTGGGACGCAGGGAAAACCCATCAAACCATGGATCCTCTGCGCCCCTGCGCCCCTGCGCCTCTGCGGGAAACGTTTCCCATCCACAGATTTCACCGATGACACAGATTCCAGACCCCGACTTGAGCGGCGATGAAGCGATGGCACCGGTTCCCACCAAGCGGTTCCCAACACTCCCTCCGCAACGCGGCGCGCGGGAAAAGGTCAGGGCGGAGCGGAGCGGCCGGAACGGACGACCAGCACCTCCTTGCGGCCCCTTTCCCGCGTTCACGGCCCCACCACGAATCCGGCGTCGACCCAGTCCGCCAGGTCTTCCCGGGATCCGTCGCCGGCATCGGTCGCCACCAGGCTGATGAGGCGCGCCCCCTCGGGAATCGGCACGTCGAAGAACCACGCCGGTGAAAGCACCCGCATCACCGGGCTTGCCGCGGCCTCCCGACCATCGATGAAGACCTTGAACACGACCGTCGGATGCTTCGCGAGGTTGGATCCGTTGCTCGCCGAGACGACTTGCTCGTCCACGCCGACCCGAGCCACGAACCGCTTCCATCGCGGTTGCACTTCATACATCACCACGCAGGGCGCATGCACCCCGAGGCCATTCGTCCACGAACGTCGGTCGATCCGCAGCGGCGTGCCCCGATTCGACTGATTCACCTGCGGTGCCTGGGCTCCGCCCGAGTAGCGGGGCATTCCGCCGTAGGTATGGCCAAAGCCCGCCGTCCGCACCGGCTTCAACTCCCCCAGCACCACGTCCGGCTTCATGGGCTCGGCTCCGCGTCGGACGAAGACTCCCTCCGACTCCGCACACACCCGTCGACCACCCTGAAAACCCGCGGCCCGGATCCGCCGCCCCGACTCCAGCACCAGCGGACGCTCATACACCGCAGCCGATGCCGTGGGCTCGCTTCCATCCAGCGTGTACCGGATCTCAGCCCCCGGCTGCAGCGGCGCCGACAACGTCACCGTCACGGTCGTATCGAACAGGTGCGGTCGCATGGTCGTGCCCCAAGGCGTCACGCGCACTGGATCCCCCGCCCACTTCGGATCCCATTTCCCCAGGCGCGCCAGTTCGTCGGCCAGGTGGATGGTCGGTGCCAGATGCTTCTCGAAATGCTCGACCACCTGGCGGGTATTGAGGTCCGGAGTGAAGCCCCGCGCCGGATCATAGCCGGGGTGCGCATCCGTCATGTCGCGCGCCAGGACACACTTCACCCCTGCGGCCTTCATCGCCTTCAAACCCATCGGCTTTCCCAACAGGCACACCTGCGTGTGGAACCCGACGTAGAGGAGGTGCGTCAAACCCCGCTGCCGGCAGATGGCATAAACCTCCGCCTGCGTATCCGGCATCAGGTCCGACGCCCCGATCCGCAAGGCCGGGTGCATCCCGTCCCATCCGTAATTCACGGCACAGCGTTCCTTCCCACAGGCGCATCCGCCCGCGTCGGGCACCGGAGGACACTGGACATCCAGCAACGCCGGCAACGGCACGCGTGGGATTCCAAAGACCGCCTCCCGCTGCGGATAACCCGCATAGTTCTCCACCACGTCGCTCGGACACAGCATCACCGTCATCCCCATCGAACGTGCCGCCTCCAGGGCCGCATCGAGACGGGGCACGATCGCGTCCACCCGCATCGTCGCCGTCTTGCACCAGTGGAAATTCCAGACGTCCACCGCGATCACGCCCACCCGCGCCGGATCCACCCGTTCCACCTCCTCCCGAACCACGCCCGTCGCCGCGTCCCGCGTCTGCAACGTCCAAGCGATCTCGGCCGCGTCCGCAAGCCCTCCGAACCAGGCCATGCCCGAAACCAGCAGCACCCACCATCGGCTCATCGACGATCTCATCCCGTCACCCTCGCCGCCCGGCCAAGCTGAAGGAAGCGCCCAGTTGCCCGGTTCCATTCACCATTGGGGCCTCAAGTGGTTTGGCCCCAAAAAACGCAAGGGTCGCAAGAAACGCGAGTGCCGCAAACTCCCTCCACCCCGTTCCCTCCACTCGTTCCTTCGCCCCCGTCGGTTTCTTTCGACAACCAACCCTCTGCCGATGTCGGCTTTGGGGCCGCGTCCTGCGAATTACCGGTCGGAATTCAACACGACTCCAGACCGCCCCCGGCGATAAAACCCACTCCAGCATGAACAGCGCGCCTTTCCCTGCCTCGATCTTCTTCCTGTTTTTCTTCCTCGTCGCCGGGTTCATTGCAGTCGTCATCATCGGATCCATCTTCTCGGGCATTGCCCAGTGGTCCGCCAACAACGCAGCACCGGTCGAGAACTTTGCTGCCCGCGTCCTGACCAAGCGCGCCCACGTCAGCGGGGGGAGCGGCGACTCCTCCGCCTCCACCAGTTACTACATCACCTTCGAGCGCCTCTCCGACCGCGCCCGACAGGAATTCAAGGTCAACATCAAGACCTACTCCGCCTTGGGCGACGACGACCAGGGCACCCTCTCCCATCAGGGCACCCGCTTCCTGGGATTCACCCTCGATCCTGCTGCTGCCACGCCCGCCACACCTCCCCCCGTGCCCACCCTCGCCGAACGACCCATCCGGTATTGCTCCTACTGCGGCCACCAACTCGCCCTCGACACCAACAAGTGCCCCGGCTGCGGATCCCTCTGGCGCCCGGCCACGCCGGACGCCTCCTGACCCAACTTCAAACTTCCCCACACCAGCCTCCTCACGTCGTCTGCTACCCCGGCCCCAACTTCAAACTTGAACCTGAAATCTTCGAACTCCCGCCTCGCCCCCCTTCTCCCTTCTTGACCCCGGACGTGCGTCCCCAATTGTAAGGCCGCCAATCCGGCCACATGCGCACTCCCCTCGCTTCCTTCGTCTTTCTCCTGCTGCCTTTCCTGGCGGTCTTCCTGCCCGGCTGCCGACCGCCGAGCCCCGAGTCCGCCCAAGGCGTCCGGCTCAGCCTCACGACCGCCGAGCTGCAGCCGGATTCCAACTTCGAGGTCGCGTTCGACGAACCGATGGTCGGGTTCGAACAGGTCGGTCAGACCAGCACCGTCCCGATCCTCCGCATCGAACCGCCCTTGCCTGGGCAATTCGTCTGGCGCTCGCGTCGCTCGGGTCTGTTCACCCCCTCCGAACCGACCACCCCGGGCGCGACCTATCAATTCCGGCTCGCGTCGGGTCTTACCAACCTGGCCGGCAAGCCCACCTCCGCCCGACTCCAACGCCGCATCAAGAGCGTCCAACTCCAGGTCGACCTCGCCTCGGACGACTACTGGCCCGATCGCGAGATGTCCCCGTTCCCGGAGGTCCGCGCCGGATTCAATGCTCCCGTCTCGGCCTCCGGGATCGCCCGACGCTCGCGCTTCACCGATGGCACGACCTCGGTGGGCGTCGAAGTCACCGAGGTGATTCCCACTGCCCCACGCGTCGACGACGATTCCGTGCCGGCAGCCTTTCGCCGCCCGATTACCTGGCGCGAGCAGTTCCACGCATCCCGCCTTCCCCCAGACCTCCGCCTCGACCAGACCCCGAATTCCGCCCCGACCAACCTGTGGTACGAAAAGGGCGCGCGTTTCGTGATCCGTCCGCTCCAACCGCTCGCCTCCACCAACACCTGGCGGCTCGAACTGGAACCCGGACTCCAGGCCAGCCAGGACCCGGTCACCCTCCGGAATCCGGCCGTCCAGAATCTCGGGATCTCCGCCCCCTTCGAACTCACCGCAACCGAACACCACGCCAACGTCCGTGTCGGCCGATTCCTCCGCCTGCGGTTCTCCCGCGCGGTCGCGCGGTCGGTCTGGACCAACGACCCCGCCCAATGGATCGAGATCCTGCCCAAGGTCGACCCACTCCAGATCGAGGGCAGCTACGAGGGTCGCGTCCTCACCCTGCGCGGCGACTTCCAGCTCCATCAGGAATACACGCTCCGCCTCGCCACCCACCTGCCTTCCGCCAGCGGACTCCCCCTGACCCCGCTGGAGCCCGTCCCCTTCGAATTCGAACCCATCCAACCCAACGTCTGGCTCGGTGCCTTCGACACCGTCCAACTCGCCCACGGCCAACGCGAACTCCCATTGCTCGGCGTCAACACGCCTGAGGTTCGGCTTCGTCTCAAACGACTCAATCGCCACACGCTCATCCATGGCCTCCAGGCCTACCAGCACTACCTCAAGGGCGGATCCCCCTTCAGCCAGGACTCCGTTCCGGCCTCGCCGCTCGACTACGCCGGCATCCCCGGCCAAACGGTCCTCGACACCAACTTCCCACTCACCACCTCCGTTGATCTTCCCGTCACCCGCACCTTCCAGTGGGATCAACTTGTCCCCGGCCGCGCCACCGGTGCCTTCTTCATCGAGGCCGACCTCCACGGCCTCCCCGAATCCTCCCCGGCCAAACGCATCGGCCCCCAATCCCTCGTCCAACTCACCGACCTCGGCATCGCGTCGAAGGTCGGCAAGACCGAAACGTTCGTCTGGATCTTCTCCCACCGCACCGCCGAACCCGTCGCCGGCGCCCGCGTCTTCCTCTGCACCCACGAGAACGATTTCCTGAAGGAAGCCGTCACCGACGCCGACGGCCTTGTCCGTTTCCCGACCACTCCGGCCGCGAACTGGCTGCTCGTCGAGAAGGGGGACGACCTCCACGCCCAACCCCTCGGCCAGCCCGAGATCAGCCTCTGGGGCTTCGGCATCCGACACGGAGCCGAGTCCCAGACCGGCCCGCGCCTGTTCGCCTTCACCGACCGCGAGGCCTATCGCCCCGGCGAAGAATTGCGCCTCCGTCTCTTCGCCCGTTCGCTTTCGGATTCCGGCTGGAACTTCCCCACGAACCCGACCGTCCAACTCCAGGTCCTCGGTCCTCGCGAGGATGTCGTCCT
>CAIMMI010000176.1 GCA_903842505.1 uncultured Verrucomicrobiota bacterium | reverse complement strand
TGCTTTGGTGTCGCACTCATCTTGAGTAAACAACTAGAGAACTAGTGTTTAATCGTCAACTGACAAAGTAGAGATTGGTTCGTGGATTGTTGCTGAGGGCTCTGACTGGTTTTAAGAATGATGCAAATGTATGCAAATAAACAGTTAACTGCCTGAATCTGCTAAGTTGCTCCGGCGAGTCGGGCTGTTGGGTTTAAAACACGACTTAATCAATCATTAATAATTTAGTCGTGTTTAATCGAACGTAACGACCCACACCGTGGAATTGAGGGTTGCTCGCATCCGGCTCAGCGGGATGGAGTCGGCAGAGCCGCCCCTGCTCGACTGGGGCGAGGCTTTGAGGGCGGCGGAACAGGCGCATTGACTTGTGTGGCTCGTGTGAAGCAATGAGCAGCCTGACCATGGAACCACGATCTCCCCGGCTTGCCGTCCTGTTGACCTGCGCGATCTGGTTCTTTGGGGTAGTGGTGGCCGTTGCCGACGAGTACCCCGTGCTGACCGTGACCACGGGCGGCCTCGGCAACACACTCCTGCGCGGGGGAGGACACCGGTGGGATGACCGGGCGCAGGTCTACCTGCAGCTCTACACCAGCGACCTGGCTGTCACTGCCGATGGGATGGTCTATTGCGCCACGACCTGGGAGGAAGGGCACAGGGCGGCTGGCATCTACCGGAACGGCGACGCGTTGACCGATGTGCCGACATTCGGCACCACCGCCGGCGCGTGCGTCGCCGTGAACCATCGGTGGGTGGTCTATGGGCAGAACGGCAAGCTGGCGGTGAGCAGCCGAAGACCGGGTCAGACCTGGGAAGTTTCCTCCAGTCATCACCAGGAAATCGGTGGCGCAACGCAGGTCACCGGTGTGGCGTTGGCCGGGGATCAGGTGTTCTGTGTCGATGCGCTTGGCGCCGTGAGGTCCTGGGATCTGAACGAGCGTATCGTTGATCCGACGGTGCGCTTCCGGGTGCCGGGCGCGAGTCAGCTGCGCTGCGACAAGCGTGGCAATCTGTGGTTCCTGGTTCCGAGCGCTTGGGCTGGCCATCGCCCACTGGAAGTTTCGGTCAGCGGCGTGGCAGCCAGCGGGCACCCGGTCGAACATGTGCTCCGCAACGACGGGGAGCAGGTCTTCTGGCAGGGAGCAGGCGGTTCCGCCGCGCTGACCGTCGATCTGGGGAAAGCCCAACCGATCCATCAACTGCGTTTCTACGGCGCAGGCTTCAATACGGCGACGGCTGGTGCGGTGCTGTCGGGAGCCGCTGATCCCGCTGGTCCATGGACCGAATTGCATCGCATCGAGCGCGAGTGCGCTTGGTGGCCGCAAACGGTGTTGACCCTGGACGGCCGGTCCTGGCGTTGCCTGCGGTTGGCCAATGACAAGGCGATGGGGCTTCGGGGCCTTACCGTTCATCAGGCGCTACCGGTCACACCCGGCGCGGTGCGTGGCTTCAGCCCCGAAGGACGGCCTCTGGCGGAATTGCCTGGCACGACCCAGGCGATCGCCATCGCCTACGACGCGGCTGGCGATCGGCTGCCGGTATCGATCGACGACGCCACGCAGCAGATCCATGCGTTCACCGGCTTGGATCGCCAACCCCGCCCTGATCCAACCTGGATGAAGGGTGGGGGAAGGCAATGGAGTCAGATCTATCCGTTTGACATTTGGACGAGAAGCATGCCGCACGAAGCTACGGATCCCGTGCGCCGCCGCTGCGTCACGCACTCCAGGGCCCCCTCCTCAGTCACCGCTCGAACCGAAGATTGGAAATGGAGTCAGTCCCGTAGAATTGACAGTTCAAGCAGGTCAACCCGCCGCCGTGTGATTGTCGCGCCGGGAGCCCAAAGGTGCGGAGCACCGACAGACGATAGCCCACGGCGTCAGCTGTGGGTCCAAGGTTCCCAAGGATCGCCAGCCCCAGCGGGGCGACAGACGGGGCAGGCCTGCTCAGAATCTGCGTCCGCTTGCGATTTTTGCGGCTCAAAGGAACCCGGTGTTCTGCCGCATGAAACTCAAGAAGACGCAAAATGGATCACGCTGATTTCCCCGGTTGGGATGCCGTCCCTTGTCGCCTCGCGTGAGATCTCATCTTTGCGTCGTGGTGGTGACCGTTGGTGGAATTGGCCAGGAAGATGCCTTGGGGTTCGGTAGGGTCCCCTGGCGCGGGGGGGGGGGAAGCGTTTCTGGCGACTGGCGGTGGAAATAGAGGAACTGAAGGGGTTCGTGGATCGGATGCGGGGCAAATGTAAAGAATATGGGACTGACCCCATTGCCCCAGTCGCGGTTGGCGGGCTTTGCGATCCACTTGGCCTGTGCCGCCGCCTTGCTGGCCACGCGACAGGATGGCTTGAGGCAGTAGAGCTGACGCGTCCGGTTACGCGGCCCCGGGACGAAAGGGTCATTGCAGCAGAGGCACTTGATCAGGGACCGGGAGCGAGCCACAGGCCGCAAGAAGACGCGACGCGGCCAGCCGAAGCGAA
The DNA here is from genome assembly GCA_903842505.1 of uncultured Verrucomicrobiota bacterium. Lineage (GTDB taxonomy): Bacteria > Verrucomicrobiota > Verrucomicrobiia > Limisphaerales > UBA9464 > UBA6176. The sequence goes on along the minus strand of CAIMMI010000176.1, from coordinate 2,552 downwards.
CCGACGCGGAGAGGGGAAGAAGACGGAGAAGAAGCAAGAAGGGCTGACGCCTCAGGAGGAAGAAGACGCCGCCAAGAAGACGCCACCGCTGCCGGATTTCAAACCGCCAGAATCAGCGGAATTCCAGCTCGGCGCTGACACCTATTCACGCAAGGATGCAAACGTTCGATTTGCGAAAGTGCGAAAATGATCTTCAAAACCACTCTTCTAGCGAGTGTGCTGTGTGCACTTGCCTGTGTTCACTGCTTCGGACAAGGCCGGGTAACCGTAAGCAACTTCATCGAACAAAATGGCCACACAATCAATGCTCCGTTCAGAGATGAGAACGGGCAGTTCATTGCAAGCGCGGACTATGCGCTTCAATTGTACGCCGGTAGTCAGCCAAGCAGTTTAGTACCAGTCGGACCTGTCGGCACATTCGTGGGAGGCCGTGCTCCAGGCATTTTTAAGGGCTATGTCGTGGCGATTCCGTTTCTCTGGTACTACGACTATGGGTGGATGCAGGTACGTGTCTGGAAATTATCGGACGCGCCCAACTTTGAGGAGGCTGCTCTGCTTCGAAAGTGGACTGCCGTATCTAGCGCGGTGTTCGCCCAAGCCCGAGGTTTCCCAGGGGGAGTTCCCGAATTGCCGGGTATCTTGGTTGGACTTCAGTATCCGGGGGTTCCACTAATCGTAGAGCAACCGCGCGACGTAGCGCTGCGGCAAGGTGATCACATCACGTTCGCGGTTAATGCGACGGGGGGAACGCAGACCCAATATCAATGGATCGACGCGGACTCCGGAAAAAGCATACCTGGCGCTACGAACGCCGTGTTCACTCCCACCGAGATTTCAGGCTCTAGACGATTCCGGGTAAAGGTGGAGAACTCGGCCGGGAGTACCCTCAGTCGGACGGCTATCGCATTTGTTGGGCTCGACAAGCCGACTTTGGAATTGGACTACTCTACCGGTGAACCGAGGCTCCGAGTCCTCGGTACTTCGGGACTCAAGTGTCGCTTGGAGTCCTCGGATGCGCTCGTCGGTTCGGCGTGGACACCGCTACTCGATTTTGAACTGTACGACTCTCCGCTAGAATTGATCGACCCAACGGCAGGCGAAGAGGCCGCTCGATTTTATAGAGTCTCGATTGGCGAGTAGTAATCCACTTTCGATGCAGCCAAAGGAGGACCAACCGGAAGAGGCAACGGTGTCTGGGGAAGAGGCAATGGGGTCAGATCTATCCATTTGACAATTGATCTAGGAGGGCCGCAACGAAGGCCTGCATCTCTGGGCTGTCCGGTGCCCGCTTCCAGAACCTGCGGATGCCTTGTGCCGCTGCGGCGTAGCTGACGCCCGGTTCCCTCCCGACCACCTCGCCAAACGCCACCCAAGATGTCGCGTCGGGACCGCCAGGAGTCCGTCCCGGCCCCAGTCTCCGTGCTGAAGAGACGGGCAGTGGGGCAGTCCCTTGCGATTGGCAATTCAAGCTCGGTGCCAGGGTTCTGTCGCCCCTGCCGGGGCTGGATATTCTTTTGGGGACGGAACCCAGCGCTCACGCGCTGGGCTATTGTCTGGCGGCCCTCCGGGCCTCGTGCCACGGCTTCCGGACCCGATCATCGGGAGGAACTGAGGTCGTCGGCAGGAGGCGGTTGCGCGCCGCAACGCGGCGCACGGCGATAGAAGGGTGGAGCGGAGCGGAACCCTGGGACCCACGCCACGACACCCCGCCCCAACGGGGCGGACGGGAACGACGACTCTCCGGAGATCGGCAACGCTCATGGCGCCGGGTTCGTGCGCCCACTCAGGGCGCGGATCATTGGGAACGGACGGCCCCGGGCTTTCACCGTTTGTCCCGTTGGGGCAAGCGCGTCGTGACGGGAACCCAGGCGGCTTCGCCGGGGTATTGGTCAAACCGTCGTCGGCCGTGGGTCATCCCCACTGTTTCGGTCCGTTGGCCCGGGATCATCGATCAGGCTTAGGCCTGATCGTGCCAGTGCAGGCCCTTGGGCAGGGTGAAGCCGGCGTATTCGATGTGCAGGATGCGTCGGTGGCGGTCGGTGGTGGAGCGGGCGGATGCGTGGAGGAGCAGGGGACGCAGCAGCAGGACATCTCCGGCGGAGGCGGTGCACAGGAACTCGGGCTGCCGTTCCCGCCATTGTTGGATCTGCCCGGGATCGAGTCGGCCGGATCGATGTGAACCGGGCAGGACGCGCAGGGCGCCGTTCGAGGCGTCGGTCGGATCGAGATGCAGGCGGACGGTCAGCATCTGCTCCAGGAATGGGATCGGAGGCTGGACGTGCGTGATTCCGTCCTTGGTGCTCCATGGGCCGAATCCGGGGATTTCCGCGCGCTGGCGCAAGGCGATGGTCAGGTCCTGATGCCAGGGAACGAGCCAGTTCGTGTCGGGCGATTTGTCGAAGTAGATCGCGCGGGTCGGGACGGGTGGGGCGGGAAGGTGTGGGCGGACGAGGTCGAGGAGTGTGGGAGAGGAAGCGAGGGCGGCGACGGTGGGATTCGACAGTAGGCCGCGTCGGCCTGGGCCGGTGGTTGGCCCGAGGGTCGCGAGGAGG
>CAIMMI010000175.1 GCA_903842505.1 uncultured Verrucomicrobiota bacterium | reverse complement strand
GGCGAGGGCGTCGAGATTGGAAGGAAGCCAGGTAGCGAGTATCTCCCACTCCTCAGGAAGCGCGTCTGTATCGGAAGCCATGGCGTGAGATTGTCGTTTTCACGGGGGCTTTGGTAGATTTTTTAGGTTAACGCATATGGGGCACCCGGCCTACGTGCTTTGACCCGCCTCCGGACGTCGTCGGCTACGGTGGCTACGAGTTGGGACGGTTGAGCCAGCGGGTCCAGTCTTCGACGGTGTCGATGTCGGCGAGGGGGCGGAGGTTGGCGAGGGAGAGGTCGAGGTGGCGGGTGCGACGGACGGTCTCGGTGTAGACGTGTTCGGTACCCCAGGGCATGGCGTCGAAGAGTTCGGGGATGGGCCGGGACAGGCCGATGAGCCAGTAGCCGCCGTCGAGGGCTGGACCGAGGACGACGTCGTGGTGGAGGAGGAGTTCGTGGGCGGTGGACAGGTCTTCGAAGGACACCTCGGGGCAGTCGGATCCGATGATCACGAGGCTTCGGGCATGGAGGGAATGGAAGTGTTCGAGGGTGGCGTGGAGGAGTCGTTGGCCGAGGTCGCCGGAGCCTTGGGGGGCCGTGGACCAGTGGGGTTGGAGGAAGGGGCGGACCTCCGGGGCAGCGTCGTCGGGAGTTACCCGGGCTTCGAGCGAGGGCCAGTCGCGGAGGTTGTGGGTGAGGGTGGCGAGGAGTTGTCGGTAGGCATCGAGGGCACCGTGCGGCCCGATGGAGAGGGCGAGGCGGGACTTGACGGTGCCGAAGCGCGGGGCGCGGAGGAACATCAGGGTGTGCCGACGATCGGAGATCGGAAGCGGGCCTGTCTGGAAGGAACGATCACGCATGGGGACCGTGGGTCAGCGGGAGGGGGATCCGTTCCGAGGCCTGCCGTCGGGCGACATCTGGGGCGGGTTCGGGTTGACCGTAGAGGGTGGTGCGTTGGCGGGGGGACTTGCCGGCGTTGCGGATGGCGGTCTCGATCTCAACCGGGGTCATGCACTCGCCGTGCTGGCCGCCGCTGCCGCGGGTGATGCTCTCCTCGTAGAGCGTTCCGCCGAAATCGTTGCAGCCGGAAGCGAGCATGCGGGCGGCTTCGGAGGCACCCAGCTTCACCCAACTCGTCTGGAGGTTCTGGAAGGCGGGGCCGAGGTAAAGTCGGGCAAGCGGGTACAGGCGCTCGACACGCCGGGCGCTGCGGAGTGCGAGTTCGTCGGTGGTGATTCCCTTCTCGCGGGCGAGTTCCGAGCCGAGCCGGTTGCGATGGGGAACGAAGGCGAGCGGGACGAACTCGGTGAAGCCGCCAGTCTCGGACTGGATGGAGCGGAGGAGGTCGAGATGGCGCAGGATGTCCTCCCACGATTCGCCGTGGCCGAAGAGGATCGTTGAGGTCGAGGGCAGCCCCACGCGGTGGGCCGTGCGCATGATCGTGGCCCATTCCTGGGCGTGGAGCTTGGCGGGCGAGAGGCGGTCGCGGACTTCATCGATGAGGATCTCGGCGGCCGTGCCGGGGATCGAACCGAGCCCGGCATCGCGCAGTTCGGACAGGATGCGCTCGCAGGGCCAGCCGGTCTTGAGCTGGAGCGAGTGGATCTCCATGGGCGAGTAGGCATGGAGATGGACGCCCGGGAGCGCGGACTTCAGGGCGGCCAGCAGGTCACGGTAGTAGTCGAATCCCAGGTCGGGATGGATGCCGCCCTGGAGGCAGACTTCGGTGACCCACGGGGTTTGCAGGACGCGTTCGACGACGGCCTGGATTGGGCGCGTGTAGGCCTCGTTGTGGCCGGGCGGACGATAGAATCCGCAGAACGAACAGTTCGTCGTGCAGACGTTGGTGAAGTTGGCGTTGCGGTTGACGACGTAGGTGACGACGTCGCCGTTGAGTCGGCGATTGAGGGTGTCGGCAGCGGCGCGCAATTCGTCGGGGGCAGCGCCGTCGGATTCGGCGAGAGCCAGGGCCTGCGCAACGGTCAGACCGAATCCGTCGGCGGCGCGGGAAAGCGGGTCGGCGGGAAGATGGGGTCGACGGAACTCGATGCTCGCCGGGGACGGGCCCGGGCGCGAACGCAGGGCCTGGAAGATGGGCTCGCGGATCCAGTCCGGATGGATGAATCGATCGTAGACGGGCCAGCGGTGGCGGAGGCTCAACCCGTGGGTTGAGCAGGCGTCGGCGTAAGCGGCGGGTGGCTGCCAGGGATTGAGCGGATTGACGAGGTCGCCCTCGGCGCTGATCCCGCCGAGATCGTCGACAAGCGGGAGGAGTTCGCGCCAATGCGGATTGATGTTGGGCGGGATCTGGAGGGCGACGTCGGGTGCGATGCGGCGCCAGTGGGCGATGAGTTCGAGGTAGTCGTCGATCGGCGGCGCGGGTGGGGCCTTGGTGAGGCGGGAGCCCGCGTTGGGGATGTAGTTCTGGAGGATGATTTCCTGAAGGTGGCCGTGGCGGGCGTGGATGGCCGCGAGGGCGTCGAGGGAGCGGATGCGGGATTCGCGCGATTCGCCGAGTCCGATGAGGATTCCGGACGTGAACGGGATGCGGAGTTCGCCGGCGGTCTCGATGGTTCGGAGGCGTCCCGCAGCTCGCTTGTCGGGGGCGACCGTTCGGTTGAACGAGTCATCGAGGTTCTCGAGCATCAGGCCCATGGAGGCGTTGACGTCGGCGAGGCGCAGCAGTTGGGAACGGGAAAGGGCACCGATGTTGGTGTGCGGAAGGATGCCGACTCGGAGCGCCTGTTCGCAGGCCCATCGGGTGAAGGCGATGAAGTCACGGAATCCGCGGCGGAGGAGCGCGGCGCGGAGATGCGGCAGGGAATCGGGGATCTCGCCGGAGAGGAAGAGGATCTCGGTGGCGCCGTTGCGGTGGGCGACTTGGAGCAGGCGATCGAATTCGGCGGGCGCGATCAGCCCTTCGTCATCGGATCGGTAGCCGCAGTAGGTGCAGTTCCACGGGCAGTCGTGGGTGAGCGGGATCGTCAGCGATGGAGAAAAGGTGAGGGGGCGGGACATGGAAGCGTTGCCGGGGCGGTGATGACAGAGGGTGGTCACCCGTGGCCAGTGGGCAGTGGCCAGATGGCGGGGAGGTAGCCGACGAGGTCACGAGGCGGGACTTGCTGGAGTTCCCAGTCGCCAGTTTCCAAGTTTCAGAGAATCAGACTTGAGACCCGCCTCCTGACGTCGGCGGCTACGAGGGGGGAGGCGCGAAGCGGTTCGACGGAGTCTCGCCCCACCTCTGGGGACAGGCTTGAAACTTGAATCTGAAAACTTGGGACTTCCCCCTCAGTCCCGGATCTCGAAGAGCGCGTTGGCGAAGTCTTTTGCGACGAAGGGTTGGAGGTCGTCGGGTTGTTCGCCAACGCCGATGAACTTCACGGGGATTCCGAGTTCGCGTTGGATGGCGACGACGACCCCGCCCTTGGAGGTGCCGTCGAGCTTGGTGATGACGAGGCCGGTGAGCTTGCAGATCTTGTTGAACTCGCGGGCTTGGTTGATCGCGTTCTGGCCGGAGGAACCATCGAGGACGAGGAGTACTTCGTGCGGGGTGCCAGGGAGGCGCTTGTCCATGACGCGATGGACCTTGGCGAGTTCCTGCATGAGGTTGTGCTTGGTGTGGAGCCGGCCGGCGGTATCGACGAACAGGTAGGTGGCCTCGCGGGCGATGGCGGCGGTGACGGCGTCGTGGGCGACGGCGGCCGGATCGGCCTGGTAGGCGCCGGCGATGACCGGGATGTCGAGGCGTTGGCCCCACAGCTTGAGCTGTTCGATGGCGGCGGCGCGGAAGGTGTCGCAGGCGGCGAGGAGGGCGGTGCCGCCCTGACCGCGGACGAGGTGCGCGAGTTTGGCGGAGGTGGTGGTCTTGCCGGTACCGTTGACTCCAACGAGGGACACCACGGTGGGGCCGGAGGGTTGGCGGAGGAGTGCGGAGTTCGGCGAGGTGAGGGCCTGCTCCACTTCACGGGCCGCGATCTCGAAGACGTCGAGCCCGGTGCGGCCTTGGCTTTCGTAGGCGGTGCGGACGGCGCCGATGATCTGCTGGGTCATCGGGAGACCCAGGTCTGCACCGAGCAGGGCGGCTTCGAGTTCCTCCAGGCTGGAGCCGGTCAGCCGGGGCGAGCGCGTGACGATGCGCTTGATCTCGTGGGCGAGGACCGAGGTGGTCTTGGTGATCGCGGACTTGAGCTTGTCGAAGAATCCCATGGAAGAAAGCGGTGGACCGGGACGGTCAGTTGGAGGCGCCGGAGGCCGGGAGTGGCGCGGGCGTGGGCGTCGGCCGACGTGCGGCGAGGGCCTCGACGTGGGCGTGAGGCAGTCGGACGGACCCGATCAACGGGGTGCCCTTGGCCATGCCGTGGCAGTCGGATCCGCCCGTGGACACGAGTTTATGTTCGGCGGCGAAGCGGACGTAGTTGTTCGAGGCGGATTCGGAGTGGCGGGTGTGCCAGCACTCGATGCCGTCGATGCCGGCCTCGACGACCTTGGGCAAGAGGCCGTCGTTGCGGTAGAGCGCGGGGTGGGCGAGGACGGCAGCGCCCCCGGCTCCGTGGATGAGTTCAACGGCCTGTCCGGCGGTCATGCGGGCCTTGGGGACGAAGCCGGCACGACCTTTCTTGAGGAACCGTTCGAAGGCGTGGTCGTAGTCGTTCGCCCATCCCCCCTCGACGAGGGCGCGGGCGAGGTGCGGACGTCCGGGTGAGGCGCAGTTGGCGATCGTGAGGACGGTTTGGACCTGGAGCGGAATGCCGGCGGCGTTCAGGCGGGCCACGATGTCGTGGATCCGTTGTTGGCGGACCTGCTGGAATCTCTGGAGTTCGCTGGTCAGACGGGTGCAGGAGGCGTCGAGCCAGTAGCCCAGGATATGGACTTCCTTGCCGTCGACGTCGGCGGTGAGTTCCGCCCCAGGGATGAATTCGAGTCCCTCGGCTGCACAGGCGGCCGCCATGCGCGGGCAACCGTCGAGGGTGTCGTGGTCCGTCAGCGCCACCGTGTCCAAGGCCTTGGCGCGCGCCCGGGCGGCCAGTTCCTCCGGGGAAAAGGTGCCGTCCGAGAAGTAGGTATGGAGATGCAGGTCCGCCGTCTTCACAGGATCGGCGTGTCCTTCGCGGTCCGCGCCGGGCGCAGGATCTCGTCCTTCACCTTGTCGAGGATGCCGTTCACGAACTTGCCACTCTCGTGGGTGGAGAACTTCTTCGCGATGTCCACGGCCTCGTTGATGCTGACGACGGGCGGGATGTCGTCCCGGTGCAGCATCTCATGGATGGCCAGACGCATGATGTTGCGGTCGACGGCAGCCATGCGGTGGAGATCCCAGTTCTTGGCATGCCGGCGGATCACTTCGTCGAGGACGTCGCGCTTCTCGAGCACGCCCCGGATCAGGGTGTCGGCGAAGGCCCGGGTGGCGATGTCATCGGCCGTCGGGGCAGGGGTTTCAACCTTTTCACCCCAGGTGGGTCCACGGGCTTCGAGTGCGGCATTGAGCCGGGTATTTTCCCAGAACGTGTTGAGGGAGGCCTCGAGATCCTCGGCCACATTCATATCGTTCTGGAACAGGAACTGGACGGCCCTTTCACGGGCCTCGCGCCGCTTACGCATGATGGGGAGTCTGCCGGGGGGATTCCGCGCGTGGGAAGGCAATTCATCGGGAGATACCGGCACGCGGCGGGATGCCGAAGGGATGGGAGGGGTGGTTTTGGACAGGATGAACGGGATGGACAGGATGGGATGGGGAGACGGTTTTTAACAACGACGGGAGCGACGGTTGAGAAGGGGAGGAGGGCCTTTGGGCGTCGTTGTCGTTGCTGTCGTGGTTGTGAAGATCCGGGTTCTGTCCGGAGGTGTGCTGTCGGGACGGGGTGGCGCGTGGATCCTGTTCATCCTGCGCATCCTGTCTTTCCCTGTTTTTGGACAGGATGAACGGGATGGACAGGATGGGGAGGGGAAGGGTTTTTAACAACGACGGGAGCGACGGGAGCAAAGGGGAGGAGAGCCTTTGGGCGTCGTTGTCTTTGCTGTCGTGGTTGTGAAGATCCGGGTTCTCTCCGGGGTGTGCTGTCGGGAGGGGGGAAG
>CAIMMI010000174.1 GCA_903842505.1 uncultured Verrucomicrobiota bacterium | reverse complement strand
GGTGAGGGCACCCGGCCTACAGTCGAGGATTTGTAGGCCGCGTGCCCCCACGCGGCGGTTCATGATCGTCGCCGGGTGAGGGCACCCGGCCTACAAGCGGGGATTTGTAGGCCGCGTGCCCCCACGCGGCGGTTCATGATCGTCGCCGGGTGAGGGCACCCGGCCAACAGGCTCAGTCCAGATCAGCGGAGTCGGAACACGACGTCGCACTTGCTGGCGAGCCGTTCGGCCTCGGTCGGGATGCCGTTGGGGAACCAGCGTCGCAGGTCAGCGTTACGGGCCATCAGCAGACCCATCGACACAGTCGGTGGATCCGGTCGGAAGTCAGGGTCCACCGGGAGATCCAGTCGCACGATGGCCTTGGACGAATCAGTCGTGTCGGAGGATCCGCTGGAAGGCCTCGTAGAGTTCGTTCGATCCATAGGTGAGGAAGAGTTGCCTGTAGTGCTCGGAGTCGAGTGGGATCCGGTGCCGGCGCAGCAGCATCTCAACATCCTGGGCGTCCCGATTGGTTCGGTGAGGCAAGGCCTGCCGGAGGACATGCAATTTGAGGCTGAGCAGGTGGTCGAGTCCGACCACCCATCCCTGGGTGCCGTCGAAGTCGGCGGCGATTGCACCTGCCTGCATCAAGTCGAATGTCCGGTTGTCGACGAGCATCAGGTCGAGCCCTTCCTGCGAATCGGGGAGGCTGAACTGGGCAAAGGCGGATCGTTCAGAAACCAGAACAAAGCCGGCAGTCGACAATCTGGATCTCCACAGTTCGAGTTGGTCGCGCCTAACGAGGAAGTCTACATCGAAAGTCGGGCGGGTGAACCCATGGGCGGCAACCGCGAATCCTCCAATGATCAGATACCCCAGTGGGGGGGGGCTCTGAGAAAGCTGGATGATTTGCGGCAGGTTCACGGCCTGGATGGGTCTGAGGTCAGCGGACCTCCTGGATCGTCCGTTCGAAGAGGGCGAGGCCTTCGGCGAACTGGGACTGGGGCAGGTTGAGGGCGGGGAGGAAGCGCACGACGTTGTTGCCGCTGGGAATGGTCAGGAGGCCCACCTCGTGGAGTCGGTTGACCATCTGCAGGCTGGGCGCCTTGTCGGTGGCGGCAAAGGCCCGGATCGATTCCCGATCCTGCAGTTCGACGCCCTGCATGAAGCCGATGCCGCGGGCGTTGCGGACGACGTCGGGATACTGGATGACCCACCGCTGGAGTTCGGCGGAGAGCCAGTCGCCGGTGCGCCGGACGTGGTCGGCGAGGTGGTCGCGTTCGATGACCTCGAGGATCTTGAGCGCGACGGCCGAGGCGAGCGGCGTGCCGCCGAAAGTGGTGCCATGGGTGCCAGGTCCGAGGACGTCGCACAGGTCGACGCCGTGGACCTGGTCGCGTACCCAAAAGGCTCCGATGGGAAATCCACCCCCGAGGGACTTGGCCATGGAAAGGCCGTCGACGCGGAAGTCCTCGGCGCCGGGGAGGCCTTCGAGGATGCGCTGGTAGCTCTGGAATCGGCCGGTGCGGAAGTGGCCGCACTGGACGGCGTCGATCAACAGGAGGAGTCGGTGTTCGTCGCACAGGGCGCGGAGACCGAGCAGGTAATCGACGGTGGCCGGGGTGATGCCCCCTTCGCCCTGGATGCCTTCGACGAGGATGGCGGCGGTGGCCGGGGAGAGCGCTTCGCGAGCCGCCTGGAGGTTGTTGAAGGGGATGTGGCGGAAGCCGGGGACGAGGGGGTCGAAGCCCTTCTTCACCTTGTCCTGTCCGGTGGCGGAGATGCCGCCGAGCGTCCGGCCGTGGAACGAATTGATGGCGGTGAGGATCTCGAATCGGCCTTCGTCGTGGCCAAACTTGCGGGCGAGCTTGTAGAGGCCTTCGTTGGCCTCGGCGCCCGAGTTGCAGAAGAAGACCTTGCCGGGGGTGAGGTGCTGGACGAGGGCTTGGGCGAGACGGCCCTGAGGTTCCTGATAGTAGAGATTGGAGACGTGGACGAGCCGCCGGGACTGTTCGATGAGCGCCTCGGTGATCTCGGGGTGGGCGTGGCCGAGGGAACAGACGGCGATGCCGCCGCCAAGGTCGAGATAACGTTTCCCGCTGACATCCCAGACGTGGCTGCCTGCCCCGTGGCTCAGGGCGAGATCAAAGCGCCCATAGCTGGGGACGACGAACTGGTTGAACAACGCACGGACTTCGGCGTGCCGGTTCTGAACGATGGACGGCTGGACTGGAACAATGTCTCTCATCGATACGGCGCGATTCATGGGAGATCTGGTCGGGAACGCGACCAAAAAAACGGGATAGGGCCGGAGGGAGTTGCCAGATGCCAGTCGCCAGATGCCAGATGCCAGATGCCAGATGCCAGATGCC
>CAIMMI010000173.1 GCA_903842505.1 uncultured Verrucomicrobiota bacterium | reverse complement strand
GTGAGGCCGCCGCCGCCGCTCGTCGGGATCAGAACCGCATTGCCGGCCGCGTCGATCAACTGGTTGGCGCTGCCAGCCAGGAGGGCATAGGGCGAGGCGACAAACTGGATGCGGGGCGTCATCGCGCTGCCGTCCACCACGAGCTCCAGGAACCGGTCGGACGCATTGGCCGACTGGAAGATGGCCGGGAGTGTGGGGACCGTGCCCGAGACCGTGCCCTCCCCCAGCAGGACGCTGAAGTGGCCCTTGTCGAGGGTTACCGTCTGCTCTTCGGTGCGCAACAGGGTGCCACCCGTGGACGCATCATAGATCTTGAACTGCACGACCTTGGTCTCCGGGGCCGCGTTGCCAAGAGGCGTGCCGGCGGTGTCGGTCAGGAATCCCTGAAAAGTCATCTTGGCCGGCGGCTTCTCATTGGCCGCGTGGACGGACGGCACCAGGGACGACAGGGTCAGCGCCGCGCAGAGCATGGCGAGCGCGAACGGGCGATGGCAGAGTGGTTTCATGGATGAGTTTCGTTGGGAGTCGATGGAAAGGGAATTCATGGGATCGGGGAGGAGGAAGGTTCAGGGAGCAACGGTGAGGAGCGGGATATTGCTGATGCGGCGGAGGCTGAAATCGCCCTGCAGGTTGAACTGCCGGGAACTCGAACCCTTGCCTCGTACGGTGATGGTTTCGTTATAGATGCCGGTGAGCGTATCCCGGCTGGTGGTCAGGCTGGTGAAATCCGTCCCGGGGGCGGTCACAGCGAGGGTGATGGCCCGCTCGATCGTGTAGGACTCAGCACCCTGCACCTGTACCCGGCCGAACCGGGCGTCGAGATTGTCATGGTCCGGGTGGAAGGTGTGCAGGAAGGGATTGGAGGTCTGATCCCGGTAGTCGAGCGGCACGGTGAACCGGACGTTGTTGCCTTCCTTCAGCAAGCCGGTACCGAGCCAGGGGGTGTTGGTGTGCGCAAAGGGCAGATGGGCCGCGGAGATGCGCCGGGCCCCGTCGCGATTCGTGGTGCCGAGCAATGCCTCGTCGGTGGCGAGGATCTGAACGTTGGCGGCATTGAGGCCAACGAAGACGCGCTGCAGCAGGCGGGCCCCGCCGTTCGTGTCGTTGTGGGTGATGAGCCGAAGGGGCACGGGCCGGACCACATTGGCCATCGTGGTATTGGTGCTGATGGCGACATAGGCAGCGCCGTTGGTCGTGACATTCGCCAGGAGGGGCGTGCCATCGGCCTTCTTGGCATAGGTTACCAGATACTGGGCCACGTTGGTGACAGAGGCGTCCCCTACCCACAGCCCGGCGGTATCGGCCACGGTCGCGGAAACCCCGACATCGATCTGGCTCAGACCGTTGGTGTCAGCGAAGCGCAGGATCCCCGCATAACGGGTACCCACCGCGCCAGTCATGGCGGTGCGGTTAAGGCCCAGAACCACCTCCACCTCGGAACCAGGCTGGCCGCGGGGTGTCAGGGTGACCTGATGATTGGTCGGGACCTGACTGGTGGTCAGGGTGGTATGCAGATAGGCCAGATCGGATGCGCGACGGGGACCCCGGACCAGCAGGGGCGGCACGCCGACGCTGGCAGGCTGGCCTGCCGGGGCATTCTCAGAGGAGAGCAGCCGGAGCGTGAAGGTGTTGGTGAGGTCCGAATGATTCCTGAGGCGGAGGGAGTAGGTACCGAGTCGGCTGCCAAAGTCGACGGTGTTGCCCCCGCTCTGCAGGGAGACCCCCAACGGGCCGAAATAGGAGTTGTAGTCCTTGGCTCGTATCCAGAAGGCCTCCCCTCGCTGGACGGCGGTGCCGGGATAAAGCAGGGCGGGAACCGGGGTGGGACTCATGGTTCCGCCCGGGTAGCGGAATACCTCGGCGTCGAGGGCGAGCCCTGGCACCTGATCGAGGAACTTCTCGAAGTTGGGCGGCGATACGGAGGGGGTCGGGAAACCGATGAAATTCTGACCGGTGCTGGTCCAGTCGTAGCGGGGCAGCACAGGCTTGCCGACGAGGTTCCAAACCACGTTGGTGGCGGCCGCATTGCGGACGAGATAGGCGGCGTTGGGCCGGAGCAGGGTGAAGGTGTCGGCGTTGCCCGGGGCGCGGTTCCACACGGCCCACTGGCTGTTGGGCGTGATGGGTTGCTGAGGGCTGTTGACGAACTGGAGCTGCGAGGCCGGAGTCTGCCAGAGCCAGATCTCATCGATCGTGCCGGTGGAGCCGAGGAGCGCGTCGAGGGAGACATGCGAGGCATCGACGTGCAGGTAGACCGCGTTCCACCCCGGCTTCAGGGTCATGGACTGGGTCTGCCACTGGGCATGGGCGGTCAAGCCACAGCACGCGGTCAGGGCGGCGGCAAGGCCGCGCAGGCGGAGGGAAGTTGTTGTCATGGCTTGCGATAGAAATACAAGGCGCTTTGAGGCGTGAGCCGCTCCAGGCTGGCTTGCAGCGTGCTGGCGTTGCGGCCGCCGAAGAGGATCATTTCCGAACCCGTCCAGACGGAGGCGGCACCACTGCGGGCGACCGGCGATCCGGGATTGTCCAGGGTGCGCCAGGTGTCGGTGGCCGGCGTATAGACCGATCCACCCGACACGGCCCCGGCGGCAGTCAGGCCGCCGACCAGCACCCATTCGGAACCGGTCCAGACACCGCTCGGCAGGCTGCGGGCCGACGGGGCACCGACCGCGGAGATCGGGGTCCAGAGATCGGTGAGCGGGTCATAGGCGGCCCCGTCATTGAGCGGCGAGCCGAACCGATGCCCACCCCACACCAGGAGGCGCGATCCGGTCCAAACCACGGCGTGCCCCTCGCGACTGGAAGGCGCACCCACCGTGCTCATGGCCTGCCAGGTGGTCGGGGTGCCTCCAGGGCAAAGCAACTGGCCACCCGACTGCACGTATCCGGTCGACGTCATCCCACCCCAGACCAGCCATCGATCGCCGGCCCAAACCCCAGCGGCCGAAATCCGGGGCAAGGGTTCGTTGATCACCGGCAGCGGCGCCCAGGAGTCCGTGCCCGGGAGGTACTGGGCTCCGACCGCCGCCAACGTGCTCTTGTTCCGACCGCCCCAGACCAGCATCCGGCTGCCGGTCCAAACCGAAAGGTGGGAGTCGCGGGCGGAGGGGGCTCCGGTGCTGTTCACGGGCAACCACGCCCCGGTAGCCACATCATAGCGGGCACCCGTGCCTAGCGCGGTGCTGCCAGAGAACCCACCCCAGACGATCATTTCCGTCCCGGTCCAGATCGCGGTGTGTCCGCTCCGCGCCGTGGGAGGATTGAGCTGGGAAAGGGAGGCCCATCGATCGGCATCCGGCTGATAGGCGCCCCCAGACAAGGAATACTGCCCGCCACCCAGCGAGCCACCCCAGACCAACATTTCCTGACCGGTCCAGACCGCGCTATGGCCTTCGCGGGCACCGGGAGCGTTGACCACACTTCCATTGACCCACGGCGGGGCCGGAATGGTCCCTGCCCGGCTCATGCCTTGGGCCAGCAACTTCGGATCGGCATTCAGAGCCGACGCCAGGATGCTGCCAAGCGCAGGAGCATTGCTCGCCTCCAAAGCCGCCACCCGCAACGTGAGCTGACTGATGAGGCTGACCAACGCGTCGTGTTGGCTCACCCGGGCATCCAACAGACTGATCCGGCCCGACAAGGCGCCATTGGTCGCCACCAACCGCGCACTGAGCACATTGCTCGAGGTGGTCACCGATCCACCCACGTCCGTAACCCGGGTGTTCAAGGTGCTGATCCGACCTGCCAGGAGGTCGTTCGTCGCGACCAACCCGGCAGAGAGGGTGTTGCTGAGCGTCAGAACGTCCGTTTTCCGCGCGATATTCGCACTCAACCGGCCATCGGGCAGGGTGCCCAGGGTCAGCGCTCCGGCGTCGGCCGAGCCGTTCAGGGCGTGCAGCGCATAGGGCACCGCTGTGATCGCCTGACGAGGGACAAAAACGGAAGGGGCTACCCCAGTCCCGGCCGGCCGGGCCGCCAGTTCCAGCCAGCGGTCAGCTCCGTCAAACGCGGCGTTCCCGAAGTCCAGAGCCACCGTGAACAACCCGTTGGTCACCCCAACCGGGGTCAAAACCAATTCCGGTCCGACCCGACTGCCAACCGTCAAGCTGTCGAAAAGGCGGAAAGTCAGCTCGTAGTTGCCATTCGCCAGGGCCGTTCCGTCCACCAAGCGCCCCTGATAGGTGAAAGGAGCCGCGATCGCCTCGGTCAGAAGCAATCCACACGCGGCCAGCAGGGAACCGCAGCAGCGAAAGCGTGTCCGGATCCGCGTCCAGGTTTGTGATGTCATGACCGTCAATCCGGGTTTCAAGGCGTCGGGGTAGAAGGCCAGGGCTTTTCCGGAGCCTGAGCGATCGGAACCATGCCCGACCACCTACCCCATCCGATGCGGTTTCCGATTTTTGGAAAGCTTTCCACCGGCAGGTAATATCCAGAGTCTCGCGCCGCGTTACGGATTCTTTTTGGAAAGTCGAAGGGGCAATGCACCCCGGGGGAAATCACCTCCCAAGACCTCCAATCCATCCTGACCGCACCCCACCCCAACCCATCCCGTCCATCCTGCTCATCCTGTCCGCACCCACCCCCAAACCCATCCTGTCCATCCTGCTCATCCTGTCCGCACCCACCCCCAACCCATCCCGCCCCCGACTCGGATACCAAACGCATCCCCTTCAGATCCCCGACCGAATCCGCCGGTGAAGCACCCAAGCTCCACCCAGCAGCAAGACCGCGACACCGCTCGCCCAGGTCGAACCCTCCGGAACGAACGATTGGGGTGTATAACCCAACAGGGTGATGGACCATTCGATCAG
>CAIMMI010000172.1 GCA_903842505.1 uncultured Verrucomicrobiota bacterium | reverse complement strand
GAACCGACCGTGCGGCGATTGAAGGCCCAGGCGGGCTACGGCTACCTGCCGCGGTACTGAGTTGGGTGGATCGAACGCCGGAGGGGTCTTGCGGGTCTGGGTTCGGTAAATGGATTGAGGCATGAAGGCAGAAGTGACATCAACCTTGGGATCCGGTGGTACGGTCGCGGCACGGCCTACCGTTGCGGACACGAATGGTAACCCGACGGGACTGGACGCCGCATTCACGCGCCTGGCGCGCGGGGTTGGATTGCTGCTGGCTGCGGTTTGGGGTTGGTATCATGCGACTTCTTTCCGGACGTCTGGCTGGGGCTACGACCTGCCACTGGACGAATCCTGGGGCGCGTTCGGGGCGTTCTGCATTCTCGGATTGCCGATCGCGTTCGTGCCGCTGATCGGCATGCGCTGGCGACGTGCCGTGCTGATCCTGGGCTTGCTGACCTTCGTGGTGATGGCCGGGGCCGAGTGCTTCGGAAGGGCGCAGGAGCAATTCCTGCTGCAACGATTCGGGAGGCGTCCGACCCAGGATCATCACGAAGCCCGGTGGTGGCCCTTCGATCATCATGGACTCGGGTGCCGCAATGGACAGTGGTATGGCAACGACTGAGACGGGGACCTGGCCGTCGCGGCGGAGGATCGTTGGCAGATTCACACAGGTGGAAAACTGCGAGGCGCCGGGCGGGATGCGCCCGTTTCCAGAAGAAGGACGCAGCTGGTGTTTTCAGGCTGGCTGGGGTAGGCCATGGCCATGAGCACTCCTGCTGACGCCAATGGAAGCAGGACCCCGGATCGGGCCAACCCCTCACCAGGTGAACCTGCGGCAACGCCGGGCGTCCTGCGGGCCGACATTGATCCGGCGTCGCATGCGGTGATGATCGACTTCGATCCCCGGGTGATCTCGGACGAAGGAGTCAAAAAGGTCGCGGAGCGGTTGGCGCCGATTGGGCACCAACAGTACTGCAAGACGATCCTGCATCTTGCCGGGCGGGCGTCCGGGGCGGCTGAGGATCGGCTCGAGCGCAAGGCCCAACAGATCCCGGGTGTTCGCCGGGCCCGCGCCACGTTCCTGGGCGGAGTGATGACGGTGACGTTTGATGACGCCCGGTTGACCGAATCCGAAGTCCTTGAACGGGTGCGGTCCACCGGTGCGCCGGTCAAGAAGATGTCGGACGGGGAGGGGGCGGCACCGCAGACGGCCGGGGACTGGTTGCGCTACTGGCTGACGGGCGAGCGGTTGGAGGCGGTTTCCACCGGGTTGACGCTGGTCTTCATGCTGGCCGGTTGGGCGACGGCGAAGGTCGGTGGGTTCTGGTCCGTGGGCTTCTACGCGGCTGCTTACCTGACGGGAGGTTACTTCGGGGTTCGCGCAGGCCTGCAATCCCTTCGCCAGGGAACGATCGATGTGGACCTGCTGATGGTCCTGGCGGCGATCGGCGCCGCGATTGTCCAGGCGCCGTTCGAAGGGGCCATGCTCCTGTTCCTGTTCTCGCTTTCGAACGTGCTTCAGGCCTACGCGATTGATCGCACGCGCAAGGCCATCCAGTCCTTGATGAAGCTCCGGCCGGCGACGGCGATGGCACGCCGGGGTGGGGAGACGGTGGTATTGCCGGTCGGGGAATTGGTGGTGGGCGATGTCCTGGTGGTGCGGCCCGGGGAGAGCATCGCGCTGGACAGCGTGATCATCGAAGGCAGCAGTTCGGTCGACCAGGCGTCGTTGACCGGAGAGTCGATGCCGGTCTCGCGGACGGTGGGGGACCCCGTGTTTGCCGGGACGATCAACCAGACCGGGGGGCTGGAGGTCCGGGTGACGCGGTTGGCCAAGGATTCCACGATCGAGAAACTGGTGCGGATGGTGGAAGAGGCCCAGAGCGAGAAGGCGGACACCCAACGGTTCCTGGATCGGGCAGAGCAGTTCTATGCCGGTGGAGTCCTGCTGTTCACGCTGGGGCTCATCCTGGTACCGATCCTTTTCCTGGAGGAATCGTTCCGGACCGCGTTCTACCGGGCGATGACCGTGATGGTGGTGGCCTCACCCTGCGCGCTCATCATCAGTACGCCGGCCTCAATCCTTTCGGCCATCGGGGGCGCAGCGCGACGCGGTGTCCTGTTCAAGGGTGGCGTTCATCTGGAGCGGGCGGCGACGATCAAGGTGGTTGCCTTCGACAAGACGGGGACGTTGACCGAAGGCAAGCCGCGGGTGACGGACATGGTGGTTGGCGAGCGAGTGGTCCGGTTCCGGGGAATGCTGGGTGACGCGGGCAAGCCGTCCGGCGGCGGTGCCCCATCAGCACCCGATGGGGTGGCGTTGGAGTTGTTGGGCTTGGTGGGCGCCGTAGAGATGAAGTCGGAGCATCCGTTGGCCCAGGCGATCGTCACCGAGTGCCGGTCGCGCAACGTCGCGATTGCCGACTGCTCGGGGTTCCAGTCGGTCTCGGGGAAGGGGGCAAGCGCGCTGGTGGGCGGTCGGCGTATCGCGGCGGGCAATGCGCGCTATTTCGCGGCCTTGAATCGGTCCTTGCCCGACGCGTTCGCGCGTCAGGTCGCGGCACTCCAGGACGAAGGCAAGACCGTGGTCATCGTCGGTGAACTGGACGAGGCGCACGATTCGGCGCGCTTCCTGGGAGCAGTGGCGATCGCCGACGTCCTGCGGTCGGATGCGGCCGAGGTGATCCGTCAGCTCAAGGCCGACGGCATCAGCCGCGTGGTGATGCTCACCGGGGACAACACGCGGGTCGCCGAGGCCATCGGCCGGCAGGCGGGTGTCGACGAGGTGCATGCCGACCTGCTGCCGGAGGACAAGGTCCGGGTGATCAAGGAACTCAAGAATATCGGCCCCGTGGCGATGGTGGGCGATGGGGTCAACGATGCCCCGGCGTTGGCGACGGCGACCGTCGGTGTTGCGATGGGTGCCGCTGGGACGGACGTGGCGATGGAGACGGCGGATGTCGTGCTGATGAGTGACAGCCTGAAGAACATCGTCTTCGCGCTGGCCCTGAGTCGTCGGGCCCGGAGCATCATCTACCAGAATCTGGCGTTCTCCCTGGCCGTGATCGGGGTACTGATCGTTTCGGCGCTGGGTTTCCATTTGCCGTTGCCGGTCGGCGTGGTGGCCCACGAAGGGAGCACCGTCCTGGTGTGTTTGAACGGGCTTCGGATGTTGGCGTTCCGACGGAAGGGGGAGTGACTGCTTCCAGGCGTTGGCGCCCCCGGGGCGTGCAGGAGTTGGCTCTTGCCGTGGGACCGGGTTGCGGGTGTGTTTTGACGCGGATGCCGATACCCGATGACGAGAGCCGACTTCGCTGGAGCATGACCCTTCCTGGGGACGGTCGGGGGCGGCCTGCCGGGTGCGTGTCGATGCAGGTCGGGCTGCTGGCCGCCCTGGGAAACGGCGATGTTCCGACGACGCGCGCGATCCTTCGCGAAGGGAGATCGTGCTTCAAACATTTCACGGGTTCGGAGTTGGCGGGCTTCCTCGGCACGGCCATCGCGAGCGGCAACAGGGCGGCCGAGTTGCTGGATGCCCTCCTGCAAGCCGGCGTTCCGGCGCAGTGCGTGCGGGATGAACTGGGAGTCGATTATCAAAGCACACCGCTCGTCTTGGCAGCCCGGCAGGGGCGGTTCGACCTCGTGCGCAGGCTCGCCGATGCCGGGGCGGATGTTTTCTGGTCGAGCCCGACGGGAGCCAACGCCCTTTCCGAGATCCACCCGAGCCGGGCTTCCCAGGATCGATTCGTCGACACGCCGGACGTGGCCCGCGTGCGGGAATGGCTCGTGTCGCAGGGCCTGAGGATCGACCCGACCTGCAAGGACAGTCGTCGGAAACTGGGCTGGGCTTCCCGCGATCCCGACGGCTGGCAGGACGTTCCCGGATTGCTGGAACTGGGCATCCCGATCGAGGAGACCGGATGGACGCCCTTCATGCTCGATGTTGCCCTGGGCCGCGCCCGGTTGGAGCAGGTGGCCAGCCTGGGACCAGAGGATTTGCAGCACACCGATGGTTGGTCGCGGACCCCGTTCCTGCTGGCGGTGGCTGCGGGTGACGTCGGGATTGCCCGGGCGCTGGTGGAGCGCGGCAGTGACATGGAGGCGGTCGGGCATTGCGGTGCCACTGCCCTCCATCTGGCTGCGGAATATGACCGGGTCGAAATGATCCGATGGTTGGTCGGTGAGGGCGTCACCGTGGACGCGGTGCACCTATTCGGTCGCACGGCTCTGGAGTCGGCGGTGAGTTCGAACTCCCTCGGTGCGGCGGCCGCGTTGATTGAACTGGGGGCCAATGTGGAGGTCCGGGATCCCCAAGACTATGGGTTGGTGCATGGGGTTCCGTTCCACCGGGGGATGGAGATGCTGAAGCTCCTGTTGGCTGCCGGCCTGGAGGTCAACGACGTCTCGGGCGGGGGATCGTGGCCGCTGCACGATGCCTGTGAACAGGGCAACACCGAGGCCGTACGGTTCCTGCTCGAGCACGGTGCGGACCCCAACCTCACGTCCACCGGCGAGACGGCGCTGTTCGCCGCGGTTGCGAAGGACAATCTCGAATGCGTCCGCCTGCTGCTGGACGCGGGCGCTCAAGTGAACGCGCAGGATGTCGACGGATGGACCTGTCTGTTCCATCTGTGTTCGGAGGCGGTCGCGCGTTGTCTCCTCGATCGCGGAGCCGACCCGGGACTGCGGGATCAGACGGGTGGAGTTCCCGAAGACTGGGAACGCATTCCGAAGGCGATCCGCGAGATGCTCCGGGCGAGACGCTGTGAGATGGAGCGGGCGGCGGGGTGATCAGGCCTTGGGCGGCGCCTTCATGAGGGGCCGGAACCCGGCCGCTCGCGCTCAGCTGTCACCTTGCGATTGAAACCGGAGACAGGTTCACGCGGAGATCGCGGAGACGCGGAGAGGGGCGGGGAATTCTCCCGCAGAGGCGCGGAGGCGCTGGGGTTTTGAAGTGGGCCATGTCGGCTCGACGGAGTCTTGCCTCACCGTTGGGGGCGCGTCTGGACGCTGTCCCCGAAACAGGTGGGTCGAGACTCCGTCGAACCGATCCAAGGATCCAAGATTCCGGGTTTAGGACTGAAGCAGGCCAAAAACGGCTCGTGAGGACACTCGCCCCACCTCTTGCTGGGGGCGGCTTGGGGCTTTGCATCGGGTGGGGGGCTGGGGAAGGGTTGGAAGATGTTCCGGGTGCGTGGGTGGAAGAGGCTTTGGGCCTGGGTCGTTTGGCTGGCGAGCGGGGGCGTGGGCGTTGGAGTGGCCGTCGGCGCGCCGGAGGTGGGGGGCGATCTGGCGCAACGGGTGGCGCGCGGTGGGATGGAGGTGGTGGCGTTGCATCGGGGCGTCTGGGATGCGCCGCCGGATGCGATGCCGACGCGGAAGGTTCCGGACGGACCGCTGCTGGGAAATGGAGATCTGGGCGTGGCCATTGGGGCGGTCAGCGAGCGGCGTCGGTACTTCGGGTTGGGCGAGGACGGAGGAGCGCGGGTGACGCGCAGGACCAATGCCCCGACGGCGTGTCCGGAGGTTCATCGGTTCCATCTTTCGAAGAATGATTTCTGGAAGACCAAGACGATCTATCCCAACGCGCATCCGGCGCCGATCGGGGGCATCGACGTCGTGATCCCTGCGCTGAACGGAGGCAGCTACCATGCGGAGCAGGTTCTCGGGGCGGCGGAGGTGATCCATACCTTGCGCACGGCGCATCGGGTCGAGGATCCGCCGCCGTTCACGCGGGCGGGAACGGAGATCCAGATGAGGTCGTGGGTGGCGGCGACGGAGAACCTGCTGGTGATCGAGTTGTCGGTGAAGGGCGATCCCGGGGACGCCAATCCGTTTGCGCCGACGGCGCTGACGGGCGTCGAGGTCAAGCTGTGGCCGATGAGCGGCAACGAAGCCGAGACGGCGTCGGGCAACTTGCCGGATGGTTACTGGGCGGTGCGCCGCTTCGTGAGCACGACGAACACGATGGCGCTGGAGCGGAAGCCGTCGGCGCGGACGACGGAGGCCGCGGTGGCGATGCGCTTGATCGGGCATCGGGAGCCTGGCCTGCCGTGGAGTCGGGGGGACGGATGGTCGGCGGACCGGTTCGTGTTGCAGCCGGGTCGGGTGGTTTACGTGGTGGCGTCGGTGGTTACGCGTGAGGAGGCGGCGGATCCGTTGGCGGAGGCGCATCGTCGCTTGGGGATCTGGACGCGGGAGGGAATTGATGGATTGCGGGAGCGACACCAGAGTTGGTGGCGTGATTTCTGGTCCAAGTCGTACGTGCGGATTGGGGATCCGTTGATCGAGCGCTACTACTACGGATCGCAGTACCTGTTGGCGTCGTGTTCACGGAATCCGCGTTTCGCGCCGTCCCTATATGGGAATTGGATCACGGCGGACGGCCCGTCGTGGCAGGCGGACTATCACCTCAACTACAACCATCAGGCGCCATGGTGGGCGGTGTTTTCGTCGAATCACCCGGAGTTGGCGGAGCCCTACGACACGCCGATCCTCGAGTACCTGCCGATTGCGCGGGTGAACGCGAAGGAGTTCCTGCAGGTGCCCGGGGTTTACTACGATGTGGGTATAGGGCCGCAGGGGTTGGAGACGTCGTTCATGCCGGACGGACATGGGATTCCCGGTGAGGGGCGCCGTATGTTTCTTGGACAGAAGAGCAATGCGGCCTTTGCGGCGGTGAACATGCTGCAGCGCATCGAGCACACGTGGGACCTCGACTACGCGCGTCGGGTTTATCCCTTCCTGCAGGAGGTGGCGCGATTCTGGCAATCGTACCTCAAGCTGGAGGATGGCCGTTATGTGATCACCCGGGATGCGTCGGGCGAGGTGGGAGATGGCGGGAGCGACCGGAACAATTGTCTTTCACTGGGGCTGGTTCGGAACCTTTTCCGCGGGATGTTGGAGGTGAGCGGGGAACTGGGGCTCGACGCCGATCGCCGGGTGCGTTGGCAGGACATCCTGGATCGGCTGAGTCCGTTTCCGACGGTGGAGGTGGACGGCATCCGACGTCTGCGCGGGGCGGAGTCCGGGCCGGCGGCGTCGCGGGTGGGGCCCTCCAGGAACAACACCCGACTCGAGTTCATGGGGATGGTGTGGCCGTCGACGGTGGTGGGGTTGGAGTCGGATCCGGCGTTGCTGAAGGTATTGCAGGACGATGTCCGTGGTTGGGCACCGAAGGAATGGATCGGGCACTTCAACGGGTTCAGCAT
>CAIMMI010000171.1 GCA_903842505.1 uncultured Verrucomicrobiota bacterium | reverse complement strand
TCCCCCAATCCCTCGTCCCGCACCTGGCAAAGGGCCGGTTCCCATTTGGCGGAAGCCGGCGCCACCTGGGAATCCGCCGGGTCCGGGGATGGTCGAATAGAAGTAGGGGTTGTCGGTTTGGGTGCTCTTCAGGAAATCCGGGTTGGCCGCCATCAGCGTCTCCACGGGTGCGACGGAGATCCAACCGCCGATGACGATGTCCTGTTGGGCGAGGATGGTGACGCCCGGGTTGGACGTGCCGCGCGTGTCGAAGGCCATCTCGAAGCCGGCGGGCAGTTCGAAGCTGGTGAACTGGAAGACGCCGTCGGCTGGGAGCGGAACGAAGATCCAGTCCCGGGGTTGACCGCCCTGGCGTCCGCGGAAGAGGCGGGTACCGGGAGGAACGCCCTGGAGTTCGGGGCCGTCGAGGGTGTTGACGATCCGTGGGGCGAACGGGCCGTCCGCGCCGGTGCTGCCCGAGGAGTAGGCCTGGATGGGTTGGTCTCCGGCGAGGGTGGCCAGGTGGCAGGCGGTCCAGAGGGTGCAGGCGAGGCCTGCCTTGAGGAATGTTCTCATGAGGTGGGCTAAGGAGGTCTGCGGAAAGGTTTCTGGGCTATTCGGTCTCGATCAGGATGCCTTGGCGAACAAACGGGATGTAATCGATCAGGCCCGGTCGCACGAAGCCGGTGGTCGTGATGCGGAAGCCTTCAGCGACAAAGGGGACATAGGTCAGTTGGTTCGGTCGTACGAAGTCGGTGGTCGTCACCCGGAATCCTTCCGGGGTGAAAGGCGTATAACCGGCGATCGAGTTCTCGACCGTGACGGTGCCTGCCGTCAGCAATTGTCCGCCAACGACCAGGGACAGCGCGCCGCTCGTCGGGACGTCCGGTAACCGCAGGGCCAGCGAGGTTCCGTCCGCGTTGCGCCCAAGGAGGGTCGCCGGGAGGGAACCGATGTAGGCTGACGTGGTGACATTGAGTCCGGTTCCGGTCAGGCGGAGAAGCCCGCCGCGGATCAGGCGAACCTGGGGCAACTGGGCCACGGTTGCGGTCGGGGGTTGGGCGGTGACCTGCAGGGTCAGGGAACCCAGGGCCAGGGCCCCGTTGATCCGGACCTGGAGTTGCACGGGGCCTGCGCCCTGCGGGGCGGTCACCCGCAGCGTGTGGTCGTTGATGACCTCCGACGTCAGCGGTCCGCGGTCCGACTCCACCTGGACGGTCCCGCGGCTGAAGCCCAAGCCGTAGAGGTGAAAGGATTGGCCTCCGGCCACTGTGGGCGCCTGCGCCAGATAGATCGCCGGCAGCACCCCGCCACCGATCACCTCCACCTGAAAGAACGCGTGGGCTGGATCGGTCGCATCGGCCCAGACTTTCTGAGGCCCGGCATTCCCGATGGACTGGGTCTGGTTCAGGGGATCGCTGACGCCGTTTGCGAAGGAAACGGGGACGAACGGATCCGTCGCGAGGTTGGTGCTCATCAGCACCCGATAGGCGTTCCTTCCGGGCAGCGTGAATTCCAGTCGGACGCGATCCGCCTCGGCCTGGAGGGTCGCTCCGGGGACCTGGGAAGGATCGAGGTTGTCGAGGCCGTACTCCTCCAGGAACGGCCGCACGGGAATCGCCTCAAACGAAGCCACCAGATTGGTCGAGTCCCGGCGCAGCACGAGGTAGCGGTCGGGTCGGGTCGAGCCATCTTCCCAGCGCACGAACCGGGAGCCGGGTGATGCGGTGGCGTAGACCACGAATCCCTGACCCTCCTGGTACGGCTCAGGGCAGGGTGTCTCGACGCGTCCGAGACCGACGGCACCGAGATGGACCTGCAATGCGGCTGCGTGAAGACCGTTACCCAGGGCCATCAGTGCGGCCATGAGCACCAGATGTCGCCGCAAGGCGGGACCAGACGCCCGGAATCCAGACGTCGACGTGAGGTGAACGGAGGGCATGATCGAAGGGGCGATCTGACTCCGGATACTGCCCGACGCCCGAGCGCCCATTCGTTTGAAATATCAGCACTCGTTCTCCGGGCCATGGGTAAACCTTGGTTATTCTGCGTTCTGGGGGGTGGGGGACAGGATGGAAAGGATCGGCGGGGAAGTGTAGACAGGATGACAGGATGGACAGGATGGACTCCAGCTACTTGAGGTTCTGTCGCCCCGTCCGGGGCTATTTCCGTTCACCGCACGGTCCCACGGCTTACGCCGTGGGCTACGGTCTTCCGGCCCTCCGGGCCTTCCAATTTTGACTCATGACCCGGGGTGCGCTTCGCGACCCCGGGCCAATGGCGGATACGCCTCCGGCGTAGGGCTCGGAACTAGATTCTGGGACTGGGAATTGCCCGGTCCCAGCCTTCCTCTCCCGCCGCGTCGCTGTGTCGCCGTTGGAAAATCTCCGTTGGTGCCGCCGTTGGGAAAACTGGGAACTGGCAACTGGGAACCTGCTTGGCCCCGCCTCCTCACGTCGTCGGCTACGGCTTCAAACTTGAGTCTTCAAACTTGAAACTTCCCCTACGCGATCTGCAGGACGCGCTGGTAGAAGGCGATGGCTTCGTCGGGGTTGTCGGTGACGAGCATGTTGTCGGTGATCCAGCGGGGGGCGCGGCCGGATTCGACCATGCGGCCGAGCTGGGCGGCGAGGGCGTTCCAGTAGAGGTCCTGGTTCTCGCGTCCGAAGAAGATGATGGGTTCGCGGTTGAGGAGGCCGAGCTTGATGTCGGTGAGGGTGAGTCCGATTTCCTCGAGGGTGCCGACGCCGCCGATGCAGAAGAGGTGGAAGCGGGCGACCTCGAACCAGCGTTGGCGCATGTGGCGGGAGCCGCCCTGGAACATCTGATAGAAGCCGACGGTGGAATCGATGTTCTGGTCGGCGTTCTCGAGGTAGTTGGATCCGACCATGAGGTTGAGTTGCGTGCCGAGTTCGGAGACGTGCTTCATGACGCCGCCGCCGCCGCCGGTGAGGAAGGCGAGGCTCGTGCCGAAGAGTTGCTTGAATCGGGCGAGCATGCCGGCGAGGCGATGCTGGTCGGTGTCGGTGAGGTCCATGACCGAGCCGTAGACGGCCATGACAACCGAGTCCTGGAATTCGTCGACGCGATCCTCGGGGACGAAGAAGGCGCGGCGATCCTTCTGGGTGAGGCGGGCGACGTGTTTGAGGAGTGGATTGCTCCAGTAGATCTCGGTGCCGAAGTCGGCGAGGTCGGCCATGCGGATGTGATCGCGCTCGGAGAAGAACGGACCGCGTTCGGCGGAGGCCTGGCGGAAGACGAGGGCCTTGAGGTGACCGGCGGCCGCGCAGCTCAGCAACTCGGGGAACTCGACCGTGTCCGGGAAGTACTCGGAGAAGAGCGTGATGGGCCGGTCGGTGGGAAGACGGTGGCTCGTGGCGAGATCCTTGGCCCGTCGGCGCATGGCCTCAGGCGTGCGTTGCAGGGCGTGACGCGGCGCGTGGAAGAAGCATTGGGCCGCGCCGGAACCGGAGGTCAGGCCAGCGGCGATGTCGCCGACGGCAACGGGACCCTCGCTGTATTCGCAGACGACGCGGCCGGGGGTGTCGCCGGCCAGCTTGCGGGCGGTGGAGAAGAGCGACTCGATCTGGTCGAAGGAGGCGCGGCCGCGATCGGCGGGTGCGAGGCCATCAACACTCACCAGGGTTCGGGCGGGGTAGTCCCGATGGTCGGCGCGATAGACGAAGGCGCGGGCGCGCGGGTTGACGACGACGGCCTTGGAGGTGTTCTCGAATTCGAGGAAGACCTTGGAGAGCCGGGTCTCAACCGGATCCAGGACGCGGGCGGACAGGTGCTCGGCGGACTGCGTGGGTTCGGTGTCGAGGACGAGGTAATGCCGGTGCAGGAACATCGCACACGACGTGATCAGGCCTTCGCCCGGGTGCAGGACGAGGGTTTCGACGGTGCGCCGGACCTGGAGGGCATTGAGGAGTTCCTTGCCGTAGTGCCGGTTCAGGACGGCGAAGAGCTGGTCGCGGTTGATCGGGGCGGGGAATTCGTATCGGCAGAACTGGGGCGGGAACTCGACGGCGCCATCGGCACGCAGGGAATAGCCACGGGGCAGGAGCAGTTGGCGGTCGGTGAGGGCCTGATGGGTTTCGTCGGCGCCACAACGGAGGGTGGGATCGCAGGCAACGAGGCGGCCGATGTTGACGCCGTGGACGAGGCAGGGCTGGAGGAGTCCTTCGAGATGGTAGGACGGAATGATGGCGCGTCCGGTGAGGGTGAGGAGGGCGTGGTTGCCTTCGATGCGGGGTGCCACCGTGGGCGAGATGCTGATGCCGAGGCGGCAGATCCGGCTGCGGGCGGCGAAGACGGCGGTCGCACCGGAGTCGAGCCGCTGGCGGAAGGAGTCGGGCAGCTCGAACTTCGCGGTGCAGGTGAACCGATTGCCCGCGTCGAAGAAGATGTCCTGGATGACGCCATCGGGTGTGCTGGGAGTGAAGTAGTGCATGCGCAGACGGGCCTGTTCTGGTTTTGGAGGAAAGCCATGGGGAAACTGGCGACTCCGGCGAAAACGGCAAGGGTGGAGCGGGCGGAGAGTTTCAAGGTTCAAGTTTGAAGCAGGCATCCATGCGGCAAGGATCTCACGCGGAGACGCGGAGCCCGCGGAGTGCTGGGGGCAGAACATTTCGACGCCGGCGACCGTTCACCAAAAGGTGACAGCCTCGCTTTCCATCCAACGGTCCTTTCTCCGAGGCTCCGCGTGAACCTGCCCCCGCTTTCAACCACATGGATACGGCTACGCCGGAGGCGTTGGAGCCGGTAGCCCGGGGTGCGTGCTCCACATGACCCGGGGCTGCCGGCTGACATCCCTCCGGGATGAGGGGAGACCGCGGGGGGAGTTCCCGGTCGGATGAGGATTTGACACTGGTACAAAAATGAACCATTTGAGACTCCATGGCCAATCGTGAGGGCATGGCAGCAGACATCGAGATCAAGCGGTCACTGACGGCAGCGATCCTGGACCGGATGGCGCACGATGGGATTTCGATCACCACGCTGGCCGAGCGGATGGGGACCGGACGCACCGCGGTTCGCCGGATCCTGGATGAGGAAAACACGTCGATCACTTTCCGGTCCATGAGCCGGGCAGCGCAGGCGGTAGGGTTGAAGATCCAGTTGGTCGCGGAGCCCATGACGCCTCGCGAGTTGGGGAATCTTGCCCGCCGACTGGCGAAGACCAAGGGGAAGGCCGAATCGAGCCGGCTTGCGAAGGAGATCACGCGCGGGTTCTACGCGGGGGCCTGATGCCAAAGGTCAGGCGGAGGGGGAGTTCCCAGTGGCCAGTTC
>CAIMMI010000170.1 GCA_903842505.1 uncultured Verrucomicrobiota bacterium | reverse complement strand
CGACAGATAACGCCCGCCGCTCATCATCTCCTGCGACTGCTCCTTCACCGCGCCGCCACGCAACGTCACCCGCGCGCCGATTCCACGCGTGTTCTTGCCCGATCCCTTCAGACGCACGGCCACGCGTCCAGCCGACGCCTGATTCCGGTACACACCCGCTGCGCCGTTGAGTTCGTTCACCACCACGTCGAGGTCCCCGTCTCCATCCAGGTCGCCCACCGCCATCCCGTGGCTCACCCCTTCCTCTCCAAATCCCCATTCCTTCCCGACTTCCTCGAAACGCTCTCCGCCCACGTTCCGATACGCCTGACGGCGGAGCGGCAGCGGATCGTACTGGAGCGCCTTGCGGGCGATGGCCTCGCCCCGATACGGACCGCCGGCATCGATGCGTGCGTTCGCGTCCTGATCCTGGGTGTCGAAGATATTGCCGGTCGTGGCGAGCAGGTCCTCGTAGCCGTCGAGGTCCACGTCCAGGAATGTAGCGCCCCAGGTCCAACCCGATGCCTGGATGGCGAATTGATACGCCACCTCGGCGAACGTCCCGTCCGGGCGTCCCAGGTGCAGGACGTTGCGGCCGCTCTGAGGCCGGTTCTGCGCGCGTTCGAAATCGCCCGGGGCGAGGACGACGAGCGGGCTGCGACGCAACCGCGAGACGTGATCCCGATCGAGCATGTCGGCGACGAACAGATCATCGTAGCCGTCGCGATTCACATCCGCGAAGTCCACGCACATCGAGAACGTCGGCGTGCAACGCAGGGCGGTGGCCGGGATCGCCCGGAAGCGTCCCGTCCCGTCATTCACCCACAGTCGATCGACGCTGTGGAAATCGTTGCAGACATAAAGGTCGGGCGCGCCGTCGCGATTGAAGTCCCGGAACTGCGCGGCCAAGCCCCAGTCGCGCGGCGGTTGCTTCAACGGCTTGCCGTCCTCATCCAGGAACGTGCCGCCGTCCCACGACACGGGCGAGAACCGGGCGTTGCCGTCGTTCAGGTACAGGAAGTCGGGTTCACCGTGTTCGAGGATCGCGCCCTGCGGCGTGTACTCGAGCACGTCGCGATCCTCGGGCCGGATCATGCGCCGGCCGTTGACGTTCATGACCGAGAAGCCCGTGCTGCGGATCGTGCGGGTCCGATAGTTGGTCACGTAGACATCGAGGTCTCCATCGCCGTCGACGTCGGCCACAGCCATCGAGGTAGCCCCCAAGCGGGAGATCAGTCCCGAGTCGGGGTGGCCGGTGAAATGGCCACGGCCATCATTCACATACAGTCGGGTCCCGCCGCCGTGACAGGTCACCAGCAGATCGAGATCGGCATCGCCATCGAGATCTGCGAGGACCGCGCCCGTACTGTAGATGCCGGCGAGATCCACGCCGCATCCGGCCGTCGCATCCTCGAACTTCCAGCCGCCGAGATTCCGGAAGAGCCGGGCCGTCGACTGGACACCGCACAGGAACAGGTCACAGCGGCCGTCGCCATCCACATCCCCGAGCGCGACCCCGGATCCGTTCATGCGGATCTGATTGGCCGATGCGAACTCGCGGCTGAGGACGTTGGTGAATCCGACGCCGGATTCGGCCGGGTTGAGCCGCTGGAGCAAAGTCCCGTTCCGCGGCCCTGCCACCAACGATCGTACCGAATCCACGGCCCGGGCCTGGACCGCCATCGCCACCGCAAGGCACACGACCGCCCATGCGGATCGGGGCCGGTGTGGAACTGGCGGAGGCATTGGGAGGAGGTTGAAAGCCGGGCGCATGGATTTCACCCAAAAACACTGGGGAACACTGAGCCTGGAAAAGGCGGCTGGATCCACAGATTACACCGATTACACGGATTGGAAGCGGGTTGGGAGAGGCTGTCGTTTCACCCGGCGGGTGAAATGGAAACTGCATCTGCGGATACAACTGCCGTTTTGGGGCCGAAATGGGCAAGGCGACGGGGACGTCGCCACCCCGAGTCCTTCTTCCTTCGCGCCCTCGCGGCTTCGCGCGAACCCCCTTTCCCCCTTCGCGTCTTCCAACAAAAAAGGGAGGCCGGGCTTACGCCCGACCTCCCTGTGAATGCAACCGCTACCGCTTACTGGCGGGTGCGGAAGAACCCGGCAGCGCCGCTCGGGTTGACCGTGTACGGGCTCGTGGCGCCGCTGACGTCGGTGTAGGTCCCGTTGAACGTCGGCGAGGACTGGAGCGTGCCTTCGAACACGATGCGGCCCTGGGCATCAAACGCGATCGTCGGGTTGACCGCGGGCTTGAGCAGGCCACTGGGGGTGACGAGCTGGATGGCGTTGATCGGCGCGCGAGGCGTGCCGCTCTGGCCGAGGCCGTTTTCGGTGGTGGCGTGAACGATGATGCTCGAAGCGCTCAGGCCCTTGAACACCACGTAGGTGCCGTAGGACGCCGTGAGCGGCGTCGCGTTCGCGAGGAGGACGTGGTTCGTCGGATTCGCGTTGGCCAGGATGACCTGGTAGCCGCTCAGCTCGGTGCCATTGGCATCGGTGACGCGGAAGGCGCCGCCGCGGTCGGGCACGCCGCCGACGGAGTAGAGGACCACGTCATACTTGCCGCTGGTCAGCTGGGACGGGATGCCATTGACGGTGACCGTCGTGGTGGTGGCGTTGCCCGTATCGAGGAAGCCGGTCATGAGCGACCGGTCCGAGCCGATGAAGGCGTTGTTCTCTTCACCGCGGCCCGTGGAGGCCCAGGTGTTCGGAGAGCCCGCCCACTCGACGGTGGCGGAGGTGTTGACGCGGTTGCCGGCGGATTCGCCAGCGAGGGCCACGGCACCCGAGGTCTCGGAGTTGTTGCCCGAGAGGTTGTTCCAGTTGCCCTGGGCAACCGCGTTCACGCCAGCGATTTCACGGGGCCCCATGATGCCGCTGTTCTCGTTTCCACCGAAGTTCATGCCGATGGAGTAGGTCTGGGTGCCACGAGCCTTGTTGGGCTTGAAGTCACCGTAGCCACGGAACTTGGCAGTCCACAGCTTGCGGTCCACTTCCGGCAGGTTGCCGTTTTCCGGTCCGTACACGATACCGACGTACATCGAAGCCGGCAGCGAAGCCAGGTCACCTTCCGCGAGGAAGTCGGTCCGGCCGAGCTGGGTCCAGGTAATGCCGTCGCCGCTGCGGAACATGTGGATCACGTCACCGGTGCGCATGATGCGGACGTAGGTGCCATCCGGGTAGGAGGGCCGGCCACCCGCGCCCGAGGAGCTGGTGTTGCCACCGACGCCGAGGCGGCGGTTGGTTTCGAACGCGTTGTTCGAGTCGGTGCCATCCCACTTCTTGTTGTCGGGAGTGTGAACGGCCTGATAGCGGCTGTCGGTCGCGAGGGTTTCGCGAACCATCAAACCGGCGCGCGCCCAGTTCGAGGAAGCGTCCTGCTCCTCGATCTTGACGACCTTGTCGAAGTCACCGGTGACCTGCTCGTAAACGAAGGTCACGTCGTCGGTGGCGTTCCAGAAGGCGTTGCCGCCGGCCTGGACATTGACGCCGTCGTTGCCCACGCCGAGGGCACCGGCGGGCATGCCGGCGTTCTGGGTGCCGATGGCGGCCCAGGTCAGGCGCTGGACCGTGAACTGGGCGGTCGCGGTGGAGATCGCGTTGCCCTTCAGGTCACGGACATTGCGGACCGTGAGGGTGTAGGTGTTGCCCGGGGTCAGGCCCGTGGTGTCCAGCGTCACACCGCGCTCGAGGGACTTGTAGGTCGAGCTGTTCTCGACGTAGGTCGCACCGGTCACCGTGCCGGAGCTGAGCGAGAAGTTCGCCGCGGTCACCGTGGAGAGGTTGAGGGCTTCGTCGAAGATCGCAGACACCTGGACGGCGCCGGCTTCGCTGCGAAGTGCACCCGCGGAGACGATCGCCGGCGGGAAGGTATCGGGAATGACCGTCAGGATCGCCTCAGCCGAGGTGACTGCAGCGCCCGGACCGGAGATGTCCACCGTGTACTTGGCACCGTTGTCCGCCAACGTGGTCAGCGGCGTCTTGTAGGTGGCGGAGGTGGCACCGTCGATGGCGGCACCATTCTTCTTCCACTGGAAGCTGGGCGAGACAACGCCGGTGACGGTGGCGTTGACGCTGAACATCGCAGCACGGCCTTCAACGGCCGTCGTGCTGGACGGCTGGTTGTTGATCGTGATGGTGGCGCGGGGCACCAGCGTGGCGATGGTAGCGCCGGTGATGACGGTTGCCGTGTTGTTTTCGGGAGCCGCCTCGGAGATCAGGTGGAACGTGACAGCGAAGTTGTCGTCGATTGCGCAGAGGGAGCGGCTGCACCACCCAATCCATGCTGGGTTTGGGCATCCCCTCGAAGGTGCGGAGGCGTTTCACCTCAAGTCCCTGTCGATCTGCGGCGTCATCTGCGGATAACTCTCTCGCTTCGGATCCGTGCCCATCCGTGAGATCCGTGGTCCACCCACGTTCGTGAACCGGATTTACCAACCACGGATGGCACGGATGAACACGGATGGAACAGCGGGGGAGTGAAGCCAATCCCTCCGGAATCTGCGGCATCGGCACCATCTGCCAACAACTCACCCCCAGCACGCCGAAGAAATCTGTGCCATCCGTGAAATCTGTGGATAACCCGTTCCGTTCCGCTTCCCCATCCGCATCCTTGGAAATCTCCGCCATCGGCGGTTTCAACAGCCTTTTCCAGGTTCAACGGACAACAGCCACTTCGCGGGAATCGTTCTCCAGGCGGATCCGACGCGGTTCCAAGCCCGGCCACCGGACCTCCAACGCATCCGGTCGACCCTCGATGCCCAGGACGGGGACCGGTCCATCAACCGAGTTGAATCCTGCTCCGAGGTGGATTTCCCGCGCTGGACCGAGGCGATTGCCATAGACCAACCGAAGCCGGGCCCCGACGCCGGAGGGGTTGCCGGGGGCACCCTGAAGCCGGACCCGGAGTCCGGGTCGGGCACCGATATTGCGCCAGAGCGTGGTGGCGGCGGCGGATTGGGAGACCGCGAGGTCGACCCGGCCATCCCCGTCAAAATCCGCGACGGCCGCCGATCTTCCCTCGCCGTAGACCTTCACCCCGGAATCGTCGTTGGGAAGGAATCCGCCTTGGCCGTCGCCCAGCAGCCACAAGCCGCGCCCGGCATCATTCCGCTGCTGCATGGGATGACTGGAAGACCAGTTCTGGGCGAGGAAGAGGTCCTCCCGTCCGTCGCCATCGGCGTCCGCAACGCAGATCCCGAAGGCAGGCGCCCGCTGGGCAAGGGCTGGCAAGGGCCGAAGATCGAGATGATCCCCACGATTCAGGAGGACGACGGAATCGAGCATCGTGGCCTCGACCCGGGCCAACCGCCCCATCGCGTCCCCCAGGACCGAGCTGGCGTCGGCGTCGGCATACGCCGCATGGGAAGTGAACCGCTCCGCCAACTGGGGAAGAACCATCCGCAGCATGGGCAACTCGCGAACAGGCCACTCGCGTCGGTCGAGTGGATCAACGCGCGTTTCGAAGAGGTCCACGCTGCCGCCCCCCAGGTCGCCATAGAGGAACCGGCAAGGGGCGGCGGGCGACGCCTGCCAGGCGGTGTTGCGGCCCCAGTTCGACAGGGCGAGGTCCATCCGGCCGTCCGAGTCAAAGTCACCGGCCACCACGCCATTCCACCAACCGTGCAAGGCGGACTCGGGGAGAGGCTGTCCGCCCGCGTGCACCGGGAGTTTCCATTCCACCAAACGCCCTCCGTCGTTCCGCAAAAAGGCCGGGCTGGCCCATTCGCGGGCCACGATCAGGTCGGGGTCGCCATCGCCGTCGAGATCGGAGAAGCAGGAACCCGATGCCAATCCGAGGGCATCGACCCGTTGGCGGACAGCCATCCGACCGCCAGCGGTGCTGAGGATGAAGGATGCAGCGGGCTCTGGGTATCGGCCCGGGATCACCCGCCCTCCGACGAACAGTTCCAGGGAACCGTCACCGTCGAGATCGGCCGCGGACAAGGGGCCGGTACTGAAGGGCGGGTTCAGGACGGCCTCGCCGCTGGCGCCGCGGATCGGGTCCAGGATGCGGAGGCATCCGCCGTTGGTCAGGCCGTCCTCGTAGTTCGAGGAACCGGCGAGGAGGACGCCGGCGATCGGCAGGATCGTGGTGAGGTCGCGTCCGGCGGGCTTGTTGAAGGGCGGACGGTCCTGGCGTTCGAAGGTTCCGTCGGGTTTGCCGACGAAAGCGGCAACGGTTCCGCCCTTGCCGGTGCCAACGATGAGGTCATCCCGGCCGTCGGAGTTCAGGTCGGTCCAGGTCAACCCGGGACCCAACAGCGAAAGCCGACGCGGGAGGAACGGCTGGCGTTGGAAATCATCGAAGGGCTCTTCGACTGCGACATGCGCGAGCCGGCTCGACACCTCTTCAAAGAGGGGTTTCCGGGAGGGAGCGGAGGCCGGGGCAACGGATGGAAGGGTCTCGGTGGCGAAGACCTCGTACAGGCGGCCGGCCACGGCGTTCGAGATGATGGAAAGCGTTCCGCCGGGCCAGAAGACTTCGATGCGACCGGCGTTGCCGGGCCCGGCAGCGAAGGACCGGCGGGGTTGATCTCCAGCGAGGTAACGTCCTCCGGCGATCATTTGCCGGGACTGGGCGGGGACGGCCTTGCCGGGAGCCGTGGCGGGCGTGAACACCACGCGGGCCCCGATGCCGGCGTCGTTGCCGGCTGGCCCGCGCAACTGCACCGCGACGCGCGGGGCCGAGGATTCGTTGCGATAGATTCCCGGGCCGTCGAAGAGCTGGTTCACGACGACATCCGCGTCGCCGTCGTTGTCGAGATCGGCCAGGGCCATGCCCTGCGAGATCGAGGCATCCCCGAATCCCCAGGCCTG
This sequence comes from uncultured Verrucomicrobiota bacterium, assembly GCA_903842505.1. Classification (GTDB taxonomy): domain Bacteria; phylum Verrucomicrobiota; class Verrucomicrobiia; order Limisphaerales; family UBA9464; genus UBA6176. Next base: position 258 of record CAIMMI010000170.1, on the reverse strand, counting down.
TCCCACCTCTTCAAAGGTCGCGTCACCGCGATTGCGGAAGAGGATCTTTGGGGTGACCAACCGAGGGAGGGAACGGACGAGTTCCTGGATGCGGGCGGTGCTGAGGGCCCGCCCGGAGCGCTGGGCCTCGGAAACTCTTTCGGCACCGTCGGCGTCCTGGAAGTCGCGGTGCTGGCCGGTGCCGACCAGGATGTCCTCGAATCCATCCAGATCGACATCCAGGAACACCGGGCACCACGACCACTCGCTGGCATCGAT
>CAIMMI010000169.1 GCA_903842505.1 uncultured Verrucomicrobiota bacterium | reverse complement strand
CTGACCGCTTCAGCCCGGACCTGGATCGACCGCTGGCTCCGATGGAACCGCAATCGCTGATCCTGAAAAATTCGGTTTGCGCACCGCCCCCCTCCTCTCGCACTGTCTGCCCCCTACGGCGGAGAGGTGGCTGAGTGGTTTCAGGCGCACGCCTGGAAAGCGTGAGTAGCTAAACACTACCCTGGGTTCGAATCCCTCCCTCTCCGCCACTTTTCTTGGCGGGCATCGTCTCGCAGACCGCCGCAACCCCGCCCCCTCGTACGCGTACTCGTACTCAGCCCGCAGGGCGGTACTCGTACTCGACCCGCTCAAGCCCTCTCCCCCTCCCCCAACGCGAACTCCCTCGGCGCGAGTACGAGCAGGAGTACGCCCCCTTCAACCGTCGGGCCACCCACCGAAACCCGGGTCATTGGACAGTTTCACCTCGACTCTGATACAAGACCGGGCCAATGGGTCACCCGGTTTACTACAGCCCCGACTTTGTCCGCGCCACGGATCACTTCGATACCACCCGCAAGGCGGGTTGGCTTGCCGACTCACTCTCCAGGAGTCCCATCCCAGGGGTCACATTGACCTCGCCGCCGCCACTGGACTTGAAGGATGCGCTGCGATTTCACTCACGGGATTATCTCAAGGCCCTCGCCACTGGATCCCCTCTCGAACTGGCATCGTCCTCCCGGATCGCCTGGGATCCAGACACGTTGGCTCGCGCCCTCAGCACATGCGGAGGTCTGCTCGCCGCCGCAGAGACCGCACTGCGGACTCGCGTGGCGGGATGCCTCGCCAGCGGCTTCCATCATGCCAGACGCGACCAAGGCCAAGGCTTCTGCACCTTGAACGGACTCGCCATCACCGCGAATCTCATCGCCGAAAGATCTCGCGCCCCGGTGCTGATTCTCGACCTCGACTCCCACTGCGGTGGGGGAACTCACGGACTCATCGCGCACAACCCACTCGTATGGCAGATCGACCTGAGTGCCGATTCGTATGACTCCTACCCCGGCTCCAAACGGGGGGTGCTGCAACTCGTCCGGGATCCGAAGGATTATCTGCGTCTGCTTTGGCAGCACCTGAAGCATGCCGAGGACGAATGGCCGCCATTCTCACTCTGCATTTACAACGCGGGTATGGACGTTCATGAGAAATGCCAATACGGAGGCTTGAAGGGCATCGATGAACTGATCATCGCCCTTCGCGAAGAGATGGTCTTCCAGTGGTGTGGCGCCCGAGGGATCCCAATCGCCTACACCCTCGCCGGCGGCTACACCGGCCGTACCCTGTCACGGACCCGACTGATTCACCTCCATCGGATGACCATCGGATCCGCGAACACCCTTTCAGCCTGAAACCAGCCTCAGACAGGATGTGCCGGATGAACAACCCATCGCCCCCGCCCGGAGGCCACGTTCCAGAAAACTGGGACTTGGGAATTGGGACTTGGGACCGGCTCGTGAGGACACTCGCCCCACCGAAGCGGGCGCCTCATGGGGTGCCTGACCTCTGGCCTCTGGCCTCTGGCCTCTGACCTCTGACCTCTGGCATCTGGCATCTGGAAACTGGGATCTTGCCCCTCGCCCCCCTCACTTCGCCAACGACACTTCTCCCTCGCCCTTCGCCTCATCGATCACCGGTCCTGCCTTCAGGCTGACGGACTCGGCGATGCTCGCGACGCGCTGGCCGGGTTCGGGCTTCTCCTCCTTGTTGAAGCGCACCGACACCACACGGCTCACGCCCTGTTCCTGCATCGTCACGCCATAGAGCACATCCGCCATCGCGATCGTGCGCTTGTTGTGCGTGATGACGATGAACTGGCTCTGTTCCAGGAACCGCTGCAGCACCTTCACGAAGCGGAGGATGTTCGACTCGTCCAGCGGCGCGTCCAACTCGTCCAGCACGCAGAACGGCGACGGCTTCACCTGATAGATCGAGAACAACAAGGCCACAGCCGTCATCGTCTGCTCACCACCCGACAGCAGTGAGATGCTCTGCAACTGTTTGCCCGGCGGACGGGCGACGATCTCGATACCCGCCTCCAGCACGTCCTCACCCTCCACCAACCGCAGGTCCGCCTTACCCCCGCCGAAGATCTCGGTGAACATCGCGATGAAGTTCGCCCGGATCTTGTCGAAGGTCTCGACGAACATCGTCTTCGTCTCGTCGTTGATCTTGTTGATGACGTCGGACAACTCCGACTTCGCCTTCACCAGATCCTCGTACTGCGTGTTGAGGAAGTTATGGCGACCCTCGGTCTCCTCGTACTCCTCGATCGCCACCAGGTTGACCGGCCCGATCTCATCCAACCGCTTCTGCAAGGCCTGCACCTGCTGCGACACCACGCTCCAGTCGATCGTGAACCCGGCCGCCGTGAACTCCTCCAACGGCTGCGTCTCGACCTTGGGAACCCCACCGTCGTCCGGCACCGTCACCTTCAGGCCCTCGCTCCGGATAGACTCCAACTCGACCTGGTACTTCGTCGCGATCCGCTCCCGCAGCGCCTGCACCGTCATCGTCTTCTGCGCCAGCTCCACATCCAACTGACCGCGCCGCGCCTGCAACTGGGTCAACCGTCCCCGATGCTCCCGCAGGCGTTCTTCGCGGGTCTGGATGTCGGCTTCGAGCGCCGACTTTTCCTCCAGCTTCGCCGCGACCTGGTCCGACACCGTCGAACGTTCATGACGGAGCCGTTCCATCTGCCGACGCGACTCCTCGATCTCGGACTCGAACTGCGCACGGCGCCCATCGAAGGTGCCCAACTCCGTCTCCAACCGATCCGCCAGCTGCCCGAGTTCGCGCAACCGCTGCTCCAGCGGCGCCCGCTGGCGGGCGTGCGAAGCCAACATCTGTTCCTCGGTCGCCAGCACCACCTTGGCGTCGCTCAACGCCGAGTTTGCTGCGTCCCGCGACTGCCGGAATTCCTCCACCGCCGCGGAACATTCCGCGACGCGCTCAACGGCCTCGCGCTCGGTGATCTCGGACTGCGCGACAGTGTCGGCCAGACGGTTCCGCTTCTCGATCCCCTCCGCCTCATGCGACGTCAACTGCTCGAGGTCATGCACCGTCGACTCGAACTTGATCCGCAGCGAACGACGCGAGTTCTGCAACGCATTGAACTCCCCTTGCCGGGTCGCGACCGCGACCTCGTGCTGGCGCAACTCCGTGCGGGCCTGTTCGAGGCTCGCTTGCAACGCCGTCTGTTCGCTCTGCAGCGCGCCCTTCTTGCGTCCGGATTCCTCCACCCGCGCCGCAAGCGCCGTCAGTTCCGCCTGCAATTCGGCGATCTGGTTCTTACGCCCGAGGATGCTCGAGGCATTCTTGCCGGAACCACCCGAGGCCCCGCCGGTGTAGACGCCCATCCGCGTCAGCAGGTCGCCCTGCGACGTCACGAAGTCCACCCGCCCACCACTCGCCGCGTGCCCAACCGTCGCCGCCGCCAGGTCCGGTACGATCCACGTCCGACCCAACCACGCCTTCAGCAACGGCTGGATCTCCGGCTCCGACTCGATCACCGACAACGCCACGACGGCGCCTTCGACCGGCGGGTTCGCGGGATCCAGCGGAGCGCCCTCTTCGCCCGCTGCGGCAGCCGCCAATTCCAGCGCCGCAATGCTCGCCCGGCCCTTCTTGTTCGCCTGCAGATCGCCGAGGATCCGCGTGGGCGCATCCGGCTGGCGGGTCAAAACCACCTGCAGGAACTGTCCCAACACCGCCTCAACGGGAACCACGTGCTCGGGAGGCACGCGCAAACGATCGGCGATCGAACCCAGCACGTCCTGGCTCTGACGCAAGGCGGCCAAGGCGCCTTGGCTGAAGCCCTCGTGCTGCGTGTCCAACTGTTCGAGCACGTTCAGTCGGGAACGCTTCTCCGCCTGCTGGCGCAGGACGCCATCCAACTCCTGTCCAGCCGCGCTGATCTCGCCCTGCAACGCCCGCAAGCGCGCCTGACGTTCCTCCAACGTTCCCCGGCAGGTCTGGACGTTCAGCTGCTCGGTCTGGAATTCGGCGGTGAACTCGGCCAACCGAACCTCCAACCGGTTCTGCTCTTCCTCCAACTGCACCCGCTCCGACTGCAACTTCTCCAACCGAACCAGGTTGCCCTGCTTCTGCAGGTCGAGGGCGTTGATCTCGTTTCGCGCCCGCGCCAACTGCTGGGCCGCAGAGAAGGCCTGCGACTGCGCCACCCGCAACTGCTCCTGCCGTTCCGCCACCTGCCGCTCCACCGCCAGGACCGCGTTCCGCTTCTCCTCCAGCGCCGCCCGGTAGGCCAGCACCTGCTCCTCCGCCTGCGCCAATCGCTCGTTCACCAACGCCAACTCGGACTCCGCCACCTGCCGCCGCTCCAACGTCTGCGTGATGTCCGCCTGAGCCCGCGCCTGCTGGTTCCCCAACTCGTTCAACCGTTCTTCGTTGAACCCAATCCGTCCTTCGTGTCGGTCCGCCTGGCCCTTGAGCTCCAACCCCTGCTGCTGCAACGCCGAAATCTGCTCCTCCAAACCACCCCACTCGCCCCGCAACTGCAGGATCTCGTCCTCCAGACGCAACACCCCGTCCTGACAAAGCTCGGTCTCCAGCTTGAGCTTCTCCGACTGCTCCTCCCGATCCTGGATCTCCGACTGCAACCGATCAAACTGGTTGCGCGCCAACTGGGTCTCCAACAACTGCAGGTCCACCTGCAGGGTCTTGTACCGTCGGGCCTTGCCCGCCTGACGCTGCAACGACCCGATCTGCCGCTTCACCTCCTTGATGAGGTCCTGCACCCGCAACAGGTTCTGCTCCGTCGACTCCAACTTCCGCAGCGCCTCGCGCTTCTGCTGCTTGAACTTCGTGATCCCCGCGGCCTCCTCGAACACCAGACGCCGATCGTCCGGCTTGCTCGAAAGGATCTGCGTGATGTTGCCCTGGGCCATGATCGAGTAACTCGCCTTGCCCATGCCCGTCCCCGCGAACAACGCCTGGATGTCCCGCAACCGGCAGGACGCCTTGTTCAGGAAGTACTCCGACCCGCCATCCCGATACACCCGCCGCGTGATCGTCACCTCGTTGTAGTCCAGCGGAATGCCGTAGGACTTCAACTGCTCCGTATCCACGTCCCCGATCGTCAGGCTCACCTCCGCCATCCCCAGCGGCTTCCGTCCGTCCGTCCCGTTGAAGATGATGTCCGCCATCTCGCCGCCGCGCAGCGCCTTCGCCGACTGTTCCCCCAGCACCCACCGCAACGCATCCGACACGTTGGACTTGCCGCACCCGTTCGGGCCGACAATGGCCGTCATCCCGGGTTGGAAGTTCACCGACGTCTTGTCGGCAAACGATTTGAACCCGAGCGCGGTGAGGTTCTTGAGGTACATGGCGCTTCCATTGGAGAAATCCGCCCCGCCGACAGCAAGGCCAAACCCCCAACTAATGGGGGTGAGTTATTCACAACCCCACAAGATGCAGCACCCAACAACCTGTGAGCATCCCGCGAATCCCTCCCAACAACTCCGGCTTGCTTCCTCCGGCGACCCACCCAACCCACCAGAAAAACATCGCTCCCCGCAGGCGGGACCCGACTCCCTCACTCCATCGTCGCCGGCAGGTCCGAAACCACCTTCCACGAACCCGGCGCCAGGTCGCCCAGTTCATACGGGCCAAACCGCGACCGATGCAGCGTCTGCACCACCGCACCCAACCCAGCGAACATCCGCTTCACCTGATGGAACCGGCCTTCGGTCAGCTCCAATCGCGCCCGCTTTGGCCCAACCAACTCCAACTTCGCCGGCGCACAGGGCTTCGATTCACCCGGCATCAGGAACGTCCCCGAAGCGAAGATCGCCACCCACTCCGGCAGCGGATCACGGTCCAACTCCACCTCGTAAAGCTTCGGCACATGATGCCGCGGCGCCGTCCACTTCTGCACCAGCGCCCCGTCATCCGTCAGCACCAACAACCCGCTCGCGTCCTTGTCCAGTCGTCCCACGCTGGAGACCGGCGGATTCCGATGCCGCCAACGCTCCGGCAACAATCCGTAGATGGTCGGACCTTCCTCGTCCTCGTGCGTACAGATCGTCCCCACCGGCTTGTGGAACAGCACCAGCAGACCGTCCGGATGGTCCAGCGGCTCGCCTTCCACCTGCACCCGCGCCGGATCCACCTTCTGGTCCGGCGACTCGGCCGCCAACCCATCCACGGTCACCCACCCTTGCTTTACCCAACCCTTCGCCTCGCGCCGCGAACAATAGCCGCAGGCCGACAACAGTTGATCCAGGCGACGGGGACGAGACGGAGACGGAGGCATCGTGTTTCTGAGGGTGACAGCAGCAATTCCATTCCCGGTCGGAAATGGCCCCGCCAACCTACCCAAGCCCACCCGACATGACCACGGATTTGAACAGCACTCCCGTCGAGCGCGCGATTTGCATCCGGATGTCGCATAGGCGACATGCCCGTGCAAATATCCGGTTCGGTCTCTGCGCCTCCGCGTCTCTGCGGGAATCCGCCCTTTCGCCCCCTGCGGAACACAGCCCCTACCCCACCCCGTGAGGCACCCGCCGGGGTGGGGCGAGTTTCCATACGAGCCGGATGGGGAGTTCCCAGTCGCCAGTTTGCAGATGCCAGACACCCCACCCCTCGCTGGAGGCCGTGTCGAGATGCGCCCCGCGTGCCCCCAGCCTAAAAAACTCCTTCCCTGCCCGGCACCCCTCGCGTTGACTCTTTCCCCGTGCAGTCCCGGGGAATGCCCCGGGGCCGCCATTGTCATCGTCATCGAAAATGAAAATTGTCCTCGCGTACTCGGGCGGCCTCGACACATCCGTGCTGCTCTCGTGGATCAAGGAAACCTACAACGACGCCGAGATGATCGCGTTCTGCGCGAACGTCGGGCAGGCCGAAGAACTCAAGGGTCTTGAGAAGAAGGCCAAGAAAACCGGCGCGTCGAAGATCTACATCGACGACCTCCAGGAGGAGTTCGCCCGCGACTTCATCTTCCCCATGCTCCGGGCCGGTGCGATCTACGAGGGCCAATATCTGCTGGGCACTTCCATCGCCCGCCCCCTCATCGCCAAGCGCATGGTTGAAATCGCCCAGGCCGAAGGCGCGGACGCCATCGGACACGGCGCCACCGGCAAGGGCAATGACCAGGTCCGCTTCGAACTCACCTCCGCCGCGCTCGCCCCGAATCTGGAGATCATCGCTCCGTGGCGCGATGCCCGCTTCCGCTCCCAGTTCCCCGGCCGCGCCGAGATGATCGCCTACTGCGAATCCAAGGGCATCCCCGTCCAGGCTTCCGCCAAGAAGCCTTTCTCCATGGACCGGAACCTCCTCCACATCTCCTACGAGGCCGGCATCCTGGAAGATCCCTGGTTCGATGCCAGCGCCCCCAAGAACCGCGACTACTTCACCACGCTCTCCGTGTTCCCCGAGGACGCCCCGGACAAGCCCGAGATCGTCACGCTCGACTTCGAGCGCGGCGATTGCGTGGCGGTGAACGGCAAGAAGCTCAATCCGCTCGGCGTCATGCAGGTCCTCAACAAGATCGGTGGCAAGCACGGGGTCGGCCGCGTCGACATGGTCGAGAACCGCTTCGTCGGCATGAAGAGCCGCGGCGTCTACGAGACCCCCGGTGGCTCGATCCTCCACTTCGCCCATCGGCAGGTGGAATCGCTCACCATGGATCGCGAGGTCATGCACCTGCGCGACTCGCTCATCCCGAAGTACGCTGAACTCGTGTACTACGGCTTCTGGTTCGCGCCCGAGCGCCTCGCGCTGCAGGCCCTCGTCGAGGAAAGCCAGAAGAACGTCTCCGGCACCGTCCGCGTGAAGCTCTACAAGGGCAACATCAGCGTCGCCGGCCGCAAGAGCGCCGTCTCCCTCTACAACCCGCACATCGCCACGATGGAGGCCGACCCGACCAAGGCCTACAATCAGGACGACGCCTCCGGCTTCATCCGCCTCAACGGCCTCCGCCTCCGGGTGAACTCGCAGGTCAACGGCCCCGCCAACCTCGGCAAGGCGAACTGAAGTCCTGCCCCATCCGTCGGCCTCACCGGCCGAAAGCACCGAACCCACGGGCATCAACCCGTGGGTTCGTACTTTTTTGGGGTGCAATGAAGCGGGCGACTGAGGACAGGAGGAACAGTCTCACGCGGAGACGCGGAGGGGGACCCCTTTTTGGGAGCAAGGATATGCGACGAGGGGCGTCGGCACGCTTTGGATTGAGGGAGGACCGCCCTGTCCATGACCTCGGCGGGCTCCGCGGCTCCGCGTGAAACATCCTTCCATCCACACCCGCGCGCCTATCGGCCCAGCCGGCTTCAGGCTCAGGACTCCTCCGGCCTCGGCCTCCTGACCTTCGACGCGAACCGAACCGCACTTGCCCCCGTCCTCCGAAAGTTCCGACGCGCCTGCGAAAGGCTCAGATCTCCATTCGGTCCGCCGCCCACCGTATCCGCATCCGCGGCGTCCTGGCCATCATCCGTCCACCAACAGACCGGGCAGAGCTCGAAGACCCCGCGTTCCGACAGGGTTCGGTAGCCACAGCACGGGCAAGCGAAAGGAACCCCTCCCCGCAGGCCGCCTCCAGCGCCGGAGGCGCGACAGATAGTAGACCCGGGCGTCAGCCCGGGTTCCGACGCCCCGTTCGGATCATCCCCAGCGTTCTACGCCCTCACCTGCCCCTGCCCATACCCCAGCCACTTGTAGGAGCACAGTTCCTCCAACCCCATCGGCCCGCGGGCACCGATCTTGTCGGTGCTGATCCCGATCTCCGCTCCCATCCCGTACTCGTATCCGTCCGTGAAGCGCGTCGACGCATTCCAGTACACCGCCGCGGAATCCACCTCGGACAGGAACCTCCGGGCCGTGGCCTCGTCGGAGGTCACGATCGCATCCGAATGCGCCGAGCCAAACCGCGCGATGTGATCCATCGCCTCGCCGACCCCGTCCACGATGCGCACGTTGATCACGTAGTCGTTGTACTCGGTCGAGTAGTCGCCCGTGTCCGCCAACCGGACGATGTTCTCACGCCCGGCGAGCGCCTGCCGGATCACGGGCAGGGATTCCGCATCCGCATGAAACTCGACGCCCTTCGTCGCCAACCGCATCGCGGCTGCGGGGAGGAACTGCGACGCCACCGGACGATCGACCAGCAGCGTCTCCGCCGCATTGCACGTCGAAGGCCGCTGGCACTTCGCGTTGAAGAGGATGTCCTCCGCCATCCGGAGGTCGGCCGCGCGGTCCACGTACACATGGCAGACGCCCTTGTAGTGCTTGATGACCGGAACCCGACTGCTCGCGGTCACCGCCCGGATCAGGCTCTCGCCGCCGCGCGGCATGCAGAGGTCGACGTACTCGGTCAACGACAGCAACTCGGGCACCGCCTCGCGATCCGTTGTCGGCACCACCTGGATCGCGTGCGCCGGGAAACGATCGCCCAGCACCCGACGACCAGCCGATACCAGCGTGTCCGCGATCAACCGATTGGAATTCAGGGCTTCCTTGCCCCCGCGCAGGATCGTGGCGTTGCCGGTCTTGAAACACAGCGAAGCCGCCTCCGCCGTCACGTTCGGACGCGACTCGTAGATGATCACGATCACCCCGATGGGCACCGCCCGCTTCTCCAACCGGAGACCGTTCGGGCGCACCCGTTCGTCGAGTTTCCTTCCAACGGGATCCGGCAGGGACGCCACTTCCCGCAATCCCGCGGCCATCGCCGTGATCCGCGACGGGTTCAACGCCAACCGATCCATCATGGCCGCGGACAGACCCAGACCGCGACCGACTTCCAGATCCCGGAGGTTGGCCTCCGCGAGCACTGGTGCCGCCGCCTCGATCGAATCCGCCATGGCCCGCAGGCACGCGTCCTTCTCGGCCGACGTCAGGCCTGCCAGCGCACGCGAAGCCGCGCGCGCCTGTTTCCCCAATCCAATCATCTGCTCTCGGAGCGTCACGCCGCCAACCTACGGAACCGGCGTCCCTTTGGAAAACCGCTTTTCCGGCACATCCTGACATAGCCGCCGGCGAGAGGTGGGGCGAGTGTCCTCACGAGCCGGTCGGGGAGTTCCCAGACGCCAGTTTCCAGATGCCAGACAAGACGGCACCGCCGGGTGTGGAGGATTCGGCGAGGATCGTACTCGTACTCCTACTCGTACTCCTACTCGTACTCCTACTCGTACTCGAAGCGATGGGTTGG
>CAIMMI010000168.1 GCA_903842505.1 uncultured Verrucomicrobiota bacterium | reverse complement strand
GGCCCGGAGGGCCGAAAGACGATAGCCCACGGCGTCAGCCGTGGGTGGGTGTTGTGTGTACGGAATCAGCCCCAGCGGGGCGGCAGAAGCCGACAACTCCGGAATCGTGCACCTCTCCGGAGCTGGGTTCGGCGAGAGCCAACGCCAGTCCACCCCATCCCCACACCCTGCCCCGCCCCTCCGCTTCTCCGCGCCCCTGCGGGAAAAATCCCCGTCCCCACCGCGTGCCGCTGGAGAGTCCCAAGTTTCAAGGCTCCGGGACGTACTCGTACTCCTACTCGTACTCGTACTCGAACCCATGAAACCTCTCAACAGCCGACAGTCCTTCTCCCGATCGAGTACGAGTACCGCCCTGCGGGCTGAGTACGAGTACGAGTACGACGCGCACCCAGCTTGAAACTTGAATCTGAAAACTTGCGACTTCGGCCGCCCCCTCCGCGCCCCATTGGCCCGTCCGGATACTTACGGATCACAGGTCCCGGGTGGAGACCGCCTCGATGTCGGGGGCGATGGGATAGCGATTGGGCGGACGGGCGACGATGGACGCCTTGGCAATGTGGGCTGGACCGAGGGCGTGGATGGCGTGGTGGAGGTTGACGGCATCATCCACCGTGGGGTGCTCCTTCCATTTGGCCTCCCAGAGCGAGAGTTCTCCATCCGACTCCGTGACGAAATCCACCTCGCGGGTGCCGTCGCGCCAGAAGTAGAGGTTTCGTGCGGTTGGCACGCTGCGGCGCTCGCGGTGCCGGAGTTGGGTCGCGACGTAGGTCTCCCAGATGGCACCTACGAAGGCAGACAGGCCAATGGCGTCTGGGGATCGGAGGTTCAGAAGTGCGCACAGGAGGCCGGTATCGGCCAGGTAGAGCTTGGGACTCTTGATCAGGCGTTTGCCCTGATTGTTGAACCACGGTTCGAGGAGGAGGATCTGGCCTGCTGCTTCGACGATCGAGATCCACTGATTGATGGTCGACGGGGCGACACCCACATCGCGTGCGAGATCGGCCTTGTTCAGCAGGTTGGCCGAGCGCAGGGCACACGCGCGCAGGAATCGTTCGAAATCCCGGAGGCTTCCCACCTGGGCAAAGGATCGGACGTCCCGTTCCAGATAGGTTGCGATGTAAGAGTTCAGGAAGGAGACCGGATCCAGGGAACGGTCCTCCCAAAGCTCTGGCCAGCCTCCGCGCCAGAGACGTTCGGTCAGGCACGCGTCGGGGTGGGCGGCCAGGATCTCCGTTTCCGAAAGTCCTTCCAGCGTCAGCAAGGCCGCTCGTCCGGCGAGGGAATCGGACACCTCCTTCATCAGTCGGAACTGCTGGGAACCGGTGAGAAGGAACTGGCCGGGCTGCTTCCGCCGTTGATCGACGACCGCCTTGATGTGCCGGAAGAGTTTCGGGGCATACTGCACTTCGTCGATGATGACCGGGGAGGGATGCCGGGAGAGGAAGGAGGCCGGATCCTGTTCGGCCTGCTCGGACTCGCTGGGCAGGTCGAGCGAAACGTAGGAGTGCCCCGGAAAGCAGCGGCGTAGCAACGAGGTCTTACCGGTCTGGCGGGCTCCGGAGAGGACGACTACCGGTCGCTTGGCGGCGATCCCGAGGATCTCGGCTTCGATGGTACGGTTGATCCACATGATGATAAAATGCGATGGCATCGCATTTTTGCAAAGACCGGTGTTTCCTCCCGCGGCGTCCTCCACCCGACTCGCCTACGCCGAGCCATCTTCCCGCCGAGGGCGCCGGTCTGGAACCCGGTGAACTTCAGAGGCGACATCCGGGTGATTCGTCCAATCCCCAAACCCTGCCCGACTTCTCCGCGTCCCTGCACCCCTGCGGGAAAAAATCCCCGCCCTCACCGCGTGCCACCTCCCGACGGGATTCTCCCGCAGAGACGCTGGGACGCAGGGAATACCCACTCCAGACAACGCCCCCCCTGCGCCTCTGCGCCCCTGCGGGAAAAAATCCCCGCCCTCACCGCGTGCCACCTCCCGACGGGATTCTCCCGCAGAGACGCTGGGACGCAGGGAATACCCACTCCAGACAAAGCCCCCTCTGCGCCCCTGCGGGAGACTTCCCCGCCCCCAAGAGCCGGGCGCGAAGTTCCCAGTCGCCAGTTTCCAAGCGCCAGCTCGACGGAGTCTCGCTCCACCCCACGAACCGCTGGGGGGTCCAAGTCCCAAGATTCAAGTTTCAAGGCCGCTGGGGCGTACTCGTACTCCTACTCGTACTCGAACCCATGAACCCTCTCAGCAGACGAGTGTCCTTCTCCCGATCGAGTACGAGTACGAAGCGAGCCCAGCTTGAAACTTGAATCTGAAAACTTGCGACTTCGACAACTGCCAACTCGCGCCTCCCCTGACCCTACTTCGCAAACTCCACACACCGCGTTTCCCGGATCACCGTCACCCGGATCTGTCCCGGGTACAGCAGCTCATCCTCCACCCGTCGCGCGATGTCGCGGGCCAGCTTGAGGCTGGTCTGGTCGTCCACCTGTTCTGGCCGCACGACCACCCGCAACTCCCGACCCGCCTGGACCGCGAAGGCCTTCTCGACGCCCGGGTGGTCCATGGCGATCTGCTCCAGGTTCTGCAACCGCTGCAGATAGGTCGTCATGTTCTCCGAACGGGACCCCGGTCGAGACGCACTGATCGCATCCGCCGCCGCCACGAGGATGCCGAAGATGTTTTCATGCGGGACTTCCTCATGATGCGACGCCACCGCGTTGATGATCACCGGCCCCTCCCCATGCCGCTTGATGAAGTCAGCCCCCACCAGCGCGTGCGGCCCCTCGACCTCGTGCGTCATCGCCTTGCCGATGTCATGCAGCAATCCTGCCCGGCGAGCGACGGCCGGATCCTCGCCCATCTCCGACGCCATCAGGCCGCAGAGGTGTGCCACCTCGACCGAATGCTGCAGGACGTTCTGCGAAAAGCTGTGCCGGAAGTGCAATTTGCCCAACAACCGCACCACCTCCGGGTGCATCGGTGCCAGCGCTGCCCGGTAAACCGCCTCTTCTCCCGTTTTCAGGATGAAGGCGTCCATCTCCTGGTTCACCCCCGCCAACACCTCCTCGATCCGCGCCGGATGAATGCGACCATCCATCACCAACCGTTCCATCGCGATCCGGGCCGCCTCGCGTCGGACCGGGTCAAACCCGGAAAGCACCACCGCGTTGGGCGTATCATCCACCAGCACCGTGACACCGGCCGCCGCTTCAAACGCCCGGATGTTCCGCCCGTCCCGGCCAATGATCCGACCCTTCATGTCATCCCCGGGCAGGGCGACGGTCGCCGTGGACGTTTCGAAGGTGTACTTGCCCGCGTACCGCTGGACCGCCGTCGCCAGGACCCGTCGGGCCTGTTCCTCGGCTTCATTGCGGGACCGCTCCAGGATACGCCGGGAAAGATCCGCCGCCTCCCGCGAAGCCTCGCTCTCGACCTCACGCAACAACTGCACCCGGGCCTCCTCGGCCGTCGTGTGGGCCAGCGACTCCAGTTGCGATTTCCTCACCGCGACCAACCGGGTCAGTTCGCCTCGATCCGTCTCCAACTGGGTACGGGCCCCGTCGATCTGCTCCTGACGCTGCCTCAACTCCTGTTCCTGGAGGCCGAACCGATCCAACTGCCGGTTCACCACCGCCTCGCGGTCCCGCAACCGATCCTCCACCTCCGCTGCCCTCCGCCGCTGTTCCTCGCCCTGCCGATCCAGATCCGCCCGCACCCGCGCCGCTTCCTCCCTCGCCGCCGTTTCCAGGCGCAGGCGATGTGCGTCCGCCTCGCGACGCGCCTGCTCGGCCACGTCCCGCTCCCGGGCATGCAACTCGGCCTGCAACACCCGCTCGCGCGAACGATACAGCACGTACCCCACCGCAATTCCCGCGGCGAGCCCGATTGCTCCCGCCGCAACCGTCTGAGTAGCCATCTGTTATTTCATCGCCCGGACCTCATGAAGGCCACCGGGCACCGCGATCAGGTTCATTGGGATGTCATGGGCTTCCACCGGCACGCGAGCCACGAACTGTTCGTCCAGGCCCACACCGCAGGTCACCCCGACCGCCTGGATCAGCAGCCGGTCGTAGAAGCCCTTGCCCCTTCCCAGCCTGCCGCCCAGAACATCAAACGCTATCCCCGGAACGAGAATAAAGTCCAGCGACGTGACGGGAACCGCCGGACATTCCGCCCCAGGCTCCCCAATTCCATACCTCCCGGGACGCAGGTCCAAAGCCCAATCCCGGATCTCCCGATACCCGTAACTCCCGGTCGCCCCGTCAAAGGACGGCACGGCCACCCGCCGTCCCTCCGCCAAGGCCTGGCGAAGCAGATCGGACAAATCCAACTCGTCCAACAACGGGACGTACCCGCCAATCATTCGGGCCCGCGCCCAGGCCGGATGCCGCCGCACCAACCCCCTCACCTGCTCCGCCGCCGCCTTCCACGCAGGACCCGATACGCCGCGCAGCCGTTCCCGGACTTCCCGCCGGATCCGCACCTTCTCCTCGCTCCCCGGACTTCCGCTGGCCCCATTCATGCCGGATGCGCCGGGTCGCCCCCGGCTTTGGCGGCCTGGGTTGCCGATTCCCGGGCTGCCGCCGTCAGCGCCCGCCATCGATCCAACCGTTCCTTGATCTTCTTTTCCGTCCCCTGCTCCGTCGGTTCGTAGAAACGCCTCGGTTCACCCAGATGATCCTGCGGCACGAAATGCCCCTCGTGATCGTGCGCGTAGGCATACCCAGCGCCGTGCCCCAGGCGCTTCGCCCCCGAATAATGCGCGTCCTTCAAATGCCGCGGCACCTCCAGGGTCCGACCGGACCGGACATCCGCCAGCGCCGCATCGATGGCGCGGATCACCGAATTGCTCTTGTGCGCCGTCGCAATGTAAAGGGTCGCCTCGGCGATCGGGATGCGCGCCTCGGGCCACCCGATCCCCTCCGCCGCCCGGTGCGCCGCCTCGGCCAGCACCAGCGCCATCGGATCCGCCAACCCCACGTCTTCGGCCGCGTGGACCAGCAACCGCCGCGTGATGAACCTCGGGTCCTCCCCCGCGTGGATCATCTTCGCGAGCCAATAAAGGGCGGCGTCCGGATCGCTGCCGCGCATCGACTTGATGAACGCGCTCGCCGTGTCGTAGTGGGCGTCGCCGTCCCCGTCGTACACAACCGCCTTCTTCTGGATGCACTGCTCGGCCACGGCGAGGTCGATGCGGATCTTGCCCTCGGCGTCGTGGGGCGTGGTCAGGGCGGCGATCTCGAGGGAGTTCAACGCCTTCCGGCCATCCCCATCCGAGACCCGCGCCAGGTGCGCCAACGCCTCCGGCAACACGACCAGCGGCAGGTACCCAAGCCCCCGTTCCCCGTCGCCAATCGCCCGTTCCATCAATTGCACGAGGTCCGCCTCGTCGAGGGGCTTGAGCTCGAACACCTGCGAACGCGACACGAGCGGCGAATTGACGAAGAAGAACGGATTGTGGGTCGTCGCCCCGATCAACCGCACCACCCCGCTCTCGACATCCGGGAGCAGGACATCCTGCTGGGACCGGTTGAACCGATGGATCTCGTCGATGAACAGCAACGTCGGTTGCCCCGTATTCTGGAGCCGGTTCGACGCCCCCTGCAGGACGCGCCGCAGATCCGCGACGGTGGCTTCAACGCCGTTCAAACGCTCGAACCGGACGCGTGTCCGGAGCGCGATCAACTGGGCAAGCGAGGTCTTCCCGGTACCGGGTGGACCAAAGAGGATGAGCGATTGGATCCGGTCGGCTTCGAGGGCCCGACGGAGGAGTTGCCCGGGACCGAGGATGTGCCGCTGGCCCGCGTATTCATCGAGGTTCCTCGGCCGCATGCGCGCCGCCAACGGGGCCGCCCGGGTGGCGCCCGGTTCGGGACTGTCCCCGGCCCGTGCGCTGGATTCCCCCGACTCGGTGGACGGGGGGTTCTGGCCGAAGAATTCGGACTGCGCCATGACGCCCGTCATCGGAACGGGAATGGCGTCCCGAGGGGAAGGAATAAAAGAAAATCCCCACCATGGCCGTGAAGGACAGGTCCCATCTACCTGAGGAACCAAGTGGGAACCGCGAGGCTTCGCCGCCTTCCAGTGAAAGGCATGACGTTGATAATGCCATCGCTTACGCTCCCGTAACTTTTAACAAGGTCGAAGGACATTGCCCTGATGCACGCACCCGGCAGGGATAAATCAAAAAGAACAACCGCCACCGCCTCCTTCGCCCACATTGCTCCCGGGCACAAGCCATTTTCCGGGACATTCTCGACCACACCCCCGCTTCACCCGCAGGATCACCCCCGTGTCCGACGGTCACCGCATCCGAATCCTGTTGGTCGATCACGTCTCCAAGGTCCTGGGAGGCGCCGAGGTCAATGTCCTCGAACTCCTCGCCCATCCCGGCGTCCGCGACGCCTGGGACGTGACCGTCGCCTGCGCCCCGGACAGCCCGCTCGCCCGCGCCATCGATCCCCTCCAATGGCCCCTACGCGACCACGCTTTCGCCCCCGCCCTCAATGAACTTCGCGTGGTCGGACGCCGCTTCAACCCGCTCGCCAAACTCCGCGCCTGGCAGGAACTCCAGCAGGCCACGAACCGACTCAAGCAACTCGCCGCCGAACTCCGACCCGACGTCCTCCTCTCCTGCACGAACAAGGATCATTTCGCCGCCGGCGCGGCCGCACGCGCCCTCTCCATCCCGTCCGCCTGGTGGGTGAATGACATCCTTTCCTCCGACTTCTTCGGCTGGCCCGTCCGACGCGCCTTCGTCTCGCGTGCCCGTCGATTGCAACCCCGTCTGGCCGCAGTTTCGCAATTCGGCCAGCAGGCCCTGATCCGCGAGGGCGTTCCCGCAAACGCCGTCCGCACGGTCCACAACGGCATCCCGCTCGCCCGCTACCGACGCGATCCCCGACGCCCCCTCCGCGCCCAACTCGGTCTCCCCGACTCGGAACCGCTCTTCGGCATCGTCGGTCGCCTCACCCCCTGGAAGGGTCAGGACATCTTCCTCCGCGTCGCCGCCCAATGGGCGAAGTCCGGCCGTCCCGGCCAATTCGCCATCATCGGCGGCGCCTTCAATGAGGACGCCCCGTTCGAAACCCACCTCCGGGAATTCGTCCAGCACCACAGCCTGACCCAACGCGTCCACTTCGTCCCGTTCCAACCGGATATCGCCTCCGCCATCTCCTCCCTCGACGTCCTGATCCACGCCTCCACCAAACCCGAACCCTTCGGACGCGTCCTGATCGAAGCCATGGCCCTGGAGGTTCCCGTCGTCGCCGCCCGCGGCGGTGGCGTGCCCGAGATCGTCACCGACGGCGTCGACGGCCTGCTCGTCCAACCGGGCGATGTCGCCGGAACCACCCACGCCCTCGAACGCCTTCTAAACCACCCCAACTCCCGCCCCACCATCCTCGAAGCCGCCTCCCGTACCGTCCGCGAACGCTTCAGCATGGAACGCGTCTTCACCGACTGGCACGCACTCCTCTCCGAAGCATCGGCCCGGTGCTGAAGTCGCAGCTTTCAAGCCAGATGCACGGTAGCCGCCGAGGTAACGAGGCGGGCCCAGGGAGAGTTTCCAGACCAGGGGGTGGGGCGAGACTCCGTCGAGCCGGGCGCGAAGTGGCAGCTTTCAAGCCGGCTCGTACTCGTACTCGTACTCAGCCCGCAGGGCGGTACTCGTACTCGATCCCGGCAATCACACCCACCTCCCCCACAGCTCTCACCGAACTCACCGAGCACTTTCAACAACAACGAAAGCAACGAAAGCAACGCCCACCAAACCCACCACCGCCCCCTTCTGCTGCCTCAGCTCCCTCCGTTGTAAAAACCCTCCCCGCCCCCTCCCTGTCCTCTGTGGTG
>CAIMMI010000167.1 GCA_903842505.1 uncultured Verrucomicrobiota bacterium | reverse complement strand
GGACGGGGTCGAACGGCACGACGGAATTCGGGTCTTCGGGAGGGAGGATGGGGATTGAGGGGTTCCCTTGGAGAGCGGCTTTCGATGGAGGGTACTCGTACTCGTACTCGAGCCGATGGGATTCGAGTGAGGGGCGTGGGAGTGGTGTGAGGGTGTCGAGTACGAGTACCGCCCTGCGGGCTGAGTACGAGTACGAGGGGAGGCGGACGGGGTCGAATGGCTCGACGGAATTCGGGTCTTCGGGAGGGAGGATGGGGATTGAGGGGTTCCCTTGGAGAGCGGTTATCGATGGGGGGTACTCGTACTCGAGCCGCTGGGATTCGAGTGAGGGGCGTGGGAGTGGCGTGAGGGTGTCGAGTACGAGTACCGCCCTTCGGGCTGAGTACGAGTACGAGGGGAGGCGGACGGGGGAACGGCACGACGGAGTCTCGCCCCACCCATCGGCGCAAAACTTCTTGTTGCGGGCGGGGCTGGGGAGAGGACGATTGGGACGAGACACGCCCATGCCGAGTCACCGACATCACGATCCTTGCCCCGGGCCCCTGGTTGGCCGGAGGGACTGGTTGCGCATGGGTGGGCTGGGGTTGTTCGGGGTGACGTTGTCGAACCTGTTTTCCACGGGCGTGCGGGCGTCGGAGCCGGGCGGGGCGTCGGCAAGCTTTGGCCGGGCGCGTTCGTGCATCCTGTTGTTTCTTGCGGGTGGGCCTCCCCAGCATGAGACCTTCGATCCGAAGCCGGATGCGCCTTCGGAGATCCGGGATGTGTTCCGGTCGATCCGCACGAGCGTTCCGGGCACGCATTTCTGCGAGACGCTGCCTTACACGGCGCGGGTGGCGCATCGGATTGCGGTGATCCGGTCGATGACAACGGAGATTGACGCGCACTCGACGAGTGGGGCGTTCATGCTGACCGGGTACGAGCCGATGACGAAGGCGGAGAATGTTCCGCCGGGACCGCAGGATTGGCCGAGCCTCGCGGCGGTGGTCGGCGCGATGAAGCCGAGCACGCGTTCGCCGATGTCCTCGGTGGTGCTGCCGGAGCCGTTGGGGAACGACGGCAACATCCTGTGGCCTGGGCAGGACGGCGGATTGATGGGGCCGATCTGGAATCCGATGCTGATGCGGTGTGATCCGACGGTGCTGCCGATCCAGATCGAAGGGTTGAGCCGGCAGGCTGGGATTTCGGATGTGCGGTTGCAGGACCGGCACGACCTGTTGAAGCAGTTGAACGCGCATTTCCGGGCGGGGGAGTCGAGCGCACCGGTGTCGGGCTGGGATCATTCGCAGCGCAAGGCCTTCGACTTGTTGCACGCGGAGGCGAGCCGCAAGGCGTTTGAACTGGAGTTGGAGTCGCTGGCGCTGCGGCAGCAGTACGGACTGCACAAGTTCGGGCAGAGCGCGCTGTTGGCGCGTCGGTTGGTGGAGGCGGGGACTCGGTTGGTGCAGGTCAACTGGCCGCGCGAAGGCAAGGCGGAGGTCGCGGGGAGTCCGTTGTGGGACACGCACGCCTCGAACGCGAGCCGGGTGCGGGACGTGTTGTGCCCGCAGTTTGACCGGACCTATGCGACGTTGATCGAGGATCTGCGTGACCGAGGCTTGCTGGACGAGACGCTGGTGATCGCGATGGGCGAATTCGGGCGTTCGCCGAAGATCAATGCGGTGGGCGGGCGCGACCACTGGGGCTCGTGCTTTTCGATCGCGCTGGCGGGCGCGGGAATCCCGGGTGGACAGGTGGTCGGGTCGAGCGACCGCATCGGCGGGTTGCCGGACTCGCGACCGATCCGACCGCGGGACCTGGCGGCGACGATCTTCCATCTGCTTGGATTGTCGCCCAGTGCGGAGTTCCTGGATCCGCTGGGGCGGCCGAGGCCATTGACGGATGGCGGGACGCCGATCCGGGAACTGGTAGGCGCGTGAGGCGGCCGCTTGCTGCATGAAGGCGCCATCGGAGAGGTTCCTCCTCATCCTGCTGGCGCTGGTGCAGTTCACGCACGTCGTGGACTTCATGATCATGATGCCGCTGGGTCCGCAATTGATGGACCTGTGGCGGATCGATACCTCGGAGTTCAGCCGCTTGGTGTGGATGTACACGTTGACGGCGGGCATCGCCGGGTTGGCGGCGGCGCCGTTCGTGGATCGTCATGACCGTCGCCCGGTGCTGCTGTGGACCTATGCGGGATTCGGGTTGGCGACGCTGGCGTGTTCGGTGGCGCGGTCGCCGGACACGCTGCTGCTGGCGCGGGCGTTGTGCGGGATGTTTGGCGGGATCGCGGGTGGGGCGGTGATGACGATCGCGGCGGACGTCGTTCCGCCGGAGCGGCGCGGGGCGGCGATGGGGTTGGTGGGGACATCGTTCTCGGCGGCGGCGGCGGTCGGGGTGCCGTTCGGTTTGTACCTGGCGCAGAAGTTCGAGTGGGAGGCGCCGTTCCTCGTGCTGGCCGGGTTGGCGATGGTGAACTGGATCCTGTTGTGGAAGTTCCTGCCGCCTGTGCGCGGGCACCTGGCGGATGCGTCGAGTCCAGGGCTCAAGCGGTTTCTGGCGCTGCTCGGCGATGCCAACGCGCGGCGCGGGTTGCTGTTCATGGCGACGCTGGTCTTCGGTCACTTTGCGATCATCCCTTTGTTGGCGCCGCATCTGGTGGTGGACCTGAAGCTGCCGCGCGAGTTGGTGCCCGCGGTCTACCTGACGGGCGGAGTGCTTTCGTGGATCAGCGGGCCCTTGATCGGGCGGTGGGCGGACGAACACGGGAAGGTGCGGGTGTTCAGCGTGCTGGTGTGGGCCGCGATTGCCGTGACACTGGCCATCGCGCTCGCACCGCCCTCGCCGGTGTGGGCCATCATCGCCGTGACGGGTTCGTACTTCGTGTTCGGGAGCGGACGGTTCGTACCCGGGCAGGCGATCCAATCCATGGCCGTCCAACCGCGCGATCGGGGTGCGTTCATGAGCCTCAACGGCTGCGTGCGGGACCTGGCGGGCGGTCTGAGTTCTGGAATCGGAGGCTGGATGGTGACCAAGGCCGACGATGGTTCGCTCCGGCATTTCGACCGGTTGGGATGGATGGCGGTGGCAGCGGCACTGCTGACCCTGTGGCTCGTGCGGCGCGTTGGGGTCCGGGAGGGCGGTGCGATCGCCGGGGCGGCTCGCCCTGCGCCGGGAGGCCGGTAGTTCGGCCTGTTCTGGTTCAGGGTGGGGCGACGCGGCGAAGGGGCAGAGGTGGTCGAAGGCGGATTCCTACTTTGCAGTCCCGCGCCAGGCGCCGAGGGGGAGGACGTGGGCGCGTGCGGCCCAGGTGTCCCAGTCGGCGGACATGCGTTGGACGCGGTCGGGGTGTTGGGCGGCGAGGTCGTGGGATTCGGAACGGTCGGCGTCGAGGTCGTACAGTTCCCAGGGTTGGTTCTCCTTCGCGACCAGCTTCCATCGGCCGTCGCGGATGGCGCGGTTGCCCTCGTGTTCCCAGACGAGGGGACGGGTGCGTTGGAGGGGTTCACCTCGAAAGGCGGGCCGGAGGCTGGTGCCTTCCATGGGCTGGATGGTTTCGCCGCCGAGTGTGCCGGGGTAAGTGGCTCCGGCGAGGTCGATGCAGGTGGCCATGATGTCGGTGAGTTGGCCGGGCTGCGCTTCGAGTTGGCCCTTGCGGTTGGCGGCCATGCCGGCGGGCCAGTGGGCGATCAACGGCGTGGCGATGCCACCTTCGTGGGTCCAATGCTTGTACTCGCGGAAGGGCGTGCTGCTGACGTTCGCCCAACCGCGACCGTAGGCGATGTAGGTATCGGGTCCGCCGGGCAGGACGCCGATGCCCTGGCGCACGGGGTACCCGTCGCGGGTCTGCCTCGGTTGGCTGCCGAACGGTTGTTCGTCGGGGGGCATCGGAGGCAGGGAAGGTTGGTTGGCGCGGGCGGTGGGTTTGTTGCCGCGGCCGTTTCCTTCGGCGCAGGCGCCGTTGTCCTGGAGATACAGGATGAGCGTGTTGTCGAGCTGCCCGTGGGCCTTCAGTTCGGCGACGATCCGGCCGATGCCCTGGTCCAACGAGTCGACCTGGGCGGCGTAGACTTCCATGCAACGGCTCTCGAAGGCCTTGTCGGTGACCTTGTCCCACGATTCGGCGGGCGGGACGGGAGCCCAGCGGTCGTCGAGGAGACCGAGTTCGCGGAGCTTCGTGCGACGGGCTGCGCGGATGGGTTCGTATCCGGCGTCGTATCGGCCCTTGTACTTCGCGATGTCGGATTCCTTGGCGTGGAGCGGCCAATGGGCGGCGGTGAACGCGGTGTAGAGGAGGAAAGGCTGGTCCTTGCGGTCGCGGGCATGGTCGCGGATGAAGCGGACGGCGTGCTCGGCGATGGCGTCGGTGTAGTAGAACGTGGCGGGATGATAACCGGGGTCGTTGTCGACGGTGATGAGACGGTTGTCGCGGACGAGGGAGCTGGGATCGAAGTAGCTGCCGGCGCCGTGGATCGTTCCGTAGAAGCGGTCGAAACCGCGCTGGAGCGGCCAGTTGTTGGTTTCGGCGAGCACCTTGGGTCCCTGGCCCGGAGTGACGTGCCACTTGCCGACGGCGTAACTGCGGTAACCGGCGGGCTTGAGCGCCTCGGCCAGGGTGACGCTCTGGCGGTTGAGTCGGCCGCGATAACCAGTCAGGCCGCGGTCTTCCATCATGTGTCCGACGCCAGCCTGATGCGGATGGAGTCCGGTGAGGAGCGAGGCCCGGGTGGGGCAGCACCGGGCGGTGTTGTAGAACTGGGTGAAGCGGATGCCGTCGCGTGCGAGGGCGTCGAGGTTCGGAGTGTGGATCTCGCCGCCGTAGCAGCCGATGTCGGAGAAACCGACGTCGTCGCTGAGAACGATGAGGATGTTGGGGCGCTGGGTCGTGGCGGCGAGCAGGGAGAAGCGCGCGGCGAGGGCGGCGATGAGGGCAAGGCCGAGGAGGAAGGGGCGCTTCATTGGGGAGGAGTTTGAAGATTTCAGATTCAAGTTTGAAGGGCGATCCCGGAGGTTGGATGCCATGCGGGCTGTAGGCCGCGTGCCCTCACGCGGCGCATCATGAACCCGCCGGGTGGGGGCACCCGGCCTTCAAACGTGAAGCTTCAGACCTCAATCCCCTCCCCCTCTACAACATTGCAAATCTTCCACGCCGTGGAAGATTTGCATGGATGATCGATCGAGCCATCCTCCCTGCAGTCCGTGACGCGCTGGGTCGTCAGGCGGCGGTGGCCTTGCTGGGGCCGAGGCAGGTGGGGAAGACGACGCTAGCGCTGGAGATCGCCCGACAGTCCAACGCCGTCTATCTCGACCTGCAGAAGACCTCGGACCGGGCCAGGCTCAACGATCCAGCGGCGTACCTGTCGCAGGTGGAGGATCGGTTGGTGATCCTGGACGAGGTTCATCGGACGCCGGACCTCTTCCCGGTACTGCGCGGGGTCATCGACGAGGGGCGTCGACGCGGGCACCGGACCGGACGGTTCCTGATCCTGGGCTCGGCCTCGACGGAACTTCTGCGGCAAAGTGGGGAGAGCCTGGCGGGTCGGATCAGTTACCTGGACATGGGACCAGTCCATGCCGGCGAGGTGGATCCGGGCGATGATGAGCGGCTGTGGGTCCGGGGTGGATTTCCGGACAGCTTCCTGGCGCGCACCGGGACGGAGAGCATGGAGTGGCGACAGGACCTGATCCGGACTTATCTGGAGCGCGACATTCCGCAGTTTGGTCCGAGGATCCCGGCCGAGACGTTGCGGCGGTTCTGGACGATGCTGGCCCATTCGCAGGGCGGGGTCCACAACGCGGCGAAGTTGGGTGCGGGGCTCGAGATCAGCGGGCAGACGGTGAGTCGATACACCGACCTGTTGGTCGACCTGTTCCTGGTCCGTCGGTTGGCCTCGTACCATGTCAACGTGGGCAAGCGGTTGGTGAAGTCGCCGAAGGTGTACATCCGCGACAGCGGATTGTTGCACGCGCTGCTGGGAATCCGCGATCGGGATGGGTTGCTGGGGCATCCGGCAGTCGGGGGGAGTTGGGAGGGTTTCGTGATGGAAAGTCTGTTGGCCGTGGCCCCCATTGGCACTGTGCCAGGCTACTATCGGACATCGGGAGGGGCCGAGGTGGATCTGGTGCTCGAGTTTCCGGGTGGAAGTCGGTGGGCGGTGGAGATTAAGCGCAGCGCAGATGCGGTTCCGTCGAGGGGCTTCCACGAGGCGAGTCGCGACCTGGAAGTGGCGTGGGGCTGGATCGTGCACTCGGGCAGTGGGCGGCACCCCTTGGCGAAGGGGATCGAATCGATCGGGCTGCGTGAGCTGATGGCTGAGTTGAAGGGGCGGTCCTGAATCCAACTCCTGACATCCGGCGGGCGGGGTGGCAGGGTTGGGGGACTTGATGCGATTGGGAAGGTACATGGGCGGTGGCGGAGCTTTGGACGACGGGGTTCATGGAACCTCGGCGAACCGGGTCGTTCGCCGGCGCGGACCTGACGGGAAGCGCGGGAGCGTGAGCCGATGAGTTCCGGGGAGAAGCCATCGTTGGCGATCCGGCTATTGACCTGGCTGGCGGGTGCGTTGGTGCGGCGGCCGGGGTGGTTCCTGTGGCCGCAGGTCGTGCTGTTCCTCGCGTGCGTCGCATTCACCGTGTTCCAGTTGGAGTTCGACATGGATCGGAACTCGCTGGTGGGCGAGGACAAGCCGTCGCATCGGAACTTCCTGGCGATGCAGCGCGAGTTCCCGAGCCAGGACGACATCGTGGTCGTCGTCGAGAGTGACGACACGGAGAAGAACCGGCAGGTGGTGGAGCGGTTGGGGGCGCGGTTGGAGGCGGAATCGGTGTCGCGGAATCCGACGAATGTGTTCGGGGACGTTTTCTTCAAGGGTGACCTGCGGCTGATGGGGAAGAAGGCGCTGCTGTTCTTCCCGGAGACCAACCTCGTCGAGTTCTCGAAGGCGCTGGGAGATTACCGGCCGTTCATGGATCAGTTCATGGGGTCGACGAACATGGCGTCGTTGTTCCGGCAGGTGAACTTCCTGATTCGGACGAGCGGACGGGAACGGTCGGAGAAGACGGAGTCGTTCGTGAAGGCGTTGCCGGCGATGGAACGGCTGTTGCGGATGGCGACGGACTCGCTGTCGCGTCCGGGCAATCCGCCGTCGCCGGGAGTCGAGGCATTGTTTGGAGGCGGTGCGGAAGCGGAGCGTGCGAAGTACATCACGTTGGGGAACGGCCGGATCTATCTGGTGTCCGCAAAGCCCCCGTTGGTGCAGGTGACGGCTGCGGACGTGAAGCCGTCGTTGTGGGAACAGATCTGGGGAAAACCGGCGGACGCGACGCCGAAGCGGATCGAAGAGACGCGTTCGTCTCGGCAGGGATCGGCGAACCAGGCGGCCATCCGGCGGATCCGTGAGTTGGTGGTCGAGGTCAGCGCGGAGGTGCCGGGCGTCAACATGGGAGTGACGGGGGAGAGCGTCCTGGCGTTGGACGAGATGAACCAGTCGGAGAAGGACTCGACGGTGGCGACGTTGTTGTCGCTGGTGATCTGCGCGGTGATCTTCGTGGTGGGTTATCGGCAGACCGGGCGGCCGTTGAAGGCGATGCTCTGCCTGGTGATCGGGCTGGGTTACACGATGGGATACACCACGTTGGTCGTGGGGCATCTCAACATCCTGACGATCACCTTTGCGCCGATGCTGATCGGGTTGGCGATCGACTTCGGGGTGCATCTGGTGACGCGGTACGAGGAGGAGTTGCGTCATGGGCGGACGGAGCAGGATTCGATGTTCAAGGCGGTGGTCTACACGGGGCAGGGCATCTTCACGGGTTGCTTCACGACGGCGGGCGCGTTTCTCGCGATGTCGTTGACCGACTTCCGTGGGATCCAGGAGATGGGCGTGATCTCGGGCGGCGGCCTGCTGCTGTGTCTGGTGCCGATGATCACGGTCTTGCCGGTGCTGTTGCTGCGGGGGCGCCAGAACCGGATCGATGAGGTCGCCGGCGCACGGGTCTCGTTCGAAGCCGGAGCGGAACCGGTCGAACCGGTGGACGCCCGGGCGCGGTTGGAGCGGATGTGGCTGGATCGGCCGTGGACGGTGATCGGCGTGGTGGCGGCGTTGTGCGTGCTCGCGGCGGTGCGACTGCCTTCCGTGCGATTCGACTACAACCTCCTGAACATGCAGAGCGCCGGGCTTCCGGCGGTGGTGTTCGAGCACAAGCTGATCGGGTCGTCGGAGAAGTCAGTTTTGTTCGGGGCGTTGGTGGCGGATTCGCTGGAACACGCGGCGGAGTTGGAGGCGAAGGTGCGGGCGCTGCCGAGCGTTTCGTCGACGGATTCGATGGCGCGTTACCTTTCCGAGGACCAGCGGGTGAAGCTCGAGTTGGTGCGGTCAGCCCGTTCGAATCTCGCGGGGTTGAAGTTCGCGCCGCTCGATCCCGGACCGGTGGACCTCACGGAGTTGAGCCAACGTCTGTGGGCGTTCGCCGGGTACATGGGGCTGGCGTCGGATGAGGTCGTGAAGTTGAAGGACCCCGAACTCGCGTCGCGCCTGAAGTCGATTGGGGCTGCGGCGAGGGAAATGCGGGTGGCGATGTTCCGGGGCAACCGCGAGGCCAATGCCATCAAGCTCGGCGCGTTCCAGCGCGCGTTCCTCGGCGACGTGCAGGAGACACTGATGGCGATCCGGGATCAGGACGATTCGGGTCCGCTGCGCGTGGAGGATCTTCCGGCGCAGTTGCGGAACCGTTTCGTCGGCAAGACCGGCAAGCACCTCGTGCAGGTGTATCCGAAATACGATGTCTGGAGCCGGGAGGAGCAGGCGACGTTCGTGCGGGAGTTGCGGACGATTGATCCGAAGGTTACGGGAACGCCCGTGCAGCTGTACGAGTACACGTCGCTGCTGAAGAACTCGTACGTCGAGGCGGCCTGGTGGGCGCTGGGTGCGATCGTGATCCTGGTGTTCATCCATTTTCGGTCCTTGGGGCCGGTGCTGCTTTCGTTGCTGCCGGTGGCGATCGGGACGCTGTGGATGGTGGGATTCATGGGTTGGACCGGCATTCCGTTCAATCCGGCCAACATCATGACGCTGCCGCTGGTGATCGGCATCGGCGTGACGAACGGAATCCACATCCTCAACCGGTTCGCCGAAGAGAAGAACCCCAGCATCCTGGCGAAAAGCACGGGCAAGGCCGTGCTGGTGTCGGGCCTGACGACAATCGCGGGCTTCGGCAGCCTGATCGTGGGCGAGCATCAGGGCATCCAGAGCCTCGGATGGATCATGGCAGTCGGCACGGCGACCTGCATGACGGCAGGCCTGACGTTCCTGCCGGCGGTGCTGACGTTGCGGGCGCGGGGGAAGACGGGGACCTAGGCGCGGCCCCCGCGGCCTCCGTTTGAGAACTGGATCGGGGCCGCGATGTCCGCATAGCGCGGGTAGACCGCGCCTGCGGGAACCGTCCGTCCGGAAAGCGGGTTCCAGACCTCCTCAAAGCCGAGACCTTCGAAGTCCCAGAACCCGGACTTGACGGAGTGCGAGGGCATTCCTAGCGTTCGCCCCCTGTGGTGGTGGCCGTAGCTCAATGGTAGAGCTCCAGATTGTGGTTCTGGTTGTTGCGGGTTCGAGTCCCGTCGGTCACCCCAACCTTCCTTCCCTTTCCCTCCTTTCATCGGATGCATGCCTGGTGGAGTCCCGACGACTCCGTTTCGTTCCTGGAGGCCGAGTTGCTCCGGGCCTTTCCCGGTCGATCGTTGAGGCGTCTGGCGCCGGGTTTCCTGGGCATCGACGAAGTGCCTGAGGCGGGAATGCTGCCCATGGCTTTCGCAGGGCAGGCCCTTCCCAATGCCGAGTCAGTGGCCGTGCCGTCGATCCGTGTGATGGCCGAGGCGCTGGCGCAACGGATCCTGGATCACTTTCCCGACGATGCTCCGTGGCGGATGGACGTGACGCCCTGCTTTGGTCAGGGAACGGCCGGCGAACACCGGTGCGCCATGATCGACGAGGCGGTCGTGGAGATCCTCCGGAAACGGCGCCGGTCACGCCTTCGGACCCGCCTGACCGCGCCGGGCCCGGTGGTTCCGAATGAGTCGTGGCTTCAACTGCTGTTGACGTCCCAGGAATCGGCCGTGCTCTCGGTCGCTCCGTCGCCCGTGGCGCATGCATGGCGGTCGGGGCTCGTGCCGTTTCCGTTGGGGCGGATTCCGGTGGCGGTCGACAAGGCAGCTCCCAGTCGGGCGTTTGCGAAGCTGGTGGAGTCCGAGTTCCGGTTGGGGGCGCGGATCCAAGCCGGTGAGACGGTCGTGGACCTGGGTGCCTGCCCGGGGAGTTGGACTTACGTGGCGGTGCGACGGGGCGCCCGGGTGACCTCGGTGGATCGGACCGAACTCCGCGAGGACCTGATGCGGAATCCGAACGTCACGTTCCACCGCGGGGACGCGTTCTCCTTCCAACCCTCCGCACCGGTGGACTGGTTGGTGTGCGATGTGATCGCAGCGCCGGATCGCAGCATCGGACTCGCGATCGACTGGGTGCGGAAGGGGTGGGCGCGGCGGTTTGTGGTCACGATCAAGTTCAAGGGTGTGGAGGAGTACCCGAAGCTTGATCGGTTGAAGTTGGAGTTGGCGCCGCTTTGTTCCGAGTTCCGGTTGGCCCGTTTGTGCGCGAACAAGAACGAGGCCTCCGTGATCGGGAGTTGCCCGTTGCCTGATGCTGGACGGCAGTAGACTGCGGAGAGGCGGGATTCCGGTAACGGGCGGATTCGAAGGTTAGCTGGGCGTAGGGGTGGGGCGGAGGCGATTTTGGTGGTGTGAAAGCTTGACGCCGGGGGCGTCTGCGGGGCTGGGGTGAGCCTGAAATCCGGGACCCAGTCATGGCCGGGTTCGAAATCGAAAAACAGGGGCAAATACCGGGTAAATCGGACCTGTGAATAACTTGGGAACAATGACGAATATGTTTCCCTCGTTCGACTGGTGCGGGTGGCCTACAAGCCTCGCCCTCCGCCGGAGTGGATCTTTTCGGGTCCGGAACGTCCGGAGGGAGCATCGGGTTAGTGGAATCTGTCTTAAATATATGGTGATGAGCGATTTGAATGGTTTTTCCGGAGGGATCTCCGGGGCCTTTTTCCAGCATTCCGGAGCGATCCCGGCGCTGGAGGCGGGCGTGCAAATCGCTGGATGGATGTCGGTTACGGTCTGGAAACGTGGGCAGGTGAATAAACCCTTGTTTTCATTCTGAACCTCCCAACTCTTGAGGTCCCTCATGTCGTTGAACGCCGAAGCCGTCTGGTCCGCCGCGCAGGAACTCCTGCGGGGCATGTTGAAGGCGGAAATCTATTCTCTGTGGTTCGCGCCGGTTCGCGCCGGCCAGTCGGAGGGCGACTCCCTTCAGCTGCTGGTTTCGGATGAGTTCTGCGAGCTGTGGCTGAGGGACAACTACCTCGACCTGCTCCGCTCCGTGGTCAGTCGGGCCGCGGTGCGTCCCATGCAGGTGGAGTTCCTGGTGGATGCCGGCGTGCGGCCGGCGACGCAGGAGACGATGAGCCTGCCCGGGATGGCGTCCGTCGGCAGCGATTCCGGACCGGCGATGCCTCCGGTGGAACCGAAGGCCAAGCCTGAGCCGGAGGTCGAAGGGGTCGGCCGGGGTGAACCGCCCTTCAACCCGGGCAATACGTTCGAGACCTTCGTGGTCGGGGACAACAACCAGTTCGCCCACAGCACGGCGCTGGCGGTGGCCCACAATCCGGGGCGTTCGTTCAATCCCCTGTTCCTGTTCGGCGGAGTCGGACTGGGCAAGACCCACCTCCTGCATGCCATCGGACACCATGTGCTGCAGAGCCGTCGCGGGGCGCGGGTGGCCTACCTGAGCTGCGAGCGGTTCATGAACGAGTTCATCGAGGCCTTGCAGACGAACTCGCTGGTGAAGTTCCGGCGGCGGTACCGGATGCTGGACTTGCTGCTGGTCGACGACATCCAGTTCCTCGGCGGCAAGGAGCGTATCCAGGAAGAGTTCTTCCATACGTTCAACGCCCTGCACGAAGCCCGGAAGCAGATCGTCCTGTCCTGCGACCGCCCGGCGAGCGAGATCCAGGGTCTGGAGCAACGGCTCATCTCGCGTTTCGAGTGGGGCCAGACCGCCGACGTCCAACCGCCCGACGTCGAGACCCGCATGGCGATCCTGCGCAACAAGGAGAAGTCGCTCGGGTTCCCAATCCCGGTGGAGATCACGAACTTCCTCGCCTCGAGGATCCGGACCAACGTGCGTCGTCTCGAAGGCGCGTTCACGCGGGTGGCATCCTATGCCCAGTTGACCGGTCGCCCGCTGACGCTCGAAACCGTCGAGTCCCTGCTGCGGGAGATCCTTCAAGAAGAGGGCCGCCAGACGATTTCGATCGATTCCATCCAGAAGCGGGTGGCCGATCACTACGACATCCGGTTGGCAGACATGACGTCCAAGCGTCGCCCGGAGAACATCGCCTTCCCGCGTCAGGTCGCGATGTACCTGGCCCGTCAGTTGACCGAGTCGTCGCTCAGTGCCATTGGCGACGCCTTCGGTGGCCGGGACCACGGCACGGTCCTGCACGCCTGTCGTCAGGTGAAGGACCGGATGGAAGTGGACGCGAACGTCCGGCAGACGGTGAGCTATCTGGAGAAGCAGATGCTTCGCTGACGCCATGGAAAACCGGGCCGTCAACTGGCGGGGTTGGGTGGCCGGTTGGGTCCTGCTGTTGTTGGCGGCCGGGATGGGCCAGGCCGCTGCTCCTTCCGAACCGATCCGGACGGACCTCTTTCCGCCGGAAACGTGGCACAACCACGGTTCCTGCATCGTGGAGTTGCCGGATGGGCAGCTGTTGGTGACCTGGTTTCACGGATCCGGGGAGCGCAAGTCGGATGACGTTCGGATCGAGGGATCGCGTCGGGGCCGACGCGGGGGGGCTTGGCAGCCGCGGTTCGTGATGGCGGACACGCCGGGTTATCCGGATACGAACCCCTGCCTTTTCGTGGATTCGGAGGAGCGGTTGTGGCTCCTGTACCCGACGATCCTGGCGAACCTCTGGGAAAGCGCGCTGATGAAGGTCCACGTCAGCCACGATTACCGACGAGCGGGGGCGCCGAAGTGGGAACGTTCGGAGGTCCTGCACGTGACGCCTGGAGCCGAGTTTGAGAAGGCGGTGACGCCACTCCTGGCCGGTCTCGAGACCGAAGCGCGGCAATCCTCGTGGTCAGACCAGACCAAGCGCGAGGTCCAGGATTACCTGGACGCCTTCCGGCTCCAGTCGACGAACAAGCTGTACCTCCGCCTGGGCTGGATGACGCGGGCCCACCCGCAGGTGATCGCCGGCGGCCGGATCCTGGTTCCGCTCTACCACGACGGGTTTTCCACCTCCCTCTTCGCGTACTCGGATGATTCCGGCGCCACTTGGGCGACCAGCCCGCCGCTGGTGGGGGGCGGGAACATCCAACCCTCGATCGTCGCCCGGCAGGATGGGTCGCTGGTGACCTACATGCGGGACAACGGTCCACCGCCCAAGCGCCTCCTGATGTCCGAGTCGAAGGATCGCGGCGCGACCTGGGGTCCGGTGCAGGACAGCTTGATCCCGAACCCGGGTTCCGGTGCCGATGTGATCCGGCTGAAGGATGGCCGTTGGTTGTACGTGGGGAACGACACCGAGGAAGGGCGGCATCGGCTGGCCTTGTGGATGTCGTCGGACGAAGGCCGCACCTGGCCGGCGCGACGGGCGCTGGAAGAGGCCGCACCTGGAACGGACTCCTTCGGATATCCCAGCGCGATCCAGGCGCGGAATGGGCGGATCCACGTGAGCTACAGCGTCCGGACGAAGGCCGGCGGCAACATTCGGCACGCGGAGTTGGATCCGTCCTGGATCAGCCGTCCGTGAATCGGCGGGATCTGCTCCGGCTTCTTGACCGGGCCGACACGCGTCCGTGACTTGGCAGCGGCATTGTCCGGCCCATGAACGGGTTCGGGAATCAGGCTTCGAGCGGCGCGGGAGGCTCCATTGTGGTGGAGGACCTCGCCGAGTTGCACGGGGCGGTGCGGTTGATGCACCTCGCCCTGGAGGCGGCGCAGGCCGCGGAGCCGTCTGTGCAGTGGTTTGCGTTCGGTGGCACCCAATTCAGCGTTCCCCAACTGCTTTCGGTCTACGCCTATGCCATGGCCCGGGGTTGGTATGGCTCCGACGAGATTGCGGATCGGGTTGGGGTCGATGGATGCCTGAAGTATCTGGCGGGGCCGCAGGCGCCCGGAGCGGAGACTTTGCGGCGTTTTCGACGGGAGAACGCAGGCTTGGTCCGGTCGGCGATGGCTTTCCTGGTGAGTCGGATCCTGGGACAGATGGATGCGCTTCCGAGGCTGGGATTTGATCCCCGGGCGGAGGCCGCCCGGAGATTCTGGCGGGCCGTGGCCGCCGACAGCCTGCAACTGGAGGCTTAGGGAAGAGTTTGCCGGGCGCGCCCCTTGACGCGTTGGCGTGGCTTCCGGAGATTGGTGGGGCCGGATGGCACGTTCGAAAAACAGATTGTCCCGCGCCGAGATGCGCGGATTGGAGCTTCAGGTGGGGTTCCTCCAAGGCTTGCTCAAGCGCGATTCCGGCTACATCGAAGCATTGGAAGAACTGGCGGACCTGCAGATGCAGTTGGGGCGCGTGGAGGAGGTTGTCGGGCTGGACGAGCGGTTGAAGGCGTTGCGACCCTCCGACCCTGAGGTCCGCTACAACCTCGCGTGTTCGCTGACTCTTTCCCGGAAGTTCGAGCAGGCCGCTGCCGAACTGTCCTCGGCCCTGGAGTTGGGTTTCAACGACGTCCACTCGCTCCAGAGCGATCCGGACCTCGCAGATCTGCGGGCCCATCCGGCCTTCCGGCCGATCCGCGCACGACTCCGTGGACTGAAGGGTTCGGCCGAAGGTCCTTCGAACGGTTGACGCTGGACCTCAGGAGCCGGGAGTCGGGGTGAGTGGCCGGACCTGGAACTCATCCTGTTCGACCTGGATGCGCGCGCGAAACACGCTGAAGAGCTTTCGACCTTCTGCCTGGCTGGTCAGCAGGACGTTGGCCCAGTGACCGTCGCGGACCGGGCGACGTACGATCGCGAAATCCAGACGGTTGAGGGAGCCGGCGATGCCGCCGAGAAGCTTGAGGGCTGAACGCAGGCGGGCTTCGACCTTCACCAGTTCGTACTGTTCGGCATCGATCCAGAGGTGGCCGTGGAGCAGCGAAAGGATCCGTTCAAAGTCCTTCCCGGTTCCCGACGCCGCGGGTCGGGGTTCATACGCCAACCGGAAGACCCGGCGTCCGTCGATCCTCTCCTCTCCTTCGAGGGTATACTGGAACCGGCGCACCAAGCCTTCATCCAGGAAATCGGGGCCATTCCGCCGACGGCCCGATTCGCGGCGGGCATCGGTATCGGTCTTGCGGTCGGAACGGGATTCGCGGTCTGAGGGGGCGCGCTCATCGACCTTCACCAGCACGGCCCGGATGACACCGGCGCGGTTGGTGACGGCGTGTTCCTTGGATCGGGTCTGCTGCACGGCGCCATCGTCGGCCAGTTCCTCGATGCGGGTGCGGCGGTGATACGAGATCTCGTGCTGGGCCTCCGTGTCGGCGGCGGCCCGGGCCTGCCGGAGGAATCGCTCGATGATCTCATCCACGGACGGCGTGGCGGGGTTGGCTGCGAAGCTGGCGCCGGGAACCAGCAGCAGGAACAAGGCAAGGATCCGGGCCAGCCCTCCGGAGGTGCCCGGAAGGTTGGAAAGGCCGATACGATTCATGACCGGCAGAGCATATCCGGGATCGCGAGCAGGGCAACCCGGGCGGGGTTTTCACTTTCCTCTGGGCGGACGAGGGAGTGCGGCTAGGTTGGCGGCACTGGAAACCATCGTATAAGACCCCTCATGAGCACCCTCCTGAACGGCCTGAAGCAGCATTCGATCGTGGTGGCGGATACCGGCGACTTTGCTGCCATGCGCAAGTACCAACCCCGGGATGCCACGACAAATCCCAGTCTTCTCCTGAAGGCGGCGATGATGCCCGAGTATGCGGATCTGGTGGGTCGCGTCGTCGCTGATGCAAAGCAAACGACGTCCACGCCTGCGACGGCGCTGTCCATCGCGATGGACCGGTTGGCGGTCGCGTTCGGCGTGGAAATCCTGAAGATCGTACCCAACCGGGTCTCGACCGAAGTGGACGCCCGACTGAGTTTCGATACACGTGCGAGCGTGGAGAAGGCCCTGACCCTGATCTCCCTCTATGAGGAGGCCGGTATTCCCCGGGAACGCGTCCTCATCAAGTTGGCCGCGACCTGGGAGGGTATCGAAGCCGCCAGGCACCTTCGTCAGCACGGCATCCGATCCAACCTGACCCTGCTGTTCTCGTTTGCCCAGGCCGTTGCCTGTGCCGAGGCCGGCGTCCAGTTGATCTCGCCCTTCGTTGGCCGAATCCTGGACTGGTACAAGAAGTCCACCGGCGTTGCCGGATACGCCCCATCCGAGGATCCCGGGGTCCAGTCCGTCACCCGGATCTACTCGTACTACAAGAAATTCGGCTACGGGACCGAGGTCATGGGCGCGTCGTTCCGCAACCGGGATGAGATCCTCGAACTCGCTGGCTGCGACCTTCTGACGATCAGTCCGGCCTTGCTGGAAGAGTTGGCCTCGAACGAAGGGGCGGTACCCCGTCGACTCGACCCCGTGGCGTCCGCCACTGTGCCCGACGAGCGCGTCATCATGGACGAACGGACCTTCCGCTGGATGCACAACGAAGATGCCATGGCCACCGAGAAACTGTCGGAGGGAATCCGGCTCTTTGCCGCCGATTCGGTGAAGCTCGAAAAATCTCTCGCGGCCCGGCTGTAACCTTTCTGGGTTCCCGCTGTAGCAGCGGGCAACCCATGCAACCATTCGTATCACCCGGGCGGCATGGGGCCGCCCGGGTCAGTTCCAGGGACGGCCTCACCTTGATCGAACTGGTGGCCGTCATCGCAATCCTCAGTGCCGTCGCCGGGTTGGTGTCCTCATTCTTCCCGGGCCTGATGCAGCGGAGCAGCAGCGCCGTCGCGGGTGCTTCCTCGATGGATCTGATCCGCGCCCTCGAGCGGCACCGTATCCGGTCAGGCCGCTTTCCCGACGGATACGATTCGCTGATCGAGGCCCCTTACACCCTCTATTCCGCGATTCCCACGGCGGCCCGACGCCAACTCAAACCCAAGGACCTCGACAACGCCGATCGAGTTGTCCTCAGCAGTTACGGGATCACCACCGCCTGGATGCATACCGCCCCGGACGGTCAGGCCGTGACTTGGCAATCCCTGTCGAACACCAAGGCCCTCGACGTAAATGCTGGAGGTTTCGCTGCGGATGATGTCGCTGCCCTCGACACCAGTCGGATCGACCCCGACGCCCTCTTTGGCCAGGGCACACGACGCGGTACCGTGAACGAGTCGTTTGTGGTTCTGGGCATTGGCGATCGATGCAGTCTCGTGGGAGCGGACCGCGAACTCAGTCGGGCCCCCATCACTCCCGGATCCAGCGCGACGCTGGATCCGCGCGACTACTACATGCGATACGCCTTCGTATTCCGGTTGGATCGCGATGACCGGCGCCCATTGCAGTTCCTCGGAACCGTCGCCTTCGCTGAATCCGGCATCGTTACTGGCAACGACCTGATGCGGCAGTGGTGGAAGAAGTGAGAAGCGGGGTGATCGCGATCCGGGAATCGTCCCGTTTCCCATTCCGGGGCGGTAACGTCCTCGTTGCCCTCCCATGCCCTTTCCCGAGGCGCCGGGGACGTCGCCCCTCCGATCCCCTTCTCAACGCCGGCGGGCTCATGGACACGGGTGGCAACCATCCTTAGACTCGGTCCGATGCTGGAAGCGAAGGATGAGCGGTTGCGTGAATTGTTGAAGGGCTATGGCTCATGCCTTGTGGCGTATTCGGGTGGGGTGGATTCCGTGTTCCTCGCCAAGGTGGCGCACGAGGTCCTCGGGGCCCGGGCGTTGGCAGCCATCGCCGACTCCGCCTCGTTGCCCCGGCGGGAGTTGGCGGAGGCGATTGAATTGGGCGAACGCTTCGGATTCCCGGTGCGGGTCGTCCAGACGGCTGAGTTCGACAATCCGTCGTACCTGGCGAACCCGACGAACCGCTGCTACTTCTGCAAGCACGCCCTGTTTACCGAACTGGGCCCGCTGGCCCGGGGGGAGGGATTCGCGGTCGTCGCTTACGGCGAGAACGCGAGTGATGTGGGGGATCATCGTCCGGGCGCCCAGGCGGCATCGGAGTTCGCGGTCCGGGCACCACTGAAGGAGGCCGGGTTGACCAAGGACGATATCCGGACGCTGAGTGCACGATTGGGACTCCCCACTGCCGACAAACCGCAGATGGCCTGCCTGAGTTCCAGGATTCCAACGGGCGAATCCGTGACGCCGGAGAAGCTTCGGATGATCGAGCAGGCGGAAGACTTCCTGCGGGGCGCAGGATTTCATGACGTCCGCGTGCGGCATCATCAATCTGGCTCGGCATCGCTCGCCCGGATCGAGTTGGGCGTCGCCGAGTTGGCCCGGTTTCTTGGAGGGGGGCTTCATTCGGAGGTGGTGCTGCGGTTTCAGGCGATCGGATATCTGCACGTCACCCTGGATCTTGCTGGGTATCGACGGGGCAGCACCAACGGAGTCCTGCCCCCGCAGTTCTCGTCGATCTCGCTTCAGAAGCGCTCGCAACCCACCGCTTGAGTTCCTTCCTCATGAGCCTTTCAAAGCCGCGCCGCACGGCGTCTCCAGCTCTTCGACACGTCTTCGTCACCGGCACCGACACGGACGTTGGCAAGACGGTATTCACGGCGGCCTTTCTGGCTTGGCTCCGACGTCACGAGATTCCCTCGATTGGCTTCAAGCCCCTTGCCTCCGGTAGCCGGGAGGATGCCGAGCGTCTGTACGAGGCCCAGCAACGGCAGGTGCCGATCGATATCATCAACCCCTGGCATTTCGCCGAGCCGATCGCGCCGCTGCTGGCGGCACGGCAGGAGGGGCGCCGGGTGACCCTGGAGGCCCTCGCGGGTCACGTCGAAGCGGCGTCCCAGGGGTTGCAGTTTTCGGTCATTGAAGGCGCCGGGGGATTGCTGAGCCCGTTGATGGAAGGAACCGATGCCCCGCAGGTCATCGATCGACTCAACGCCGCGCCCGTGGTGGTGGCCGTGGATCGGATCGGCGTGGTGGGTCAGGTGCGGCTCGTGTGGGCGGCGCTGTCGCCTGCGGTTCGGGCTCGGGCCCAGGTGGTCCTGATGGAGGCTCCCGGCCCGGACGCTTCGACGGCTTCCAACCGCGCCTTGCTCGGGGAGTACATCGAGCCGCAGCGGATCCATGCGTTCCCGCGGCTTCGGTCGGGTGAACTTCGGAAGTTCGGTGGAACCCGGACCGAGGAAGCCTGCGGCGGCATCGCACGTGGGTTGGGTGCCGGGACATTCTCCTGACGTCGACTGCTACCGTAGCCGACGAGGTGACGAGGCGGGGATGGAAGGGGGGGCCAGCTACCAGTCTCCAGAAATGGAATCTGGGAACTGAGAACTCCCCACCCTCAGTAGTCGGCTGCTACCCGGCTTGCTTCGGTGGAACGTGGGAGAATAGCTTGGCGTCATGCGTCGAATGAGTGCCTCCATGGGAACCGGAATCCTGGCCTTGGCTGCGGGTCTGTCGATGCTGTCGACTCCACTGATGGCGGGAGACTGGCCCGAGTTTCGAGGCCCCGCTGCCATGGGGCAATCGACCGCCCGGAATCTTCCGGTCACGTGGAGTCCGACCAATCACGTCGTCTGGAAGCAGCCAATCCCGGGCGCCGGTTGGTCGTCACCTGTCCTCCGGTCGGGTCGGATCTACCTGACCACGGCGATCCAGAAGGCATCGGGTGGACTGACGCTGCAGGCGCTGGCGCTGGATGCGGTCACGGGCAAGCAGCTTTGGGAAACGACGTTGTTCGATACCGCGGACGCTGGGGCATCGATCCATTCGAAGAACGGCCAGGCGAGTCCCACCCCGATCGTCACGGAGGACCGGTTGTATGTTCACTTCGGACATCATGGGTCGGCTGCCTTGGACCTGACCGGGAAGGTCGTTTGGCGGCAGGATTCCGTGCGCTACACGCCGGTGCATGGCAACGGTGGTTCGCCGGTGCTGGTGGACGGCCTCCTGATCTTCGGGGTCGACGGCGCGAGTGAACCCCGCCTTGTGGCCCTGGACGCGAAGGATGGAAAAGTCCGCTGGGAGACGCCCCGCGAAACGCCTGCCAAGCGGAAGTTCTCCTTCTGCACGCCCTTGGTCATCGAATCGGAGGGCAAGGCGCTCGTGGTTAGCCCGGCGAGCGGTGCCGCCCTCGCCTACGATCCGACCAACGGCCGGGAGGTCTGGCGCGTCCTGTACGGCGAAGGCTATTCCGTTGTGCCGCGCCCGGTCCTTGCCCGGGGACTCCTCTTTGTCGCCAGCGGCTATGATCGTCCGATCCTCCACGCCATCCGTCCGGGTGGTCAGGGCGACGTCACGGCGAGCCACGTGGCCTGGACCTTGGCGAAGGGCGCCCCGAATACGCCCTCC
Source organism: uncultured Verrucomicrobiota bacterium (assembly GCA_903842505.1). Lineage (GTDB taxonomy): Bacteria > Verrucomicrobiota > Verrucomicrobiia > Limisphaerales > UBA9464 > UBA6176. The sequence goes on along the minus strand of CAIMMI010000167.1, from coordinate 15,655 downwards.
ATGGTCGTGGTGGACGACCTCCTCTACTGCGTCTCGGATGCGGGTATCGCGAGCGCGATCGAGGCGGACAACGGCAAGGTGGTATGGAGCGAGCGCCTGGGCGGCGACTTCTCCTCATCGATCGTTTACGCGGATGGCCGGTTGTACTTCCAGAACGAGGCGGGCGTGGGATTCGTGGTGAAGCCCGGGCGCCAGTTCGAACTGCTGGCGAAGAACGACCTCGCGGAGCGGACGTTGGCATCCTATGCGGTGGATGACGGGGCCCTGTTCATCCGCACGGCGGCACACCTTTACCGGATCGGCCAGTAGGATCGGGGCGGTTCCGGCATCTCCTTCGGGAGGTCGTCCGGGCGCTCGCGGACTTCGAGCCGCTTCAAGGGTGGGATCTGAACTCTTCAACCATCTGCTGCAGTTGGGGGAACAGTTGCGAAAAGCGCGAGTGGAGGCTGGCGGCGGCGGCCACCTGACCATCGGTGCGGTCCTCCGAGGCGGCGATCTCGATGTTCAGACTCAGGGCTTCCAGCGTGAAGAAGCCGAATAGCGCGAAGCTCCCCTTGAGCGAGTGCGCGGCGCGGCGGAGCGTCACGAAGTCCGTGCTGGATGAAAGGCGGTCGAGTTCGATCAACCGTTGAGGGGTGTCCGAGACGAACGCCTCCAGGAGTTCGACCACGCCTTCGCTTCCCAGTTCGTCGGCCAGGGCCAAACAGGTTTCCCGAACGGTTGTGAGTTCGCGGGAAACGTCCTCGGCCGGGTTGGGCTCGGCAGCGGGTTCAGGCTGTGTTCCGAGAGGATCGGGGACCGACTGAATGTCGGCAGCCGCCCGATCCAAGGCTGCCTGCAGAAGATCCGGCTTCACCGGCTTGGACACGTAGTCGTCCATGCCGACGGCCAGGCAGCGCTCGCGCTCGCCGCTCATGGCGGCAGCCGTGAGGGCGATGATGCGGACGCGCTGGCGCCCGGCATTCGCGGCCTCGGCCCGCCGGATCGCCCGCGTGGCGTCGTAGCCGTCCATCTCCGGCATGTGGCAGTCCATCAGGATCACATCGTAGACCTTGCGCTCGCAGGCCTCGACTGCCTCCCGTCCGTTGACAACCAGTTCGGCTTTGTAGCCGAGCTTGTTGAGTATCAGCGTGGTGAGGCGGCGGTTGATGTCGTTGTCTTCGGTGATGAGGATGCGGAGCGTGGAGGGAGCGGTTCGGGCATCCTTGTTGGTGGCAACCGCAGTCCGGACCGGGCTGACGGTTCGGGACACGGTACGATCGATGATCGAGGCGATAGCGGCCCGCTTGATCGGTTTGGCAAGGAAGCTTTCCACGCCGGGCACCGGGTTGCCCTGCCGGACGGAGTCCGTGATGGTTCCGGTCAGGACAACCCGGGGCGCCCGGCGATCCGGCCTGGAGGCCAGTGCCTGGAGCGCATCCACGGTGGAGGGACCGAACAGGTTCCGGTCGATGATGAGCAGGTTCGGCTTCCGGGATCCCTGCAATTGCTCGAGCAACTCGGCCTCGCTCCGGCAGAGGGTTGGGTCCGAGCCGAGCGAGAGGAGTTGGTCCCGGAGTGCGAACCGGGTCTCGGTGTGGTCCTCGGCGACCACCACATGGATGGGGGGGTACTGGGAGCGGTCTGCCCCGGGAGGAACGCTGACGGGAATCTGGAAGCTGAAGATGGATCCAGACCCGGGGTTCGAGCTGACCTCGTTCATCTTGCCTCCCATCAGCTCGATGAGTCGCTTGCAGATGGCCAGTCCCAGACCCGTACCACCGAACCGTCGCGTCGTGGACGCGTCCGCTTGCGAGAACGGAACGAACAGCCGGGAGATCTGTTCCTGGGACATCCCGATGCCGGAATCGAGGACCTCAAAGCGGAGGTTCTGACGGCCATCGGAGGCGGAATCGCGGGACACCCGCAGGATGACATGACCGCACTCGGTGAACTTGACCGCGTTGCCCACCAGATTGAGCAGGATTTGTCGGAGTCGGCCGGCGTCCGCCCGCACGCGGGCCGGGACATCGGGGCGGACGTGGACGACGAGATCCAGGCCCTTCTCAATGGACTTCTGCGCGAACAGGTCCATGACGCTCTCGACGATGACGTCGAGTTCGAACTCCTCCGAGAGGATCTCGACCCTGGAGGCCTCGATCTTTGAGAAGTCGAGCACGTCCTCGATGATGGACATGAGCGCTTCACCGGACGTCCGGACGGCTTCGACCATTTCCTGCTGGTGGGAGGAAAGCTGGGAATCAAGAAGGAGACCCGACATGCCGATGATGCCGTTCATCGGGGTGCGGATCTCATGGCTCATGGTGGCGAGGAACTCGCTCTTGGCCCGGTTGGCATCCTCGGCCTGCTCCTTCGTGCGTTGGAGTTCGATCTCCACCTTCCGCCGTTCGGTCAAGTCGGTGATTGTGGCAATCGACCCAACCACACGCCCATCCCTGCGGTGGGGAACGCCGGTTACGAGCGCGTAAACCGGAGTGCCATCGGGGCGGCGGATGCGGAGTTCAAGGGTTGAAGATTCTCCTTCGAGGCGCGCCTTCGCGACCGCCTCAAGTTTTGGGATGTCTTCGTCGAATGTGAAATCGTGGGGTTTCCGCCCGATCAGTTGTTCGGGTTGGCAACCGACGAGCCGGGCATAGGCGGCGTTGGCGAAGGTGAAGACCCCCTTCTCATCGCTCACGGTCAGGCCCTGACCCATGGCATTCATCACCTGGAGCGCGAAGTCCCGCTGCTGTTCGATCTCTGCCTCGGCCAGCTTCCGTTCGATAAACTGGCCCACCTGATTTCCGAGCGAGCTGAAGAGCTGGATGAGGTCCTGATCCGGTTCCTCCGCCTGCGAAGAAAGGAGTTCGATGATGCCGAAGAATTTGTCGCCCACCTTGCAGGGGAACGCACAGGCCGTCTTGATGCCCAGCGTCCGCGCGGCCTCGTGCCATGGGTCGTCGGAAACCTTGGAGACCCAGGTGACCCACGTGGGTTGGCCCTGCTCCCAGACCCGGCCCGGGAGGCATTCCCCCAACTGCGGGCAGAACGGCTCCAACGTCGTCCGCAGGAGCGAGTAATCGCGATCCGTCGCAAACCAGGAAGATTCCGCCCGCAACCGCTGTCCCTCCTGAGGCGACCAGAACACCGCCCCGGGCCATCCGAGGACCTTCGCGATCGCCTGCAGGCACTGGGCCGTGCCGACCCCGATCGTCGGGGAGTCGGTCAGGGCTTGGGACACCTTGTACTGGAGTCGGCGGCGATATTCGGTGCGGACCCGTTCCGTGATGTCCCGTTCCAGGGCCATGAAGTTGCTGATCTGGCCCGACGCGTCCCGGATCGGCTGGATTTCCAGATGCAGCCAGTACTTCTGGCCATTCTTGTGGTAGTTGAGGATCTCGATCTCGATCGGTTCACCTGCAGCCAGCTTTTCCCGGATGTGGGCCACGGACCGCGGATCCGTCTCCGGACCCTGGAGCAGGCTTCCGGGCTTGCGTCCCCGTGCCTCCTCGAAGGTGTAGCCGGTCTGGCGGACAAACCCGGCGTTGACCCACTCGATCATTCCCCATTGATCGGTGATGATCACCGCCTGATCGGTCCGGTCGGCGACGAGGGCGAGCTTCTGGGTTTCGACGGACTGGGACTGCAACAGGCGGTTGGCTGCCGTCAGTTCCGCCCGCTGGTGCCTCAGGCGCTCGGCCAGCTTCTGGAGATCCGAGACGGCCGCCTTCTGGGCCTGGATGCTCTGCAGGAGGTCCAGGGCCGGGTCATGGATGGCAAAGTCATCGAGCAGCAAACCGAGTTGGCGCAGCGTCGCGATATCCGTCAGCCACGGGGACCCCAGGAATACCAGCCCCCCATCCTCCAACGGAATCACCTGCCCGCGCAGCATGACATCCGTGCCCGGGATCTGGATCAGGAACAAAAAGGGCGCACATTCCCGGATGGCTTCCATCGTGATCGGCTCCGGGATCTCCGGTTCGCGAAGGCGAAGGACTTCGTTGAACTTCGGGAATTGAACGAGTTCCGGGCACAACCGTAGCAGCGAAGCCCCGGTCTGGATGATCGAGCCGTCCGGGGAGCAGGCGAAATGGAATGGAAACGCGACCGCGAACTGGGCGGGAGTGAGCCCGACCCGGATCTGGGAAACAGAGGTTGGCGACGTTGTGTCCATGGGGGTGCCAATCCGTCGAAATCAGGGATGTTCGGGTCCCCAGGAAACCCGGAAAAGATCAACGAGGGACTCCCCGTTGCGCCGTGTCCTGTGTTCAATCCGAACCGGGATGGCATAGAGTTCCCCAAGCCCATCCAGCAGCCCGACGACAAAATCCGCGAGGCCCTCGCGGTGGCTTTGGGAGTGCAGGACCAGACTGTTGTCGGTGCGGTCCGTCACCGACAATCGGGGCGGCTGCGCGTTGGGTAACATCAGTTTGACCCGGGTACAGAAGTTGGGGAGGCCTTGGATGAAGTCGGGGAGGGTTCGCCCATTTGCGGTGAGCAGTTCACCAAAGTCTTCCCGGGCGGTCTTCAAGATCCAATGGCGACCGAAGGCGTGGAGGACCTGCTGGGAGGTGAGCCCAAGGACCTGGCTGGTGGCACTCACCAATTGGTAGGTCATGGCATCCGGATACGACTGGAGGCTGAGGAACATATCCTCGTCAACTCCAGCCTTCTCCTTGATCTGCAACCACTTATTTTCTCCGTGTTTGGTGCAGACGAGATCCTCGAGGGCCCTGTTCACCACCCCGTACATGGCGCGATCTTATAACGGATCGGGTAATTTGGGCGATGGAAATTCGGGTAGTTTGGCCGGAACCGCGGCCAAACTCAGGCAGCGCTCCCCGCTGCGTGCCCCGAAGCCCACGCCCACTGGAAATTGAATCCTCCGAGCCATCCCGTCACGTCCACCACCTCCCCCACGAAGAAAAGACCCGGCACCTTCCGGCTCTCCAGGGTCTTCGACGAAAGCTCCGCCGTGTCCACGCCGCCGATCGTGACCTCCGCCTTCGGGTAGCCTTCGTCCCCGGCCGGTTGGATCGTCCACGAGCCCAGTTGCCGGGCCAGTTCTTCAAGATCTTTCCGCGAAAGCTGCGCCAGGGGGCGGTCGGGAATCCCCCGACTGCACCACGCCTGCGCCAGTCGGTCCGGCCACAGCGTCCGAAGCGCCTGGCGCGGGGTCTGGGTCAGTCTTTGGCGGTCCGTCAGCCATGCGGGAATGTCGATGCCCGGCAGAAGGTTCACATGGATGGGTTCTTCCGGCGTGCGATGCGACGACACCTGCAGGATGGCCGGTCCACTCAGTCCCCGGTGCGTGAACAGGACCGCCTCCCGGAACTGGGGCGTATCCGGTCCAGCCTGCGTTTCGCACTCGATCGAAACCCCGCTCAGGTCCGCAAACAGCGCCGACTCCGTAGGCTTCCACGTCAATGGTACCAACCCCGGCCGCGGGTCGATCACCCGAAGCCCAAACTGTCGCGCAATCCCGTATCCGAACGGCGTCGCCCCCAGCTTTGGAAACGACAGCCCGCCGCAGGCCACCACCACGCTCGACGCCCGGAAAGTGCCCAAGGACGTGGCGATCTCCCACGGTCGGACGTCGGCCGGATGCGACCGCTCGACCGACAGGATCCGGCATTGGGTCCGGATCTGGACGCCGGCCTCGGCGCACTCGGATTCCAGCAGGGACAGGATCTGACGCGAACTCTGGTCGCAGAACAGTTGGCGGTGCTTGCGTTCGTGCCAGGCGATGCCGTGCTGCTCGACCAACCGCAGGAAGTCCGCGGGCGTATATCGCGCCAGGGCGGACTTGGTAAAGTGGGGGCTGCCGTGGGTGACGTAGTTCGCCGAGGTGGCGTCGAGGTTGGTGAAATTGCAACGCCCACCGCCCGAGATCAGGATCTTGTTGCCGGCGCGGGCCTGATGCTCGAGGACGGCAACGGACCGCCCGTTGAGCCCAGCCACCCGGGCGCAGAACAGCCCGGCCGCCCCTCCCCCCAGCACAACGACATCCAGTTCGTGAATCACGTGTCCGACAACCCTAGCCAGAACTGCCGGTGCCATGGAAGCCGGGCGCTCCGGAACTGCCCCAAGGAATCGGTGGGGCGAGACGTCGAGCCGCCTCGGAGTTCGAACCCATCCGTTTCGCGTTTGAACCTGGGCAATCCCCAATTGTAGGCCGCGTGCCCCCACGCGGCGCTTCCTCCACCCCGCCGGGTGAGGGCACCCGGCCTACAGGGAAGTTTGACACCCCCGGCCCCCATTTGAGATACCCGTCCTCACGCCGAAGCCCGGTGACACAAAGTCGTCGGGCGCGGGGGAACCAGATTCCGGCGGTTTTTGGGGCAACCCAGTGCCTCCGGACGGGGCGTACGTGGCCGGGCAACCGGCGACCAGGGCACCTTTCAGCCCGAGCCCGTCAGCTAACCTCGCAGGCATGGAAAGGGGCATGAAACGGATCGCGAATTCGCGGCCTGATGTTGCCCTTCCGGGTTGTCAGCCGTGATTGCCATGAAAATCCAGCCAGTGTTCGAACGACGGGGATCCCCACGAGTCATCCGAAGGCAGGCGCTCCCTGCACGAACTCGCATCGCTGTCTCCGTCCGATCCCATCTTGACTCCAACTGATCCCCGAACATGCAAACCAACGATTCGGGGGGGTGGCGGCTGGCCGGGCTGACCTTGGCTGCGCTTGGGGTGGTCTACGGGGACATCGGGACGAGTCCCCTCTACGCCTTGCGCGAGTGCTTTGACGGCGTTCACGCTTTGCCGGTCACGCCTGGCAGCGTGCTCGGGGTCCTGTCCCTCTTTGTCTGGTCCCTCCTGCTGATCGTCTCGATCAAGTACATCATGTTCGTCATGCGGGCGGACAACAAGGGCGAGGGCGGCATCCTGGCCCTGCTCTCCCTGGCGTTCCCCGAGAAGCGGGGCATGGACGATGGCAAGGCGTGGATTCCCAAGGTGATGGTTGCCCTGGGCCTTTTCGGTGCCGCCCTGCTCTATGGGGACGGCATGATCACCCCGGCGGTTTCGGTCCTGGGCGCCGTCGAGGGCTTGAATGTCCTCACCCCGAAGCTCAAGGACGCGGTGGTGCCCATCACCCTGGTCATCCTGACCGGTCTCTTCATGGCGCAACGGGCCGGTACCGGCGCCGTCGGCCGCGTCTTCGGGCCGATCATGATCGTCTGGTTCGCCGTGATCAGTGTGCTGGGAGTGCGTGGGATCCTGCGGGAGCCGGCGGTCCTTTCCGCGTTGAATCCCTGGCATGCGGTCCAGTTCCTCGCGGAAGGCCGCTGGAAGGTGTTCCCGATCCTCGGTTCCGTCTTCCTCGTCGTGACGGGTGGCGAGGCGTTGTACGCGGACATGGGGCACTTCGGCCGACGGCCGATCCGGATGGCCTGGTTCAGCATGGTGCTGCCGGCCCTCATCCTGAACTACCTCGGCCAGGGCGCCCTCCTGCTCCACGACCCGGGCCTTGCCCAGAACCCCTTTTACAACCTCGCCCCCAAGTGGGCCCTCATCCCGCTCGTGGCCCTCGCCACTGCCGCCGCCGTCATTGCCTCGCAGGCCCTCATCAGCGGTGCCTTCTCCCTGACCATGCAGGGCATCCAGCTCGGTTACATCCCGCGCCTCGCCATCGAACACACTTCGGAACGTGAGCGCGGCCAGATCTATCTGCCCCAGGTCAACATGGCCCTGGCCATTGCCTGCCTCGGTCTCGTCCTCGAATTCCGGTCTTCCTCCAACCTCGCGGCCGCCTACGGCATCGCCGTCACCCTCACCATGGGCATCACCACGCTCCTGTTCCACTTTGCCGCCCGGCGGCTCTGGAACTGGCCCTGGTGGCTCTCCGCGATCGTCTGCATCCCGGCTTTTGTGATCGAGATGGCCTTCTTCGGCGCCAATGCCCTCAAGATTGCCCACGGCGGTTGGTTCCCACTGGTCGTTGGTGTGGCGCTTTTCACCCTGATGGCCACCTGGAAGCGCGGCCGACAGCTCCTCTGGCAACGCGTCCGCTCCAGCTCCATCCCCGCCGACAAGTTCATCGAGAGCATCGAACGCCGCCAACCGTCCCGCGTGGACGGCACCGCCGTGTACATGGCCGGCAACTCGGACGGCACCCCGCTCGCCCTCCTCCACAACCTGAAACACAACAAGGTCCTTCATCGCCGGATCGTCTTCCTGACCATTCACGTCGATGAAGACCCCCGCGTCGCCGCCGAGGAACGCGTCGAAATCGAGAAGCTTCCCCACGGATTCTGGCGCGTCCGGGCCCGATTCGGCTTCTTCGAAGACCCGGACGTCCCGTCCGTGCTCGCGATCTGCGCGCAGAAGGGACTCGAGTTCAAGGAGACCGAGACCACGTTCTTCCTGAGCCGCGAGACGATCATTCCCGCCCGCGAGGCCGGCATGGCCCTCTGGCGCGAGCACCTCTTCGCCGTCATGGCCCGCAACGCCCAGAGCGCCACCGCCTTCTTCCGTCTCCCCGCCAACCGCGTCGTCGAGCTCGGCATGCAGGTGGAGATCTGAGGCCCGCTGCGCGGGGAGTCCTGAGTTTCAAGATTCAAGTGTGAAGCCCAAGCCAGGGGCGGCGATGTCCTCGTCACCCTGAAAACGGCTTTGGAACGGCAGACAGTTCCGCTCGTCCCATCAGAGGTTGGGGCGAGGGGTGGGGCGAGACTCCGTCGAGCCGTTGCTCAGGATCGGTGTCGGAGTCGGAATCGGGATCGATCGAACCCCCCGTGCGTTGTCCGACCTCGCGGTGGGTGCGCCCTCCTCCGAGGACGATGCGGACCAGAGCCTGGGCACGAAGGCCGGCCTCCATCCCATGCAACCCTCAGGAACGGATCGGGCCAGTCTCCCGTTCGAATTGCCTCGCGGTGCCCAGATGAAGATCGAACATGCGGACCGCTGACAACGTCGGCGACGGAGACCTCCGACGCGCGCCGAAATGCGCCACACCACTTTGGATTCAGCACGAATGAAAATGACGATGTTTACGAAGCTCGCCGCCACGGTGATGTCCGTTCTGGCCATTGTGACGACAAGCCATGGAGCGGAGCGGGCGGTCGACCGCCTCGCCATCTCGGTAGATCCCAAAGTGCTCAAGTCCGCGACCCAACCAGGCGTCTCCGGGACCATTACCGTGAAGATCATCGACGCCAACGGGGCCGAACACATCGTGCCGGCTTCCGACGCCGTGATCACGGTCCGGACCAAGGACGCCAGCGGCGGCGTCACCGTGGCTGTCGTCGAAAACGGAAAGGTCATCCCCAAGGAAGGCGGGGTCGCCAGCGTCGAGGCCGTGGTCAAACGGGACGGACAGGAACTCAAGGCAACCGCGGACGTCGTGGTGACGCCGTTCTTCCGCGACTACCATCAGACCCTCGTCCTGAAGCTCTTCCTCGGCATGGAAGGCGAACCGGTGGAGCGCCTGGCCAATGATCCCACCTTCCGGAAAGGGCACGAAGTGTTTTGCACTTTCGAGGAGGCGCTCGAGGTGATCCGGAAGACCGATAACCTGACGCGCGGAATCCCCAAGATCCTCTATCTGGTCGGCTGGCAGAAGGGCGGGCACGACCATGGCTACCCAGCGTGGTCGGAGGTGAATCCCAGAATGAAGCGTGAACAGGATGCCACCGCGCTCGATAGTCTGCGCTGGCTCATTCGCGAAGGCCGGAAGTTCAACACGACGGTAAGCCTGCACCTCAACATGGTGGACGCCTACCAGCAGAGTCCCCTGTGGGATGAGTATGTCGCCAAGGACTGCTTCGCCAAAGATGAAGGTGGAAAGCTTCTGGTGACCGGCATCCAGGTCAAAGGCGAAGACATGTATAATGTGGTCTATCCCAAGGAATGGGAGGCCGGTCTGGCACAGCGGCGAATCGATGCGCTGATCCAAATGATTCCCGAGTTGAAAGAGGGGCACACCATCCACGTCGATGTGTTCATCTCCAACCGCGACGGCGGCAAGCCGATCAGCCCCTGGCACGCGAAGCCCGAGAACGGGGGACTGACACCGGAGAAGTATGTGGAGACCCAGCGGCAGATCTTCCACTACTGGCGCGATCGAGGGTTCGATGTCACGGGTGAGGGAACGGGTTGGGCGCATCCGCCCGGAGAACACTTCGTTGGATTGCAGCCGATGTCGTGGTGGTATTCCTGGAACCCGATGGCGATCCCGGAATGCTTGGGTGCGCGGGGGCGCACGGATCGCGGAGGAGACGGCGACTTCCGCTTTGGCTCAAGCATGCACGGCGAGGAAATCTGGAAGGAGGACAAGCATGCCATGCCCGGCTTCCTCGGGATGTTTTGTCGAACCACCTTGCCTTGGTATTATCTGGGTCGACTGGACCGGCTGAAGATCGAGGGAGATGCCGTCCACTACAGCGGCGGAGTCATCGCGCGAACCGAGGACGGCAGAAAGATCATCCGCAAAGGCAAGTTCGTGCTGCGCGACAACGACGACCTCTTCGTTCCCGCGTTGTGGAACCAGAAGGAGATCGTGGCCTACAGCCGGCAGGGCTACGCGGACCGCTCCTGGGAACTGCCTGAGGAATGGAGTGGGGTCAGCCAGGTCGTGATCCAGGAAATTGCCCTGCAGGGACTCGCCGCGAACCACACGACGATTCCTGTAGTCGACGGAAGACTTCGGCTGACCCTGAAGGCGGACCAGGCCGTTTCGATCTTCCCGGCCCCGACCGGGCGGTGAAACCGGGTGGGGATCCGGTAAGAGCCCTGCTGCGCACAGGGTGACGGCCTCGTGTTTCTGGACAGGATGTATAGGATGCACAGGATGTCTCCCAGCCGAGTCCGCGGGCGTCGCCTACGGTTGCCAACCTGAATCCTGAGTTGATTTGAAGATGAGTACCACTCCAGCGCCCAACGAACGTCGACATGACCTCGATGCCCTCCGGGCGATCGCCATGCTCCTGGGCATCGCCTATCATGTCGCTCTCTCCTTCGCCCTGGGCTTCCCCTGGATGGTGAACGATGTCAGCCAGAGCAAATCCGCCTATGTCTTCCAGGCGTTTGTCCATGGGTTCCGCATGCAGTTGTTCATGCTGGTCAGTGGTTTCTTCACCGCCATGCTCTGGCGTCAGAAGGGCCTGAAGGCCTTGATCTGGCACCGCTTCCGACGCGTCCTGATCCCCTGTCTCCTGGGTCTGGTGACGATCGTTCCTGCCATGATCTGGGCCAGTAACTTCGCATCCGCCCAAAACCAGAAATCCAAGGGCCCCGAACCCGCCGCCGCCAATATCTGGTCCGCGATCCGACAGGGCGATGCCACGGCCTTGGACGAACACCTCAAGGTGCCAGGCGCACTCACCAACCTGCATCCCGCGTATGGGACCACGCCGCTTACCTGGGCCGCCTTGACAGGGCGCAGGGATATCGCCGCCGTCCTGATCGAGCGGGGTGCCAACGTGATGGATCGCAATCGCGACGGAGGAACTGCCTTGCACGCCGCCGCCTTCATGGGCGAGGCCGACGTCGTTGACCTATTGGTCCAAAAGGGCGCCGATGTGAATGCCGCCAGTTTCTCGGGTGAATCCCCGCTGAAGAGCGCATCGCAAAGCTTTGAGGTGGTTCAGTACATCGCGGGTCTCCTCAGCCTCCCCGCCGATAAGGAAAAGGTCCTGAAGGGACGCGAGAAAATCGTCCAGCAGCTCGAGGCCTTGGGGGCCAAAGGCTCGGCCGTTTCCAGCACCCAACCTTCAAACGGAGCCGCCAAACTGCGCGAAATATACAGGGGCCTCACGGAACTGCCGGTGTTCATCCTGGTATGGTTCCTCTGGTTCCTGGTGTGGCTGGTGGGGGTCTTTTGCCTCTATGCGCTCTTGGCGGACAAGCTGGGTTGGAAGACCACCCCTGCCTGGCTGACCTTGTCACCGTCGACCCTGATTTGGTTGGTCCCGCTGACCATGCTTCCCGGGTGGTTCATGGGATCCGGCGACGGCGATTTCGGTCCGGATACAGCCATGGGCATCCTTCCGATGCCGCACGTGTTCGTTTATTACGCGCTCTTCTTCTTTTTCGGGGTCGCCTACCACGACGCCCGCGATACGACCGGGAAGCTCGGCAGGCATTGGCGGTGGACGCTTCCCGTCACGTTGTTGGTGGTGTTCCCGATTGGACTCGAATTGTCGACCGGCACCTTCGGCTTCCGTGGTTCGATCCTTCCCCAAAAGTACTTCCATGGGACGGCGGTGGCCTTCCAGGCGCTGTACGCCTGGCTCATGGCGTTCGGTTGCATGGGCATGTTCCGCTCCGTGCTCACCCGCGAGAACGAGACGCTCCGTTATCTTTCGGATTCCTCCTACTGGCTCTACCTCGCCCATCTGCCGCTCTGTATCGCAGCCCAGGCGGTAATCCACACGTGGCCGGTGTCGGTCTGGATCAAGTGGCCGCTGTTGTCGATCCTCCTGACCGGCTTCCTGCTGCTGACCTACCAATACCTGGTCCGCTACACGCCGATCGGCTCCCTGCTCAATGGGCCACGGAAACGCCCCGCCAAGCGCGAGTCGCCGACCGGAACCGTGAGCCCTTCCAAGGGATGATGTCCCGGGGGTGGGGGCGAGACGCTGTCACCCCGCCCGGCCCTCTGTGCCGGGATTGGCGAGGCGGGCGGGGATGACCGCCAAGCGAACCCGGGGGACCGATGGCAGGGTCTGCATCATCAATCATGGTCATGAAATCACTCCGCTGGGGTCTGGTGTGCTCGATGGGAGTCCTGGTTCTGGGATTCGGTGGCGGTGGAACAGTGTCCGCAGCCGATGCAGCCGGCTCGGGTCACCCTCTCCGCGTCCTGTTTCTGGGCGATGACGGTCATCACCGTCCGGAGGATCGGTTCCGCCAGTTGCAGCCGGTCATGACGGCCCGCGGCATCGAGATGGTCTACACCGGCAGCCTCGATGACCTGAACCCCGCTCGGCTGGCTGGATACGACTGCGTTGCGATCTTCGCCAACCACACCGTCATCCAGCCCGCGCAGGAGAAGGCGCTGCTCGACTTCGTGAAGGCGGGCGGCGGCCTCGTGCCGCTCCACTGCGCCTCGTATTGCTTCCTCAATTCGCCCGCGTACATCGAACTCGTCGGCGGCCAATTCCTCCGCCACGGCACCGGGGTGTTCCGCGAGACGCTCGTCGACACGAACCACCCCGTACTGCGCGGGCTGAATGCGATCGAGAGCTGGGACGAGACCTACGTCCACACCCGCCACAACACGAATCGCGTCGTCCTCTCCGAACGGCGCGACGGCCAGGGCGCCGAGCCCTACACCTGGGTCCGCGACTTCGGCCAGGGCCGCGTCTTCTACACCGCCTGGGGTCACGACCAGCGCACGTGGTCCAACACGAACTTCCACGGCCTCGTCGAGAACGGCATCCGATGGGCCTCCGCCCACGCCCCCAACGCGGTGCGTCCTGTCGCCGGCCTCAAGCCCCTCGAAACCATCGAGGCTCCAGCCCCGCTTCCGAATTACCGACCCGACCGCGGCGGCGAGCCCATCACCCGGATGCAGAAGCCGCTCGAACCCGCCGAGTCAGCGAAGCACTTCGCCACCCTCGACGGCTTCGAAGCCACGCTCTTCGCCAGCGAACCCGACATCGTGAAGGCGATCTGGATGGACTGGGATCCGCGCGGTCGCCTCTGGATCGCCGAGACCGTCGACTACCCCAACGAGCTCCAGCCCGAAGGTCAGGGCCGCGATCGCATCAAGATCTGCGAGGACACCGATGGCGACGGCCGGGCCGACCAGTTCACGGTGTTCGCGGACAAGCTCAGCGTCCCCACCGGATTCGTCTTCGCCCGCGGCGGTCTGATCGTTCTCCACTCCGGGAAGACCGAGTTCTTCCGCGACACCGACGGCGACGATCGCGCCGACGAACGGAAGGTCCTCTTCACCGGCTGGAACATGGGCGACACCCATGCCACCGCGAGCAACCTCCGCTACGGATTCGACAACTGGATCTGGGGAACCGTCGGTTACTCCGGCTTCAACGGAACCGTCGGCGGCAAGCAGGTGCGCTTCGGCCAGGGCTTCTTCCGGTTCCGACCGGACGGCTCCGAACTCGAGTTCATCCGCTCCAGCAACAACAACACCTGGGGCCTTGGATTCACCGAGGACAACCTGATTGTCGGCTCCACCGCCAACGGGAATGCCAGCATGTACATGCCCATTCCCAACCGTTACTACGAACGCGTCCAGGGCTTCTCCTCCGCCCGCGTCGAGACCATCGCCGACAGCCAGCGCTTCTTCCCGCTCGTCTCTTCCGACAAGGTCCGACAGGTCGATTTCCACGGGCAGTACACCGCCGCCGCCGGCAGTGCCGTCTACACCGCCCGCAGCTTCCCGCGCGCCTTCTGGAACACCGCGCAGTTCGTCTGCGAACCCACCGGCCACCTCATCGGCTGGTTCAACCTTCGACGCTCTGGCGCGGACTTCGTCGCCCACAACTCCCGCAACTTCGCCGCGTCCGACGACGAGTGGTCCTCGCCTGTCTGTGCCGAGGTGGGTCCCGACGGCGCCCTGTGGGTGAGCGACTGGTACAACTACATCATCCAGCACAACCCCACGCCCCGCGGCTTCGGCACGGGCAAAGGCAACGCGTACGAAACGCCGCTCCGCGACAAGGTCCACGGCCGCATCTACCGCATCGCCGCCAAGGGCGGGAAGGGGACCGCCCCGGTGCAGACCACCCGCGAGGCCCTCAAGCCCGCCGCCTGGGTCGCCGCGCTCCGACACGAGAACCTGGGCGTCCGCCTGACCGCGCAACGCCACCTCGTCGACTCCGGCGACAAGTCCCTCGTCGACGCCCTGCTGCCGCTCGTAGCCGACACCGCCGTCGATGAACTCGGCCTGAACCCCGGCGCGCTCCATGCGCTCTGGACGCTCCAAGGCCTGGGTACAATCCAGCCTTCGAATCCCGCCGTTCTCCGCACGGCCATCGCCGCGCTCCGCCATCCGTCTGCGTCCGTCCGTCGCGCCGCCATCATGGTCCTTCCGCCCTCGGCGGACTCGGTCGCTGCCGTCGTGCAGTCGAAACTCCTCAAGGATCCCGACGCGCAGGTCCGCCTCGCGGCCTTGCTCGCCCTCGCCGACGGCCCCTCCTCCGATCTCGCTGCGAAGGAGATCTTCGAAGCCCTGCAGGACTCCGCCAATTCCGACGATCGCTGGATCCCGGACGCCGCGACCGCCGCCGCCGCCACCAGCGACTCCGCCTTCCTCCGCACGGTCCTCGCGCAGTTCCGGCCCGTCACCAACGCGGTCGCCGCGGCTCCGCAGGAACCGCAGAACGCCATCGGCAATCCCTCCTTCGAGACGGTCAACGACGGACGCCCCGCCGCCTGGCGCCCCACCACCCATACCGGCCGCGGCGAGTTCACCCTCGGCGACGCCGGTCGCACCGGTTCCCGCGCCGTGAAGATCACATCAACGGGCGGCGGCGACCTCAGCTGGGCCCACGTCGCGAAGGTCAAGCCCCGCACGGATTACCTCCTGCGGGGATGGATCAAGACCGAGGGCGTCCAGAAGCGCGGCAATGCGCAGGGCGCGCTGTTCAACATCCACGAGCTTCAGGACCCCGTCCGGGGCGTCTCCGGCAAGGTCCTTGGCGACTCCGACTGGACCCAGGTCCAGCTCGCCTTCAACTCCGGCCAGCTCACCCAGATCACCGTC
>CAIMMI010000166.1 GCA_903842505.1 uncultured Verrucomicrobiota bacterium | reverse complement strand
TCGGTTCCGGCCTTTACGTGGACAATGAGGTGGGCGCCGCGGGGGCAACGGGGATCGGCGAGAATGTGATGCGCTATTGTGGGTCGTTCCTCGTGGTGGAGTACATGCGGCAGGGGTTGCACCCGCAGGAGGCCTGCATCGAGACGATCCGCCGGATCGCGCGGATGGACCCCAAGGGCTATGATCTGGCGATCAACTTCGTGGCCATTGACCGGAAGGGTCGGTTCGGTGCCGCCGGGACCGGGACGGGATTCCAGTACTCGGCGACTTCACGGACGTTCAGCAAGGTGCTGCAGAGCCCGGGGTTGACAGCCGCGGATGTCGGACCCGTTGGTGGGAATCGGAAGTAGTGGAGGAGTTCGAAGATTTCAGTTTCGGAGGAGTTCGAAGATTTCAGTTTCAAGTTTCAAGCGGGGCATCGGGCTTCAAACTTGAATCTGAAAACTTGGGACTCCCTGCCCGGCTCGACCGTCGCCCCACCGGAGGCTCAGCGGCGGTTCAGGAAACGTGGCTGAGGGACGTGGACGTGGGGCGGGGCGTTCGGCATGATGGCCGGGCATGGCGGATCGGGCGATAGAAGGATTGAACCGGCCGGACGTGGCGTTGGAACAGACGCTGCGGCCGGGCCTCTTTGCGGACTTCACGGGGCAGGCCAAGGTCAAGGAGCGGTTGGAGATCTCGGTGACGGCCGCCCGGTTGCGGAGTGAGGCCCTGGACCATGTTCTTCTCTGCGGTCCGCCGGGTCTGGGAAAGACGACGATTGCCAACATCCTGGCGAAGGCGATGGGCACGACGCTCCGGGCGACCAGCGGGCCGACCATCGAGAAGGCGTCGGATCTCGCGGGCCTCCTGACGAACCTGGAGGCGGGGGACATCCTGTTCATTGACGAGATCCATCGGTTGCAGAAGACGGTGGAGGAGTACCTGTACTCGGCGATGGAGGATTACCGGATCGACATCATCATCGATCAGGGACCGAACGCGCGGTCGGTGCAGTTGACGATCCCGCGGTTCACGTTGGTCGGAGCCACCACGCGGAGTGGGCTGCTGAGTGCTCCGTTGCTGACGCGTTTCGGGATCCGGGAACGCCTCGATTATTACACGGCGGAGCAGTTGCAGAGCATCGTCGTCCGGAGTGGCGGGTTGCTCAAGGTGGGGATTGATGCGGCGGGGGCGCTGGAAATCGCGCGGCGGAGTCGAGGGACGCCCCGTATTGCGAACAACCTGTTGAGGCGGGTCCGGGATTACGCGCAGGTGCGGGGCGACGGGACGATCAACGGGCCGTTGGCGGACCGGGCGCTGGCGATGCTGGAGATCGACCAGAACGGGCTCGACGAAATGGACAAGCGGATCCTCGAGACCATCGTGGTGAAGTTCGGGGGGGGGCCGGTCGGGGTGAACTCGATGGCGGTGGCGGTGGGAGAGGAACCGGACACGATCGAGGAGGTCTACGAGCCGTACCTCATCATGGAGGGGTACCTGAACCGGACACCGCAGGGACGGGTGGCGACGGAGTTGGCGTACCGGAAGCTGGGGCTGAAGTTCCTGGGGCAACCCGGGCAGGCGGGCCAGGCGCGGTTGATCTGATGGGGGGAGTTCCCCCGACCTTGGAAGCTGTCTTGGACAGGAAGCGGATTCGTACGCAGACTTGTGCCATGCGCATCCACTACCTCGGGGCGACCCGAACCACCACGGGCTCGATGTACCTGGTGGAGGTCAATGGCAGCCGGATCCTCCTGGAATGCGGCCTTTATCAGGGGCACCGGGACGCGGCGATCGAGCGGAACCGCAAGTTCCCATTTGATCCGGCAGGATTGGAGTGCGTGGTGCTGAGCCACGCTCACATCGATCATTGCGGCAACCTGCCCAACCTTTGCCGTCAGGGATTCCAGGGGAACATCTACTCGACGTTCGCAACTCGGGACCTGGCGGCGGTGATGCTGGCGGACTCGGCGGCGGTGCAGCGGGCCGATGCGGAATTCGTATCGAGGAAGCGGGAGAAGGAAGGCAAGCCGGCCGTGCTGCCATTGTACTCGTCCGAGGATGCCGAGAAGGCCGTGCGGCAGTTCGTGGGATTGAACTATCATCGGCCGCTGCCGATTGCCGATGGCGTCAGCCTGAGGTTTGCCGATGCGGGGCACATCCTGGGTTCCGCGCAGGTCATCCTGGACGTGAAGGAAAATGGACGTTCGTTCCGGTATCTGTTCAGCGGGGACATCGGGCGCCCGAAACAGGAGATCCTGCGGGATGCCGAACCGGTGGAGAACGTGGACTTCCTGCAAGTGGAGAGCACGTACGGCGGACGCGAGCACCAGGATGCCATGAACGCGCGGGAGGAGTTGTGCCGCTTGATGGGGACGGCACTCCGCCGCGGGGGCAAGGTCATCGTGCCGGCGTTCTCGGTGGGGCGGACGCAGCAGTTGGTCTATGTGCTGAACCAGTTGGCAGACACCGATTGCCTGCCGCGGGTGCCGATCTTCGTCGACAGTCCGCTGAGCGTGAATGCCACCGAGGTGTTCCGGTTGCATCCGGAGTGTTTCGATGAGGAGACCCTGAGATTCCTGCGGGAACAGCGGAACCCGTTCGGCATGGAAAACCTCACCTACATCCGGGAGGCCTCGCAGTCGCGGAAGCTGAACGAACTCGACGGACCGGCGATCATCATCAGCGCTTCGGGCATGGCGGAGGCCGGGCGCATCCGACATCACCTGTCGAACCACATTGGCGATCCGAAGAGCCTGATCCTGTTCGTGGGTTACTGCGCGGAGCACACGCTCGGCGCGCAGATCCTGTCGCGGCGCAGCCCGGTCAACATCTTCGGTCAGCCCCATGTGGTCCGGGCGGAAATCGGATCAATTGACGCTTTTTCGGGACATGCGGACCGGTCGGAGCTGACGGACTACGTGAAGTCGCTCACGGGGGACATCCGGAAGGTGACGGTGATCCACGGTGAGGAGGAGCAGTCGTTGGCCTTCGCTGGAACGTTGCGGGAGCTGAAGCCTCGGGCGGAGGTGATCGTTCCGGAGCCCGGCCAGATCGTGGAATTCAGTATGGAGTCGGCGAGTCCGGCGGCGTAGAAAACAAGGCCGTGAAGGAGTCCAATGCAGACCGGCTCGTCCAGTGGGGGATCAACCTGGCGACCCTTGCCCTGATCGGGATGGTCATCTGGTATGTGCAGGGATCGAGACTGGCGAGTGGTCATCAGCAGTTGGTGGCCGGGCACGGTCAGAATTCGATGGCTCTCGCCCAACTCCTCCAGGAGGCCTCGGCCTACGCACAACGGGACCCGTCCATCATCCCACTCCTGAACAAGCTGACAGGCCGGCCGGTGCCGGGACCGGCCAATGCCTCCCGGACCAACACCCCCAACCGCCGCTGAACCATGATCGAACCCCAGGAACAGATCGATGCCTTGGCGGAGCAGGTGTCCCGGTTGGAACATCGTCTGGCGATGGCCGGACGGGTCCAGTTGATGTTGCTGCTGGCCTTGGTCGCCTTCGTGTGGAGGGCAGCCCTGATGCAACACCGTGGGCTGGAAGCCGCCCAGGCGAGCGTGCCTCGGATCCACCAGGACATCGCCCAGCAGGTGGCTGCCGTGGCCGAGTTGCAGAACTACGGAGCCACCCATCCCGAATTTGCCAGGATCCTTCGCAATCACGGGATCGAACCGGTTGCCCAGCCGCCAACCCCGGCGCCGCAGTTGCCGCCCGTCCAGCCCGGTCGCTGAGGGGACTCGTCTCCCGCTGACGGGGAAGCCGTCCAACCCGAAAGCCGCAGTCGGGTGCTCCACCGATTTCACCGATGGACTGGAACCAGAAGCCTCACCGCTTCGCCGTTTCCACTTCACCCGTCGAGTGAAGCGATAGCCTCTCGGAACCGCCTTCCAAT
>CAIMMI010000165.1 GCA_903842505.1 uncultured Verrucomicrobiota bacterium | reverse complement strand
GACACCAAGTCCAGGGACCAAACCTCAGGCTCCAAGCCCGGAAGACCAGAAATCGTTCAATCACACCCGACTTCCGATTTGCCGGGCCCGGCCGGGCCGGCCCCGAAACGAAGCGAGCGAGCATGCAGCATTCGGTCCTTGATTTTGGCCAAGATCTTCTCCAGAATGCGGCGGCCCCCTGCTATGAGGTGACGCTGCGTCTCCTTTGCGTACCCCGAGTGCACCTGGTAATCCCACTCGTCGAAACCTGACGCGGACGACCGCCGACTGCCGCGATGTCGGGGACAAACGACCCCGTTGCCAAAGAGTTCGGGCTGGGGGATGAACCGCCCGAACCGCCACACGGAGTTTGGTTTCCGGCACGGGGCTCCAAGACATGGCCTGCCAGATGCGGCATGCGCCGGGACCCCAATTCCGCACACGCCCGGCCCGGAAGAACAGGTGTCGGAGGCGGACCGAATTCGCCGACGGTGGGAGTTTCCTGGCCGGATCCGCCGGTCCGACTCGAGCTAGCTTAGACGAGGCTCGGTTTGCCGACACAGGTCCAATCTGAGCACCCTGCAATACAAGCTCCACGTCCTGCACATCGATCACCAGGTCGTAGTCCTCGAGGTTCTGCGGCTCCTGGCGACGAGCCCCACAATCGGACGGATGGACTCCCAGACAAGGTCCGGATACCTCGGGGGGCGTTCGAGAAAGTCTGGATCCGGCATGGCTCGGACCCAGGTCTTCCACTCGACCTGAGCCATCCCGGTCGCTTGTGAAGCTCCCCGCTCCGTGCCGAGGGACAGGGGGGTCGTGGAGATCTGGAGGTGGTGCCCAGCCTGGAAGCGCTCTATCTGCTTGGCATGCAACTCTTTGTCAATCTGTCCCCGAATTCTTGGGCCTTCGTCGTCAACCCTGACGTCCATGTACACCGTTTTCCGGCCGACCCGGGCGGCTGAACCGGCCCGGGGATTGTGGAGGGGGTGCTGCGGCGCACGGCCGGCGGACGGCTCACGGCCGGCGGCCGAACCGGATGCGGCGGCCGAACCGGATGCGGCGGCTGAACCGGCCGGGGCGGCTGAACCGGCCGCTGCGGTTGACCCTGCTGCGGGGCGCCTCAACCGTCCGGTGACGATGCGCTCGAACCAAGGGACGGCCACCTTCGGTTGGCCCTCCTGGCCATAAAAGGCCGGGAGCCGCAACGCGCCAAGGTTCTCCCCACAAACCTCCAAAATGGAAAACCAGTCCGTCATGACCTCGAATAACACCGGCGATCCGTAATATTGGCCGGCCGTGTCGTCGAGCAAGTACACGGAGGCATACTCGCGTCCCTTGCGCATGCGGTAGGAGAACTTGACTCCACGTTTTCTCGCCTGCTCCACGAAGGCCGTCGTGGGATCTTCGTCGTCGGGCAACCGCATCTCTCGGCGCATCGTGACCGAGAGCCGCTCCCGTATCTGAGCAGGTGTAAGCGTGCAAGCCACCTGCAAGCACTCATCTTGATCCCGACGGCTCGGCTGGGCGGCCGGCATGTCACCGTGCGATCGCTTGGTGCCCTTGTGACCCTTGCCTTTGCCACCCGCGGAAGATCCGGCGGGGGCGCCCTGCCAAGTTGAACCGGATCCCTGTCCACGGTGCTCCCAGTCGCCGCCGTGCTGCCCGCCACCGCCGCGCTGCCGCCAGGACGAAGTACCGCCGCTGCCCGGCTGTTTCCAAGGCGGCGTGTCCGCCGCTGCCCGCCTGTGTCCAAGCTGGGGGGCCGCCGCGGCTTTGGTGGAGGTCGCGGAAGATCCGGCGCCCCCCCTGGCTTCGTCAACCACGACGTCGTCGTCGAGGCTGACATCAGCCTGATGAGCACCCTGTCAAAACCCTCTCCGGCGGATCCCAGGACTGAGAAACGGTCT
>CAIMMI010000164.1 GCA_903842505.1 uncultured Verrucomicrobiota bacterium | reverse complement strand
CGGCCTCCACGATAGCTCGATCCGCCCGGGCACGGGCGGCGGCTTTCGCAGGGTGGACTGCTACCAGATTCATCGCACGAAACCTCACCCGGGACCCACCCCCGGAGTCAAGCCCCGGCATTGATGGCCCCTGACGGGTAGGGCGAGATTCCGTCGAGCCGTCGGCTTGTCTGGCATCTGGAATCTTGCGACTCCCAACTCCCCCTTGCAGACCCTTCGCCCGACCGCGAGCCTCACCCCCATGTTCCTCCGGTCCGACGCCCGGATTTCCCGGTCCCACCTCCTCGCGATCTCCATCGCTCTCGCCGCCCTGCTCGGATCCGGATGCCGCCAGCCCGTCGCGGTCCCGAATCCCCTCGCCGCCCTCGTCCAGCCCGGAACCACTCCCTCCCACGCGGACCTCGCCGGCATCGAGAACGCCTACCAGCTCGGCCCCCGCCTGTGGTCCGGCGGCGAACCCCACGGGAACGCCGCCTTCGCCGCCCTCGCCGCCGCCGGCGTCCGGACCGTCGTCTCCGTCGATGGGGCGCGCCCCGACATCGAGGCCGCCCACCGACACGGCCTCCAATACGTCCACATCCCCATCGGCTACGACGGCGTTCCTCCTCAGGCCTCGGCTGCCCTGGCCTCACTCGCCGTTCCAAAAACCCATGGAATCTTCGTCCATTGCCACCATGGAAAGCATCGCGGCCCGACCGCCGCCGCCCTCGTCGCCCGCGCCACCGGCGCTTGGGATGCTTCCACCGCGGAAGCTTGGCTGAAACTCGCCGGAACATCCCCCGACTATCCGGGTCTCTACCGCTCCGTCCGCGAGTTCCAGATGCCCGATGCCCCCGCCATCCTGACCGCCGCCCAATCCCTCAAACCCATCGTCGCACCCAAGGGAATCGTCGACTCCATGGTCCAGATCGATGGCCTCGCCGAAGCCCTCACCGACATGAGGGTCGCCGGCTGGAAACCCATCCCCGCCGCCCCCGACGAAACCCCCGTTCAGGTCGCCCGCCTCCTTCTCGAACAGTTTCGCGAAGGCCTCCGCCTCCATCTCGGCCCTTCGGAACCCGCCTTCTTCGAAGCCATGAAGAACTCCGAGTCCGCCGCTGCCGAACTCGAATCCGCCCTCCGCAAATCCGACAAACCCGCCTCCGATGCTGCCTGGAAGCGGATCCAGGACAGCTGCACCTCCTGCCACCGTCAGTGGCGCAACAACCGCTAAACCTTCCATCAGGTAGCCAACGTCAGCAGGCAGTCCCTCGTCACCCTCCCAGTTCCCCGCGCGTCCATGCTGGTCGGAACCCCCGTCAACCGATAGCCTCCTCACGTGGTTTGGAATCTGACTCCCGGTAGACTGGCCTCTTTCGTCCGCTCCTGCCTCCTGCTGGCGGGCTTCAGTGGACTTCCCATACTCGCCGAGGACATCCGGTTCCCCAACGATGCCGGCGTCATCGACGTCACCCAGGCGCCCTATCACGCCAAGGGCGACGGTGTCACCGACGATACCCTCGCCATCCAGCAGGCGCTCATCGAACATCCAAACCAGAACCGCATCATCTACCTCCCCAACGGGACCTACCTCCTCTCCTCGCCCCTCAAGTGGCCCGTCGGCACCAACGAGGAATCGAGCTTCCGCGCCACCATCCTTCAAGGCCAGAGCCGCACCGGCGCCGTCCTCCGCCTCGCCGACTTCTCCCCCGCGTTCACCGGATCGTCCCGCGACGCCTTCGTCCTCTGGATGGGTGAATCCCCGGCCTCCCGAGAACGCAACGCCGTCCGCAACCTCTCCATCCATACCGGCACCGGCAACACCGTCGCCTCCGGCATCGCCTTCATGGCCAATCGCCAAGGGTGCATCCGCGACGTCACCATCACCGCCGGCGGCAAGGGCGAAGGCGTCGCCGGAATCGACATCGGCCACTGCGACGCCATCGGACCCGCCCTCATCCAGAACGTTCACATCGAGGGCTTCGACTACGGCATCAAGGCTGCCTTCCCCCAGTACTCCGTCACCCTCGAACACGTCGAGATCCACAACCAGCGCGTCGCCGCCATCCGCAATTCCAGCCAAACCCTCACCCTCCGCGACTTCCGCTCCTCGAATGCCGTCCCGGCCATCCTCAGCCGCGACCCCGCCAGCTTCATCACCCTTCTCGACGCCCACCTCCAGGCTCTCCCCATCCGCCGCCAGGCCGCTGCCATCCAGAACCGCGGATTCCTCTTCGCCAGCCACGTCAACGCCCCCGGCTGGACCAACCTGGTCGAGAACCGCACCGTCACCAACATCGTCGTCGACATCCAGGAGCTCGACTACTTCATCTCCCACCCGCGCACCGCCCTCTTCAACGCTCCCCGCGAGCCCCTCCAGCTCGCCGTCGAGGAAACCCCCGACCTGCCCTGGGACCCCCTCTCCCAATGGGCCAGCCCACTCCGCTTCGGTGGTAAGCCTGATGACGACGTCGACGATGGCCCCGCCATCCAGAAGGCCATCGATTCCGGCGCCACCACCGTCTACCTCCCCAATGGTTCCTGGCGCATCGTCACCCCCGTCGAGATCCGCGGCGCCGTCCGACGCATCATCGGATGCGAAGCCCGCATCGTGAACTCCGGCCTCGGCAACAACGCCGCCTTCAAGCTCGTCGACGGCTCCGCTCCCGTCGTCCGATTGGAACGCCTCTCGGGCTCGTCCGCCGTCGACGCCCTCATCGAACACGCGTCCTCTCGGCGCCTCGTCCTCTCGTCCTGCTCCGACGTCCGCTACATCGGCTCCGGCTCGGGCGATCTCTTCCTCGAAGACGTCTCGTCCCGCAGCGAGTGGGCCATCCGCAACCAGAAGGTCTGGGCCCGCCAATGGTGCGTCGAACGGGACGGCAACAAGATCGTCAACCGCGGGGGCACCGTCTGGATCCTTGGCCTCAAGACGGAAAAGCCCGGCACCGTCATCCGCACCCTCGAAGGCGGCAAGACCGAGCTCCTCGGCGGTTTTGTCATGGCTTCCGGCGGGCCCAAGTCCGATCCGATGTTCATCATTCAAGACGCCTCCGCCTCCATCGTCGCCGGCGAAGTCGCTTTCCAGGGCAGCCCTTTCCGAGTCATCGTCTCCGAGACCCGCAATGGCGTGAACCGCATCCTCGAACGCGGCTCCCCAGGCATCGACTCCCTCCTCTCCGTCCACGCCGGCGGTTCCGCTCTCCCGTTCTATGCCGGCTTCGACGGCCCCGGCGCCATCCCGCCACCCGTCCTCCCAGGTCGCACCAACCGTCTCGACCTCCCCAGCGCGATCCCGAAGTCCTTCTGACCCGATTGGAGGTGGGGCGAGTGTCCTCACGAGCCGTTCAGCCTGGAAAAGGCTGTTGAAACCGCCTCGCCGATAGACAGGGACTTGAAGTGAAACGCCCGCGCACCTTCGAGGGGACGCCGAAACCCAGCATGGATTGGGTGGTGCAGCCCCTCCCTCTGCGCAATCGGCGACATCGGCGGTTAAATAACCCGCCGGTTTCAGGCTGAAATCTCCAGCCCTCCTCCCGCCTTACGGCAGCTCCTGGATGCGGATGTTGCGCCACCGCATCTCCAACTGGTTCGTGTTCTTGCCCACCCCGTGGACCTGCAGGCCGATGAACCCGGCCGGCGTCAACCCATCCTTCAGCTGTGCCGCCGGCACTCCGTTCAGGAACGTCTTGATCTCATCCCTCACGCACTCGATCCGGAACTGGTTCCACTCCCCCATCTTCAACGCCGCCCGCGCCACGTCATTCGTCTTCAGGTCCACCAGCCAGCCTCGCCGTCCCTCGTCGTAGATCCCGCCCGTCCACGCCCGCTTGCTCGGATCAATTTCCACCTGGTAGCCGTGCACCCGCCCGGCCGGGATGTTGTTGGTCTTGCCGTTCAGGATGAGCTTCTTCGGCTCGTTGAAGGCTTCCGAACGGACCTGCACCCCCGAGTTCAGCGCCGGGTGCGGCTTGAAATCCAATTCCAGGATGAAGTTCGTGTAGCTCCGCGCCGTGCACAGGAACGAATTCGGCGTCCCCGCCACCGACTTCCCCACCACCTCCCCACCGTCCACCGCATATCCGGCCTTCCCGCCTTTCTGTACCCACCCGTCCAGGTCCTTTCCGTTGAACAACGGCTTCCAATCCCCCGCCTCCACCCACACCGAAAAACCCGCCACCCAGGCACACGAAAGCACCCCAAAATCCAAGAAACGCATGCCCCGGAGCATGGGCTCCCCTCCCGCACTTCCAAGTCTCCGTTTCCACGGGTCGCTGGGTGGAGCGAGTGTCCTCACGAGCCGCTCTCGTTTCCCATCCCATGCCCATCGGGATCGGGGTCGGAATCGCGATCGGGATCGACCCGAATCTACCGCTCGACGGCGGGGTCGCCCCACCGGCGTCGCGGGCCGTTTCCGCATGCGCCGGCCCTAAATCCCCAAAACTTCCAACTCCCTGTCTCCTCCCCGTCCTGCCTATCCTCTCGCCATGTCCCGCCATCGTGCACTGGCTTCCCTCCGCGGCCTGGCCTTCCTCTTCCTGCTCCTCGCCTCCGTCGTCCGCCCCTCCCTCGCCGCCCCCGCAAAACCCAACGTCATCGTCATCCTCGTCGACGACCTCGGCTGGGCCGACCTCGGCTGCTACGGCTCCCGCTTTCACCTCACGCCCAACCTCGACCGGCTTGCCCACGATGGCACCCGCTTCACCGACGCCTACAGCGCCTGCACCGTCTGCTCCCCGACCCGCGCCGCCCTCCTCACCGGCAAGTCCCCGGCCCGTCTCCACCTCACCGACTGGATCGCCGGCCACCCCGCTCCCAAGGCCAGGCTCTCCCCGCCGGACTGGTCCAAGCGACTGGACCCTTCCGAACCCACCATCGCTTCCCGCCTCAAGTCCGCCGGATACACCACCGCCAGCATCGGAAAATGGCATCTGGGCCAGGACACCACCCCGGAACAATTCGGATTCGACCTCAACGTCGCCGGCGATCACCGCGGCCAACCTCCCCGCTACATCGCTCCGTACAACCTCCCCAAGCTCCCCGATGGCCCCGACGGCGAGTTCCTCACCGACCGCGAATGCTCCGAGGCCCTCGCCTTCATCGAGAAGAACCGATCCAACCCGTTCTTCGTCTACCTCCCGCACTACGCCGTCCACACCCCGCTCGCCGGCAAGTCCAACGTCGTCGCCAAGTACACGGCCCGCACTCCGGACGCCCAGCGCAACCCCACCTACGCTGCCCTCCTCGAATCCGTCGACGACTCCGTCGGCCGCATCCGCTCCAAGCTCGATGCCCTCGGCATCGCCACCAATACCGTCATCCTCTTCACCTCCGACAACGGCGGTCTCGTCCTGGGCGGCGATCACCGAGCCACCAGCAACTTCCCCCTCCGCTCCGGCAAGGGTGATGTCTACGAAGGCGGCGTCCGAGTTCCGCTGATCGCCCTCTGGCCCGGCGTGACCCGGCCCGGTTCCACTGTTTCCACCCCGGTCCAGACCATGGACCTCTACCCGACCCTCCTCGAGATCACCGGCACCGAGGACGCCGCCGGACACGACCGCGATGGCCTCAGCATCGCTCCGCTCCTTCATGGCAAGGGCATCGCCCAACGGTCCCTCTTCTGGCACTACCCGCACTACCATCCCGGTGGCGCCACTCCCTACGGCGCCGTCCGCTCCGGGGATTGGAAGCTCATCCAGTTCTACGAATCCAGTCACCTCGAACTCTACAACCTCGCCTCCGACCTCGGCGAACAGCAGGACCTTGCCAACGCCCTCCCCGAAAAGGCCAACGCCCTCGCCAAGGATCTCGCCGACTGGCGCTCGCGCGTCGGCGCCCAGATGCCCGCCCGCAATCCCGCCTACGAACCTTCTCCCATCGCTGCCCGCCCGGACGGCTCCTTCCTCCTTCCCGCCCACCTCGGCACCACCCACGGGAAGAACCTCCAGTACGAACCCCCGGCCCACAAGAACACCATCGGCTTCTGGACCATCCCCGAGGATTGGGTCGGCTGGGACCTCGACGTCCGCAAACCCGGCCTCTACGAAGTCGAGATCCTCCAGGGCTGTGGTACCGGCTCCGGCGGCTCCGAGGTCGAGATCTCCCTCGGCGACGCCCGCCGGATGTTCACCGTCATGGAAACCGGCGGATTCCAGAAATTCATGTCCCGCCGCCTCGGCACCCTTGAGGTCAGGTCCCCCGGCCGCCTCTCCTTCGAGATCCGCCCCCGCCGCAAACCCGGCGGCGCCGTCATGGACGTCCGTCAGGTCCTCCTCACCCCCATCCCATAGCCGCCACGACAACGAAGCCGACCTCAGGTAGCCGACGAGGTGACGAGGCGGACCTCAGGTAGCCAACGAGGTAACGAGGCGGGGCCTGAATGGGTCACCAGCCATGGCGTTCGGGGTTCCCTTTCGTCAGAACCGGTACCCGGCGTCTGGAAACTTCCGCTCCCACAGCGGCCGAGCTTGAATCTTGAATCTTGAACCTTCGAACTTCTCCCGTGAGTTCTCATCGCATCGGCATCATCGGCGGCTCCGGCCTCTACAATCTTGAGGGATTCACCCGCCAGAAGTGGGTCAAGGTCCGCACTCCCTTCGGCGATCCCTCCGATGAACTCCTCACCGGAGAACTGCAGGGCAGGGAAGTCGTCTTCCTCCCGCGCCACGCCCGCGGCCACCGGATCCTCCCCTCGGAGCTCAACCACCGCGCCAACCTCTGGGCCATGAAGAAACTCGGCGTCGCCTGGATCATCAGCGTCAGCGCCGTCGGCTCCCTCCAGAAACGCTACAAGCCCTCCGACATCGTCCTCATCGACCAGTTCCTCGACCGCACCAAGCAGGCCCTCAACCACACCTTCTTCGGCCGTGGCATCGTCGCACACGTCGCCTTCGCCGACCCCATCTGCGAGGAACTCCGCCTCCTGCTGTTCCAGTCCGCACGTCGCCTCAAGGCCCGCTGCCACAATGGCGGAACCTACGTCAACATGGAGGGCCCAGCCTTCAGCACCCGCGCTGAATCCACCGCCAACCACAAGGCAGGACTCGACGTCATCGGCATGACCAACCTCGGCGAGGCCAAGTGCGCCCGCGAAGCCGAGATCGCCTACTCGACCATGGCCATGATCACCGACTACGACTGCTGGAAGACCGACGAAGCCCACGTCACCGTCGACATGGTCATCCAGACCCTCCATCGCAACATCGCCGCCGCCAAGACCGTCATCACCGACGTCATCCCGCACATCCCCGCCGAACCTTCCTGGCCCTGCCACGACGCCCTCCGCAACGCCATCATGACCGATCGCTCCCTCTGGCCCCTCAAGACCCGACGCGAGCTCCAGCCTCTCCTGGCCAAATACCTCTGATTCCGATCCGGACCGGCGACGTCTTCGTCGCCTTCCCCGAGCCTCCTCCCGCTTCATGCCGTGACTCCAGCCACGCCCAAACCCTCACCCTGGCCGATCGTCGTCCTCGCCGCCCTGGCCATGGTCGGCACCCTTCCCGGTCGTTCCCAGGGTCTCGGCCTCATCACCGAGCCTCTCCTCACCGAGCTCAAGCTGGAGCGCGTCCGCTTCGCGGAGATCAACCTCTGGACCTCCCTCGCCGGCTCCCTCTTTGCCATCGGATTCGGCCGGCACTTCGATCGATGGGGGGCCCGCGTCGTCGCCCTCACCCTCGCTTTGCTCGGGATCTCCGTCCTCGGGCTTTCCCTGGGATCCGGAATCTCAGGCCTCCTCCTCGGACTCTGGCTCTCCCGAGGCCTCGGCCAAAGCGCCCTCTCCGCCGGTAGCCTCAGCCTCGTCGGACAAGTCGCTCGCGACCGACCCCCGTCCGTGATGGCAACCTACTCGATCCTCCTCAGCGTCGGGTTCATGGTCGTCTTCCCCGTCGTCGGATACCTCGTCCGGATCGTCGGCTGGAGGGCCACCTGGGGTGGCGTTGGCGCATCCTTGATCGTCCTCGCCGTCATTGCCCTGATCGTCCTCACCCGATCCCGGCTCACTCCGGCACCCGCACCCGATCCGGGGCCATCCCAATCCTCGGACTTCACCCTGGGCGAAGCCCTGTCCACGCCGGCCTTCTGGGTTTTCGGCCTTTCCTCGTCCCTCTACGGCCTGGTCGCCTCCGGGATCGGCCTTTTCAACGAGAGCATCCTCGCTGAACTCGGATTCCCTCCCGAACTCTTCCTCCGTTCCCTGGCCGTCACCGCCCTGACCGGTCTTCTGGGGAACTTCCTCGGCGGATGGCTCCTCTCGCGTCACCCCGCCCGCACCCTGATGGTTCCGGCGATGTCCCTCCTGGCCCTGGGCCTGGCCTCGCTGCCCCACCTGCGCTCCACGGGCGCCGTGTACCTCCAGGCCGCGGTCATGGGCGCTGCTGGCGGCCTCGTCACCGTCCTGTTCTTCTCTTACTGGCCTCGAACCTTCGGCAACCGCCATCTCGGCTCCATCCAGGGCGTCGCCCAGTTCCTGACCGTCGTCGCGTCCGCTGCCGGACCCCTCGTTCTGGCTCAGATCCAGCAGGCGTCCGGTTCCTACGCCTTCGCCTTCCGGTTCCTCGCCCTGCTCACCGTCCTCCTCGGCACCGCCGCGTGGATCGTTCGGACTCCAGCCAAGCCTTCCCTCCCGGCCCAAACCCTTTCCAACAGCCTGGCCCATCCCTGAGGTGTCCTGAGCCCCTGAGGTCGAGCCCGAACTGCTGATTGTTCCCGGCTTCCAATTCACGGGTTGTTCCCAAGTTGTCCTCAGGGCCTTTTCTCTCCCGATCCAAGTCGTTTGTTTTTTGAGCTGTTGAAAACCAATGGGTTGTAAACGTGGATTTCCAGTTTTCCCGTTTCTGGTGGTCCGGATTCCCCCTTTCTTCCCAACGAAATCCCCCACCTGCCCCTGCCAATAACTCCGTCCTCTCCCGTCTCTCCCGTTCCAACCCCTCTTTCCCTCCCCGAACTTCGCCTCCCACCCACCAACAACCCGGCCAACAACCTGCCAAGAACCCCGGAATTCAGTCCAATAGGTCGGGGGTTGTTGGACTCATGCAGCCCTTCCACATCCCATCCCCGGAATTGTCCACAGACGAAAACCTCACGAATCGCCCGCCAGATGGACACCCCAATGGGTTGTACGTGTTGTTCACACACCCTACTACTGGCTTTCCTTTTACTTCAAAAGAGTCCATTAGTAGGGGCACATGAAGCTGACGATTGCCAAGGAGCAGTTCCTCAACGGCCTCCAAGCCGTTCAGAACGTCGTCGGTTCCCGGACCACGCTCCCGATCCTCTCCAACATCCTCCTTCGGGCGGTTGAGGGCCGGTTGCACCTCACGGCTACCGACCTCGACGTGACGATCACCTGCGGGGTTCCCGCCAACGTCGCCATCGAGGGTTCCGTGACCCTGCCCGGCAAGAAGCTCTTCGGCATCATCCGCGAACTCGTCGTCTCCGAGATCGAGGTCGAAGTGGACGACAAGGCGGTCGCCACCGTCCGTTCCGGGGCCTCCTTCTTCAAGATCAACGGCCTCAGCGCCGAGGAGTACCCGCCCATCCCCCAGTTCAAGCAGTCCCGCGCGGTGACGCTCCCGCAGGACAAGCTGAAGGCGATGCTCAAGCGGACTTCGTTTGCCGTCTCCACGGACGAATCCCGCTACGTCCTCAACGGCATTTTCTTCTCCCTCAAGGAACACAAGCTGACCTTGGTCGCCACCGATGGCCGTCGCCTCGCGATGAGCGATGAAGAGGCCGAGATCCCGGCCGAAAGCCAAGGCGAGTTCATCGTTCCCACCAAGGCCATCAACGAACTCACCCGCCTCCTCAGCGCCGGCCAGGTGGAACTGAAGTTCAGCGAGAATCAGGTCGGCTTCACGCTGACCCCGGCCACCGAAGGCGGCCTCGGCGTCTACATCATCTCCAAGCTCGTCGACGGCAGCTACCCGAACTACCGGCAGGTCATTCCCCAGGAATGCATCGAGCGCGTCACCATCCCCCGGGAGGAACTCCTC
Organism: uncultured Verrucomicrobiota bacterium; assembly: GCA_903842505.1. Taxonomy (GTDB): domain Bacteria; phylum Verrucomicrobiota; class Verrucomicrobiia; order Limisphaerales; family UBA9464; genus UBA6176. Next base: position 2,722 of record CAIMMI010000164.1, on the reverse strand, counting down.
CAGAGCCTCCGCCGCGCCGAGATCATGACCAGCGACAAGTCGAACTCGGTCAAGCTGACCTTCAATCGCAACCAGCTCTCGATCAACGCCAACACCCCCGAGGTCGGCGAATCCCGCGAGACCATGGCCCTGACCTACAAGGGCAAGGACATGTCGATCGCCTTCAACCCGGGCTACCTCATGGACCCCCTCAAGGCGCTCGACGTCGACGAGGTGTACTTCGAGCTCATCGACGAACTCTCCCCGGGCGTCCTCAAGAGCAACGAGCCTTTCCTGTACGTGATCATGCCCATGCGCATGAGCTGAACCGGGCCTCCAACCCGCATTCCTGGCGTCTGGGAACAGCCAAAGGGGAACTCCCCAGCACGGCATTCGGATCCACGGGTCCCGTACACCCGCTACCCCGGGGGCATCGTGGTCTCCCCAGTCGCCCTCAGGCAGCTCGAGGGCACCGCAAGCGCCCTCGGGTGGCCCAACCCCCCAACTCGCAAATGGCGGTGGCACCCAGCGCTTGCGCAAGGCATCCGGCCCGCCCCTCCCGCCTCCGCCTCCTCCTCTGACCGGCTTGTCTGGGAACTGGCAGCTGGCCTCTGGCAACTCCCTCACAACCACCTGCTGAAATTGTGGGCAAACCACAGCCCCAGCAGCGCGATGCCCGCCACCGCCGCGGCCACCGCCATCATCGCCATCCACCATCCCGTCGGCATCCGCAGCGGGCCAGCGTCCGTGCACGCTTCCTTCCGCCCGTAAAACTGCGACGCCACCCACAGCACCAGCCCCGACACCACGGCCAGTGCCGGGACCGAGAAATATCCGTTCAACCGGTCGAACCGCATCTCCTCCAGCTGCACCGTTCCCCGCAGCACGATCAGCGCTCCCAGGACGCCCCAGAGCCACGACATCAGCGCGAACGACCGCGAACGGGCCAGCGCCGAGAGCCCGAACCCGAAGGCGAAGACGTTGAACGGGAGCACCAAGACCAACCCATAAAGCAGCACGGGCTGCCCGATCTGCACCGCCGGCAGACCGCTCGTGACAAACACCCGCAACAGCACGTCTGAAAGGTTTCCCTCCAGGGCCAGAACGCCCATGACCGAGAACGCGACCAAGGTGCCGCCCCCAACGATCAACCGCGCCACAAACCGCTGCCTCCGCGGAACCGGCCACGAAAACGAAAACTCCTCGCACCCATCCATGACGTCCGCACCGCCGAACGACGGCCCCACGATCACCGCCACCAGAAAACCGTAGCCGAGGATCCAAAGCGGATGCGCCACCAGCGGCAGCAGCCAAACCATCGCCAGCCATCCCACCAGGAACCCCAGCAACATCCGGCTGTGCGCAAACCACTCGCCCCAGATCAGCGCCCGCCACCACGCCCATCGGCTCACGACCCGACCCAACTCCTCCGGTTCCTCACCGACCACCCTCAAGTCCGGTCTGGATTCTCGTGAAGTCACGGGTTCGCCCGGCCATTAGGAGCCGCCTACCCCCCACCACGCAAGGCACGATCCGAATCCCGATCCGCAGCAGCTCGCTTGTAGGCCGGGTGCCCCCACCCGGCGAGGCTCGCTGGAGCAACCGTAGCTGCCGACGTCAGGAGGCAGATCCCTCCGTCGAAATCCTCTCGTCCCCCATCTCTCCCCGTGTCACGTCCTGATTTAAACTTGTCACGTTGTCGACTGGACTCCCGTTAGCTTTGGCTTCCCCTGCGCCCCCCTCCAGGGCCCTCCGGGCCCTGCCCCCCCGGCCCCCCCGCTGGGGTGAGGCGTAGCTGCGGTGAGCGTAGCGAACCGCAGCGGAGCCGATCCCCAGCGGGGGGGCCGGGCCGCCTCTTCACTTCGCCCGCCTCGTCCTTCCTTCCTCGTACATCTCTGCCGGCCTCCTTCCTCCTATTGCGTTGTGCGGCCTCAGTTCGTTGTACGCCTGGATCCCCTGCTTCACCGCCTTCTTTGCCTCTTCGGTCGTCTCAAAGCATCCCTCCATCCCGTATTCCCACTTCAATGTACCTATCACCCGCTCCGCTTTCGCGTTCTCGTAACAGTGCATCTCCTCCGTCATGCTCACACGGCACTCGGCTGCCAGCAGTCTCGCCACGTACTCATGGCAGCAGTACTGGCTTCCTCGATCCGTGTGGTGAATCGGCTTCAGATCCTCCTTCTTCAGCCGGCCCAGTGCCTCCATCAACGCGTTCTGGCACCCGATCGATTCCATCGTCTCCCCCACGTAACTCCCCACGATCATTCTCGACCACACGTCCATCACCACCGACAGAAACACGAATCCACTCCGCGTCCTCACGTACGTCAAATCCGCCACCCACACCTGGTTCGGCTCCGTTGCCACCAGATCCCGGATCTCATTGCGAAACACCGGCAGGCTGTGCCGGCTTTGCGTTGTCCGCTTCGTGCGGGCATACCGCTTCACCAACCGATCATTCTCCCTCAGCACACGGAACATCCGGTCCCTTCCCAGCTCGATCCCGTTGCTCTGGAGTGACTGCCTCGTCATCCCCAGCAGCTTGCGGCAGCCCATCCTCGGGTGGGTCCGCCTCTGCTCGTCCACTGCCTTCAACACCTCCGCCTCAGCCACCCTCTGGCGCTGGCGCTCCACTCGGCACTGATAGTAGTTCTGCCGGCTCATCCCCACCACACGGCACGTCGCCTTCACCTCGTGCCCAGCCTCTGCCACCGTCCTTACAAGGTCCCAGCGAACTTTTTTT
>CAIMMI010000163.1 GCA_903842505.1 uncultured Verrucomicrobiota bacterium | reverse complement strand
TCCGGAGTCGGTTGGTGGCGACCGTATAGAGCTCCTCCATCTGCCAGGAACCGCCGGCGTGGTGATGCAGGTCGCCGGCCTTGGGCATGGCGTAGAGCAGGCGGTAGAGGTCGGCGGGCGAGGCGTTGGTCTTGAAGGTCTCGAAGCGATCGCTGAATCCCGCGGCCTGGGCCGCGAGAGAACCGAAGAGCCCGGCGACGAGACCCAGACTGCGCGTCCGGGGTGAGGCGAGGTTCCCCACGAGCCGGGTCGCCACAGAAAGGGAGTGCTTCAGAAGACGGATGAGCGGTTCGACGGAGTTTCGGCCCACCGCGGTTGGGTAACGGTCAGCGCGAGGGGATCTGATTCTCATAGCGGGTCCAGTTTCCGGAAATCTCACGAACGACGCGACTGCCGACTGCATGGGCGGCTTCGAGGGCGGGGAGCATCCCGCTGTATTCCTCGGTCATGCTCTGGCTGGCCTTCTGGCCGGGGTGAGGGGTGCAGAAATTGGAACCGGTCCGGAGGAAGAGGACGCGGTTGAAGTCGACCTTGCCGAGTCGGGCGAGGCGGGTGAGGGCGAGGCAGATGCCTTGGTCCTCCATGTTGGTCATGACGAAGTTGCCTTTGCCGGCGGTGTGGAGGCGGGTCCAGTCGTTGGCCCAGCGGGTCATCACGGTGCCGTGCCAGTATCGGCAGGAGCCGAGGCTGTCGCCGAGGAGCACGCGGGCGGGCTTCAGGGCTTCTGGCGTATCGGTGTAGAGGGCGCGGTGTTTGCGGGCGCTGTCGCTGTCGGGGATGACGGTGTCTCGGGTGAACTCGAAGGCCCACTGGACGAAGCTTGGGTTCAGGGTCCAGGACATGGGCTTGGGGGCCCATTCGGCATTGCCGGGAATCTGGTTCGGGGTACGCCCGCCGATCGGGACGATGCCATAGGGCCATTCGGCCGGGGTCTCCCGGGAGTCTATCTCGTAAGCGATGTCCCCATCCACGACGTGCCGGGCCCACGCAGCGGCGCCGACGGAGGCATCGGCCGGATCGACGCCGGCGATGCCATTGATGAGCCAGTAGGTCTTGGTGAGGTCCAGGGAGGGATCGAGGCCGAGGGTCAGGATGTCTGCGGCGGAGCGCACGGTGGTGCCGGAGACGGCGCCGTAGACACCCTGGTCGTTGAAGCGGAGCGGGTGATCGACGCCCGCGATGGGTAGGGTTCCAGCGAGCTTTTCCCGCTCCACCCAGAACTGAAACTCACCGGGTTTGTCCCCGGAGTCCTTCCCGATCTCGAAGGTGGCCACCACCATGACCCGGGGAGCCACCGGCGCCGCCGAAAGAGAGGCGCTGGCGAATGCTCCGAGACAGAGGGCTACTGGCAGAGTGGTGAGTTTCATGCAGTTGTCCGGGGATATAGGTCCCATAGGTCCCATGGGACGAATGGGACCTATGCAGATTTCCTGGATCTCAGAACTTCACGGTCATGCGGCCTTCCATGCGGAAGGGCAGGTCGGCGACGATGGATTCGTTGCCGTAGACGGCGTTCGGGGCGCTCCAGTTCTTCTCGTCGGTGACGTTGAGGAACATGAGGCGGGCCTCCCAGCGCGGGGTGGCGTAGAAGACGCTCATGTCGAGCGTGTACTGGGCCGGGATCACGAGGGTACCGGCGACGTTGTTGTTGATCTCGCTGGTGAACACGATGTTGGCGGAGACGCCGAGGCCCTTGTAGAGCTTGTAGGTGGCGAGGAAGTTCAACAGGTGATCCGGGACGCCCTGGCGCTTGAACTCGTCGCCGCTGAGGCTGAAGAACCGGTCCCCGGGCGAGGTCAGCGAGGTGTTGCCCACGTCGAACTGCGGCTGGTTGACGGTCGAGTCGAGGAGTGAGTACCCGATCGTCATGTAGAACTCTCGGCTGGGCTGGTAGTTCGCCTCGAACTCGATGCCGCGGGTGTTGAACTCGACGACGGAGCGGTCGAGTTGGGCGTCGGCGCGGGTCTGCTGGAACACGGCGGCGCCGAGGAACAGCTTGCCCTCGAAGAGCGAGTACTTGGAGCCGAGCTCGAACAGTTCGGCCTCGTTGCGGAGGTTGCGGTTCGAGAAGTTCGCCGAGCCGGCCGTGGTGTAGCCGCCGCCATTGCCGACGGAGCCGACCGGGTTCTGCGACCAGTTGTAGGTGAAGTAGCCGGAGACGGTGGGCGTGAACTTGTAGATCGTGGACGCATTCGCGCTCGGCAGGCCGACCACGGTGGAATCCCCGGGCAGGAACCCGGCGGGATCGTTGTAGTCGAGGCTCACCATGTTCACCCGGCCGCCCGCCAGCAGGGACCACTTGTCGGTCACCTTGAAATCATGCTGGTAGAAGGGTCCGACGAAGACCGCGGTCGATTCACCCGAATCGCCGTTGTCCGGCGTGTAGTACCGGCCCTCGTGACCCGGCACCGGCACGGAGGTGAACGGGTTCGGGAAGTTCACCGAGTTGTAGATGTTGATGAAGTTCCGGTCCCGGGTGATGTCCCAGACATTGGCGGGCTCGGTGAAGAAGTCGTTGTAGGCGGTCACCGACTGGTAACGGAAGTCGGCGCCGGTGTTGATGAAGTGCTGGTCGAGGTCGAGGCGGAACTCGGTCCGGTTCTCCATGCTCCAGCTCGGGTCGATGATCTCCGAGTAGTAGTAGGACGACAGCGTCTGGCGGTCGACGTATCGGAACATCGTGTTGTTGGCGATGTCGACGTTGGCGGAGGCGTGGTAGGTCTGGACGGCCTGCGCGTTGTAGCTGAAGCCCTCGGATTCATCCCCGGGCCGCAGGAGGCGGGAGCGCCGGTCGAGCTTCACCAAGGGGCCGGGATCGATGCGGTTGACCGCCGGGAATCCGGAAACGACGTAGCGGCTGTTCTGCGGGTCCGAAGGCGTGGCAGGGGTTCCGCCGACGACATTGACGTTGCCGAAGGTGATGGGATTGCCGTTGGCATCGGCGAATCCGAACGGATAGGCGCCGAAGTCCGGGGCGGGGTTGTTGTTGACGCCGGTCTGGTACAGGCCGTCGTCGATGAGTTGCTGGGTGGGGCGGTTGACGCCGAAATTCTCGGTGTAGTTCGCCCAGAACCATTCGGTGTTGAAGAAGAGTTCGTACTGCTCGGTGGGAAGCCACGAGAGCGCGCCGTAGACAGCCTCGGTCTTGCGGAAGCCGTCGTGGTAATAGCTTCCCGAGTTCTCGCCGGAATAGCTGCTGCGCCAGGCGGCCTTCTTGCCGGGCAGCGGTCCGCCGGCGTCAGCGCTCCACCGCCACTGATCGTACATGCCAGCCGTGCCCGAAACCTCACCGTGGAAGTCATCGAAGTACGGGCGCTTCGTGATCAGGTCGACGTATCCGCCGACGTACTGGGATGGCCCGTACACGGACGAGGCCGGGCCCTTGACGATGTTGACGGACTCGACGGAGTTGAAGTTGACCGGGAGGCCGTTGCCGTTGGAGGTCAGGCCGAGGCGCATGCCGTTGACGTACGTGTCCGCGATCTGGGTGCGGATGTCCGGGGTCGTCGGGGCACCGAAGTTCGAGCGGGTGTACGAACTGGAGGTCAGCTTCGAGAAGTCGCGGACGTCGTAGATGTTGATCGCATCCAGCTGTTCGCGGGAGATGATCGTGACGTTGCGCGGGGTGTCGAGGATCGGGCGGTCGGAGCCGTAGACCGAGTTGAAGGGCCGCACCGTTGGCACGACCTGCTCCTCCAGCGGGATGCCTTCGACGACGATGCGGTCGAGGGATTCGGCTGGCTTGGTTGTGGCGGGTGGGGTGTTGGTGGTGGACTGGCCGAGCAGCTGCGCGGAATACGTGAGCGTGGCCAGTGACGCAGGTAGAAGCAGGGTCTTCATGTGAGCAAGGCGGATAAAATGCGACACTGATCTGATTTGCCCGGGAGCTCTGAAGCCCCCGGCGCACCGCGAACGCGGTGTGGAAGGGCGGGAGCATCCCGTGGGCCAGCTCGTACGCAACCCCAGACTTGGGCCTGAAACTGAGGATCGGCTCGTGAGGACACTCGCCCCACCTTCCAGCAGAGCTTCACCTGCGGTGGGGCCAGCAAGTGGGGGAGTCCTGAGTTTCAAGTTTCAAGGTGGAAGTCGGTGAGGGAGCGGGACTGGCACAGCTTGTGCATTCCGGCGTCCATGAGCGCTTCACCTTCACCGACCGAGCCCAGGGCGTATCCGTCGCCGCTGTCGGACACGTTGCGCCAGTTGGTGGAGCAACTGCAGCATCCGGCGGGATCTGTGCTGAGGCCGACGTCGACGGAGGATCGGCCGCTGCGGGGAACGACGTTGTTCCTGGCGCGTTGTACGGTGGAGACCCATGTCGGGCGGTTCACGGCCTTCGTCTTTCAGGACGTCATCCACAAGGGCTACGTCATTGCGCTGGCGCACGGCGACATCCTTTCCGCCCCCGTCCTCTACACCCGGATCCATTCCTCCTGCGTCACCAGCGAGACGCTGCGGGGATGCGACTGCGACTGCGTGCAGCAGTTGGAGGGGGCGTTGAACGTGATCCACGAGAAAGGAAACGGGATCCTGTTCTATCTGATGCAGGAGGGGCGTGGGGTGGGATACGTGGCGAAGGCCCGGGACCGCATGCTGGTGCAGTCGTCGCACGACCAGATCTCGACCTTCGATGCCTACCGGTACATGGGGCTGAAGAAGGACCATCGCTGTTACGACGACGTGGCCGATGTCTGCTTCCTGTTGGGCATCAAGGCCCCGTTCATCGTGCTGACGAACAACCCGGACAAGATCTCGGCGCTGACGGCGCACGGGATGAAGGTGGCGGGAACGGAGGCGCTGGAGTTCGAGCCTTCGCCGTTCAACGTGGCTTACCTGGCGTCGAAGGCGGATTCGGGACACGTGTTGACGCAGGCGTCGGCGCCGCACGTGAAGCGGGCGCTGCCTCCGGAGCCGGTGATGCCGTTCCAGCCGCACGCGCTGTCGGAGGCGCAGCGGTTCATCTATTCGGCTTCGTATTTCCTGCCGGTGAAGCCGGTGGGCGGTGAGGTGATCCTGAGCGAGGGCCAGTTCCATTCCCTGTTCCAGACGACGCCGATTGAGCAGTTCATGGGGGGCAGCAGCCCGTTGGTGAAGGACTATTATGTGATCCGTGGCAATCGGCTCATGGTGAAGATCGATGCCGCGAATCTTGTGCGGTACAAGACCGAGCATCCGGACTCGCCGGTGGTCGACCTGCTGACCACGCCCTACTGGTTCCGGGTCCACGTGTACTTCGACATCGTCACGAGCCAGGAGGCGGTCGTCCTGACTTACGGGCGGCCGTTGCTGTACGACGTGCCGGTGGTGCGCATCCAGAGTGAGTCGTTGTTCAACCGGTTTCCGCTGCTGAACGTCGACAACCGGGTGAAGTTCGAGCGCGCGCTGCAGAACATCGTCCACTATGGCGTGGGCGGGATCTTCCTCCTCTACTACGACGGTCGTGGGGCCGGCTTCGGCGCCTATGCCACCGACCGCATGATGACGGAGCAGGGGCAGTCGTTCACCAGTGACGAGGCGTATCGTCGGCTGGGTGTGGGATACGACAGCCGGGACTACGACGCGATCATGCGGCTGATCCGGCACCACTATCCCTCGGGCAAAATCCAGATGGTGATGAACTCGCCCTCCAGTCTCGTGAAGAAGAAGGAGTACGCGGCAGCCCTCAATGCGCATCAGATCGACGTGGCCAAGTGGATCTTCCTCGATGACAGCACCCGGCCAGAGTGATTCGAGCGATCTGTTGGGTCATGCCTTGCTGCAGCAGCGTGTCGACGCTGTGTGGGGGTTGTTGCGTGGCGTGCTGGAGTCGCCAACCGCGGGCCCGGTGGAGTTGCCTGAAGCCGGGGTTGTGGTGACGGGCGTGGGGAGTTCGGAGGCGCACGCGCGTTACCTGGTTGGATTGCTGAATGAATGGACTCCGGTTCCGGCCGAGTTCGTTCCGTTGGGGGCGTTCGCGGAGCCGGAGGTGATCGGGCCTTCGCGGCGGCGGCGTGGGTTGATCGTGTTCAGTCAGGGCCTGGCGCCGAACGCCCGGCTGGCTTTGGACCGGGCGGGGGAGTTTGCCGGAACCGTCCTGTTCACGGCTGCGACCGTTGCCGGCCAGAAGGCAGCAGGTCGTCCGGATCGGGCGGAACTGGTCGAGCGGCTTTTGCTCAGCGGAGCGCGCGTGGAGTCGTTTCCCATCGAAGACGAGTACACGTTGCTGGTGCGGGTGATCGGGCCGGCGTGTGGTTTCGGGGCGGCGCGGCGATTCGTGGCGGCGGTCGTGGGTTCCCGCCTTGGGCCGGCATCCGACCTCATTGAAGGGCTGGAATCCCTCGTGCGCGGACCGTGGCCGGCGCGGGTAGCGGCGAGGATGGTGGTACGGGTCGAGGAGCATCGACGCGGGTTTGTGGTGCTGGCGCCGCCGTCGGTCAGCGGTTGTGCCCAGAACCTCGCGGCCAAGTTCGTGGAGGGCCTCTACTGGCCGCCGCCCCGGATCGTCGAGACGCTGGAGTTGGCGCACGGAACCTTCCAGCAGTTGATCGAGCATCGCGCTCCCGTCTGGGTGCTCGGCGACGATCCCTTGGCCCGGAGGGCCTCCGTGATGCTCCAGCAGGCGGGGATTGAGCCTTTCGTCCTGCCTTTGCCGGCTGCGCTGGATGCCGCGCCGATGGCGGTCGAATTCCTCTTCAACGGAGTCGTCGCCCAACTCGCCCGGGAACTCGGGATCGACCAGGTCAACTGGCCCGGCAAGGGGTTGGACGGACCGTTGTACCAATTTTCAGGAAACCACTGATGAATCCCAATACCCGCCCTGTTCCGGTTCATTATGACGAAGTGTATCCCGCCGCCGCGGTCGTGGCTGGCGTGCAGCAGGTGGCCTCGGAGTTGACCCCGTGGGCCGAGGAGACGCTGGAGACGACCGGCCACCAGTTGCTCGCGCTGTGTGTGCTGCGTGGGGCGGTTTTCTTCTATTCCGACCTGTTGAAAGCCATCCCGGTGTCCGTGGAGGCGGCCTTCTGCCGGTGCCGCGGGTATGAGCCGGGGGAGAACGGCCAACTCGCCGCCTCCCTCCGTGTCGAAGGCCTGGACGCGGACCTGACCGGGCGCCGGGTGCTGGTCGTGGACGACATCTGCGACACCGGCCGCACGCTCGCGCACCTGTCCGAGCTGTGCCGGATGCGCGGGGCCGAATCGGTCCGGACCGCGGTGCTGATCCATCGTCGGATTCCGGAGAGCGTGTTCACTCCGGACCATACGGCCTTCGGGTACGACGGGCGCGAGTGGTTTACAGGGTACGGGATGGATGACCGCTCGTGGCGGACGAACTACCCGTCGGTTTACATCCTGAAGGGGAGTGGCTGAGCGGGAGCGTGCCGTGAAGGCACAGAGGGTATGGGGGATGCGTGACGATGTTGAGCACGCCGCGTCCGCTGGCCCTTTGTGCCTTCGCGGCATGGGGGTGGGCGGAGTCCCCGGCGTTCGCAGGGGTGAATCGGATCGACGCGACCCTGCGCCGGGATCCCTTCCTTCGGCGAAGGGCAAGATGCCAGTGGATTGTCGCATGCCGAAGGTGCAGGGTGCCGGGTGGCGGGAGCGCCACAATGCATGATGTTTCTCACCGGGTTGCTGCTGGGGGCGGGTTTATGGTTCGTGGTCCGCTGTGTGATCGGAGGCTTTTACACGGTCGGGCCGAGCGAACGGGCCGTGAAGACCTCGTTCGGCCGGGCTGACCGGATCGAGGGGGCGAGCACGTTGTCGGATCCGGTCTCGGAATCGCTGAAGGGCGAGGAGCGGGAACGGTATGACTTTCCGCAGGTGCGGGTGATTTCGCCGGGCGGACCGTATTTCAAATGGCCGTGGGAAAAGATCCACAAGGTGGTGGTCGCGACCGAGACGATCAGCATGGCCTTCGATCCGGAGACGCCCAACGCGAACCAGTCGGGCCAGCAACTCGAGGCGGTCACCAAGGATCAGTTGAACACGGGCCTGACGGGTCAGATCCGCTTCCGGGTCTCGGAGCGCAACCTGTACGCCTGCCTGTTCGGGGTGAAGAACCCGCTCACGCATGTGATGGGTTATTTCATCTCCATCCTGCGCGAGCGCATCGCGAATTTCTCTGCTCCCCCGACCGCCGCGGTTGCGGTGCCCGAGATGAAGATCGGCGAGGCAGCGATCCCGAATGCCACGATTGGCGTCTCGATCAATGACCTGCGGAAAAACCTCCGCGACCTGAACGAACACATGGATCGCGAGTGCGAATCGAGCGCCGCCCGCTACGGCATCGTCCTGGAGGCATCCCTGATCACCGGGATCGATCCGCCGCCCGAGGTCGAGTCGGCGCTGGCCGCCATCAACACGGCGTACAACCAGGTTTCCTCGGACATCAGCCTCGCGCAGGCTTCGGCTGACCAGAAGTTGGTGCAGTCGCGCCGGGCGGTGGAGATCGAGACCTTGAAGGCGCAGGCGGAGGTGGAACCGCTGCGGGCCTTGTCGCAGCAGTTGATCGACCTGAAGTCGCAGGGTGGCCCCGGGGCGCTCGCGGCCTACGTCCGGTCGGTGCGGTTGAAATTGTTCGGTCAGGCGCGTCGCGCGGTGGTGGAGGTGGCCCATGAATAGTCTTACCGAGTTGGGGATCGGGTTCCTGATCGGCATGTTCGGGATGACGATCGGTGTGCCGTTGCTGTTGGGGTTCGCGAAGCTTTTCGGCCTCTACGTGACGATCCGCGAGCGCGAGTGCCTTGTGTTCGTGCTGTTCGGCAAGGTCATCGGGAGCATCGAGGATCCGGGCCTGCACTTTCCCGTTACGCAGTTGGGTTGGCGTGCGTTCATCGTGCGTTTCTTCGGCAAGGTCCACCGGGTGGACATGCGCCTCGACCAGTCCTACCTGCGCAGCCAGGCCGTCAATTCCGAGGAAGGCGCCCCGATGGGTATCGGCGTCTGGTACGAGATGTATGTCTCGGATCCCGTGGCTTACCTGTTCCGCAACACGGATCCGCGCGGTTCGCTGGGGGCGAACGTCTCGAATGCGGCGGTGCGTTGCCTGAGCAACCTGCCGCTGGAGGCGATGATGATCGACCGGCACCGCATGAGCCTGACGGTTCGCAACGACGTTTCGCCGAAGTCGCAGGAGTGGGGTTACCGACTGGGATCGGTGTACATCCGGAAGGTTCATTTCCGGGACGTCGGGATGATCCGGCAGATCGAGGAGAAGGTCGTCAACCGGCTGCGGCAGGTGACGAGCGCGATCAAGCAGGATGGGGCGAACCAGGTGAATGTCATCACGTCGACCGCTGAGCGGCAGGCGGCGGTGGCCTTCGCCCAGGCGCGGGCCCTGCGGCCTCGGATTGTCGGGGAGGCGCTGCGGGAGATCGGGCGCGATCCGGAGATTGCGAACGCGCTGTTCCAGATGCTGGAGACGCAGGGGCTGCTCGAAGGCGGTACGGAAATCGTGCTGGTGCCGGAGAACCGATCCTTGCAGGCCGACCTGCTGGCGGCCGACCCCATGAAGCCGAGGCCGGTTGCTCCGCCGCCGCCCATGCCGTCCGCGATGGGGTGATTCGAGCCATCTGGGGGATCCTCACACAGCCCACGGGAAGCGGGTGGGGCGAGACTCTGTCGAGCCGGTTCAGGATCGGCTCGTGAGGACACTCGCCCCACCTCCGGAACTTGAGGGTTGAAATCCGGCCTTGTCGGTCTCGATGGACTCGGCCATAGAGCGGGTTCAGGAAACGTCGCCATTCCGAAATTGCCATGAGCATCGACAGCAACTCGACCGATTCGTCCAAGCCCCTTCAGAGCCTTGAGGAGTGGGAAGACTTCGTGAAGGGCCGGTACCCGGAGCCCGGCAAGGAGGACGCTGGCGCGCAAAAGAAGCCGACGGTCGGGCACGATCCGGAGAAGCAGCAGACGGAGTTCCGCAACTACGAGGCGGACGCGCGTCCGACGGTCCGGGAGTTCTACCGGTTGAACCACCTGAACCAGACCTATGAGTTCGCGAAGGCGAAGCGCCGCGAATATTTGGGTCTGAACCGGATGCAGATGGGGATCTGGGAGGCGGCGGAATACCTGAACAAGCTGGTGGACGACAGCGATCCGGACACGGACATGTCGCAGTTGGAGCATCTGCTCCAGACGGCGGAACAGCTTCGCCGGGATGGGCAGCCGCGCTGGATGATCCTGACGGGCTTCGTCCATGATCTGGGGAAGATCCTGTGCCTGTGGGGCGAGCCGCAGTGGGCGGTGGTGGGCGACACGTTCCCGACGGGATGCGCCTACTCGGACAAGATCGTGTTCCCGCGGTTCTTCGAGGCGAACCCGGATTTCCGCGACCCGCGTTTCAGCACGCGGAACGGGGTCTACGAGGAGGGTTGTGGTCTGGATGCCGTGAACCTGTCCTGGGGTCACGACGAGTACATCTACAACGTCTGCAAGGACTACCTGCCGATCGAGGGGCTCTACATGCTCCGGTACCACTCGTTCTATCCGTGGCACAAGGAGGCCCAGTATGACCACCTGTGCAACGATCAGGACCGGCGTCTGCTGAAGGCGGTGAATGACTTCAATCCGTATGACCTCTACACCAAGAGCCACACGAAGCCGGATGCGAAGGCCCTCCGCCCGTTCTACGAGGAGCTGATCCGCGAGTACTTCCCCGAGAAGGTGCGTTGGTAGGCACAGGGGCGAACTGTGAACTTGAATCTGGGCTGCGGGCCGGAAGACTTCGCCCGCATGTCCAATCCGTCTGAGTTCTCCAATGTCACCGCGCTGACGAAGGCCAACGTTTACTTCGATGGCAAGGTCGTCTCGCACACGCTGCTGTTTGCCGATGGTTCGAAGAAGACCCTCGGCCTGATCTATCCCGGCAAGTTCCACTTCGGGACCGACAAGGCCGAGCGCATGGAGATCGTCGCCGGGTCCTGCTCGGTGAAGCTGGATGGCTCCTCGGCCGTGAACATCTACGGCGCCGGAACCCACTTCGACGTGCCAGCGAAGTCTGGCTTCGACATCGAGGTGACCTCCGGGATCGCGGAGTACATCTGCTCGTTCATTGGTTGAACGGTTGAGGGCGCAAAAACCCCGCTTGCCTTCGGTCGGGGGTTCTGCGATTCACACGCCCGCTCTGGTTGCGGGGTCGTAGCTCAGTTGGTAGAGCGTCTCGTTCGCAATGAGAAGGTCAGGGGTTCGAATCCCCTCGGCTCCACCATCCAGACCAGAGCGTTCCCTTTTCAGGTCCGCAGCAATGCGGACCTTTTTCTTTTTCCCGGGTTAAGCCTGGATCCGTGGAAGTCGACGTCAGGAGGCTTGTCCCAGTTCCCGCCTCGTTACCTCGTCGGCTACTGTTGGTGGGGTAGCCGACGACGTGAGGAGGCGGAGAACAGTTCCCGCCTCGTTACCTCGTCGGCTACGCTCGATCCGTGGATCCAACTGCCTTTCCCAGGTTCAGCTGTTTGGCCGTGTGGCCACGGGATCCAGGACCCGATCGTAGATCCGGTAGCGCCGGGTGATCCGGGCAGAAAACAGGCCTGCGAGCTGGTGGACGGGGAGGTTGTCCTCCAGAACCCACGAAGCCTCGCATCCGGTGAAGCCCATCGCTTCCGCTGCCAGCAGCGTCTCGGCAAACATCCAGCCTTCCAGGCCGCGTCCGCGATACTGTTCGAGCACGCCCAGCGCGATCAGTCGGAACCGTTGGGGGCGCCGCCATCCCAGGAGCATCGGCAACGCCCCAAGGAGCGCCGGGGTGAGGAGGCTGCCGCGCAGTGGCCCGAGCGCCTCGTTGAGGTCGGGCACGGCAAGCAGGAGTCCGGCTGGTGCGCCGGCGACGGTGGCCATCCAGACGAGGCCCGGGACGAGCAGCGGTTCGAGTCGTTCCGCGAGGAAATCGATCTCCTCCGAGGTCATCGGGACTGCGGACCAGTTCCGTTCCCAGGCGGAATTGTAGATCGTCTTGAGGTCGGGGAGGTCGGACTTGAGGGTCTTGCGGGTGATGCTGCGGAGTTCGACGCCCGGCGACCGACGACGGAGTCCGTCGCGGAGCCGGATGAGCCGGGCGTGCGGGCTGTCGGCGAGGGTGAGGTCGAAGGCCACAAGATCCTTGGCCTTCACGAAGCCGGCTTCCTCGATCCGAGGCCCGTAGAACGGCGGATTGTGGGGCATCATGACCGCGTTCGGGAGATCGAACCCCTCGACGAGCAGGCCGCATTCCTCGTTGATGTTCGGGTTGAACGGGCCGCGGATCCGGACGGCTCCCCGTTCGGTGGCCCAGCGGGTGGCGGTGTCGAGCAGGGCGCGGGAGACGGCGGAATCATCGATCGATTCGAAGAACCCGAAGAACGCGCAGCGTTCGCCGCTCTCGCGTTCGTGAACCGAGTCGAGGATGGCGGCGATGCGGCCGACAGGCTGTCCGTTCCGGTGGGCGATCCAGAGCTGGCGTTCGGCGTGCTGCCAGAATGGGTTGGTGTCGGAGAGCACCTTCTCGATCTCCATCCGCAGCGGCAGGACGCATTGGGGTTCTGCGCCGGAAAAGCGGGCCTGAAGGCGGCAGAAAGCGGCCACGTCCCGTCGCGAATTCGTCACCGGACGGATCGCCACGGCGTCTGAAATGGCACCCTTCGGACCTGCGGATGTCGTAGGCACGACGCTTACCTGCCACAAAAAGGCCCTGATGTGCGAGGATCAGGATGTTTGTGGATGACCGGCAACTTCGGTGGGTGGGGCGAGACTCCGTCGAGCCGCCGCGGAGTTTGAAGTTTGAAGTTTCAAGTTTGAAGGGGGAGCCGGGCTTGAAACTTGAAACTTGAAACTCGGGACTCCCTCCCGGTTCGTGAGGACACTCGTCCCACCGCTCGGTGCGGGGGGCGTCGTTGAGATGTGACCGGCAAGAGGATTGACACCGGGGGTGGGTCGGCAGGACTTTGAACCCATGAACGATTCCCCTGCAGCGAATGTGACGACCCGTCGCGACTTTTTGCGGACGACGGGGACTTTTGCAGCTGCGTCGGCGCTGGCCGGCGTGGCGATTCCCCGGGTGCATGCGGCCGAGAGCAACACCATCCAGATCGCGCTCGTCGGCGCGGGTGGCCGTGGCACGGGTGCCGCCTCGAACGCCCTGAGCGTGAAGACGGGGCCGGTCAAGCTGGTGGCCATGGCGGATGTCTTCGACAACCGGCTGAAGTCGAGCTTCGAAGGCCTCAAGGGTCAGCACGCCGACAAGATGGACGTGCCCGAGGACCGCAAGTTCATCGGGTTCGATTCCTACAAGAAGGCGATGGACGTGCTGAAGCCGGGTGACCTGGTCATCCTCGCGACGCCGCCGGCGTTCCGGTGGGTGCAGTTCAAGTACGCGATCGAGCGCGGATTGAACGTGTTCATGGAGAAGCCGGTGACGGTCGATGGACCGACGTCGCGCCGGATGTTCGAACTGGCGAAGCAGGCGGATGCAAAGAACCTGAAGGTTGGCGTCGGCCTGATGTGCCGTCATTGCCGTGTGCGTCAGGACCTCTTCAAGCGGGTTCAGGATGGCCAGATCGGCGAGATCATCGCCCTGCGCGCCTACCGCATGCACGGCCCGGTTGGGTCGGCCTTCTCCGAGGCGAAGAAGCCGGAGGAGAATGAGACGCTGTTCCAGATCCGCCGTTTCCACTCCTTCCTGTGGGCGTCTGGTGGCTGCTTCAGCGACTTCTACATCCACAACATCGACGAGTCCTGCTGGATCAAGAACGCCTGGCCCGTCGAGGCGCAGGCTTCCGGTGGCCGGCATTACCGCGGCAACGCCATTGACCAGAACTTCGACAACTACTCGGTCGAGTACACGTTCGGAGACGGCACGAAGATGTTCATGTACGGCCGGACGATGCCCGGCGTGCACGACCAGTTCGCGAGCTACGCCCACGGGTCGAAGGGCCTGGGTGTCATCTCGTCGGAGGGTCACTGGCCCTCGAAGGCCCGGATCTACAAGGGCCACAAGATGACGAACTCCGAGATCGTCTGGCGCACTCCGAAGGAAGGTCCGGAACTCGATCCCTACCAGCTCGAGTGGGAAGACCTGACCGCCGCCATCCGGAACAACACCCCGTACAACGAGGTGGAGCGCGGTGTGAAGGCGAGCCTCGTGACGTCGATGGGTCGTATGGCTGCCCACACGGGCCAGATCGTCACCTACGACGACATCCTGAACTCCGACCACGAGTTCGCCCCGGGTCTCGACACCATCACGCTGGATTCACCGGCGCCGCTGCTGGCGAACGCCGATGGCAAGTATCCGGTGCCCATGCCCGGCATCACCAAGCGGCGCGAGTACTGAGGTCCGGAGCCTCGGCTCCCGGTCCTGCAGAACGGCAGATCCGTCCGATCGGAATGATCGGACGGATCTTTTGCTTTTCCGGGGTCAGAGTTCGATCGACTTCAGCCAGGCGAGGAAGTTCTCGCGTTCCTTGACGACGAGGGCGTCGGGACCGGTGAGCTTGAAGAACCAGGCCTTGTCGCCGTCGGGAACGATCGCGCCCAGGATGCGGGTGGGTCCGGCGCCGCCAAGATCGACGACGGTGGCCTTCTGGCCGCCAGGCAAGCTGAATGACTGGGCCTCCTTGGCGAGGGTGGCTTCGTCGGTGGGATTGAGCTTCGCCTGACCCCGCCAGCGGTTGACGTTGGCGAGGAGTCCGCCGCCACCGGAGGCGAGCGTGCTGATCGACAGGTCGCCCGTGGCGTTGCCTTCGCCGGGAATCTCGAAGCTGGCGAGGCGCATGGCCCGGGGGCCACCGGCGATCCAGTGCGACGGGACCTTCCACTTGGGCAGTTCGGCGGACGGGCCTGCCGGCAGCGCCGGGGGCGTGGCCGAGGGCTTTGGAGGCGCGGCAGGAGC
>CAIMMI010000162.1 GCA_903842505.1 uncultured Verrucomicrobiota bacterium | reverse complement strand
TCTGTACCCGTTTGCCTTCACGCACTGAAGGCCAGCCACGACCAGTTTGGTCAGCAACTCGGACTGGCTGAGTTCCGTCGCTTCGCAGATGGCCCCCATGGTGCCCGCGTTCTCGTCGTTCAAGTAGACGCGGTAGGTGTTCGCTTTGGTAGTGGATGCCATTTAAATGAGTTGTATGGGAGTGAATGAGTGTGTCGATGTATGCTATTGACGGCAAGGAATGATCTGTATCGTTGTGTACAGTCTTCCATGAATCCCTGCTCGATCCCAACCTCTGGAGGTCGTTCATCGCATCGCCTTGTGGCGGGGCAACCAAGGGATCGGGGAGGACACTCATCTGATGAAAACCACAGAAATCGCACACTACATCGCGACCAGAAACGTCCGGCTCTACATGGGCGGAGTCGTGCCGTTCCTTCCGCTTCTGCCTCTGGTTGGCTCCAGAACACTGGCCGAGATTGGCTGGACAGCGTTCGGACTCGTCCGGATGGCAGATCCGGCATTGGCAACCGACGGACAAACTCTGCACTTCTGCTCGAGGATCGGATGCTTTGCCGTCCTGACTCCAGGCACCAAGGGCTTCGACGCCTGGAAGCCGGTGGAATGGGATGGATACGGAGATCTCGAGTCCTGGGAGGAGGCCTTGTGAGCGACCCAATCCGCATCGAGGACATCCAACGCGCCACGGGTCTGAGCGAGCGAGCGGTGCGTGGGTGGATCTCACGTCTGGCCGTGATGCCTGTGGGGATCCGGGATCGAGCTCATCTTTATCCGCCCACAGTCTGCTCCGACATCCAGGCGGCCCAGATCCAGTCCGGCCTCGCCCGGCGCCGGCCGACTCGGGCTGTGGATGGGGACTCGGTGCGAGAGGCGGCCGAGGATCGGGCCGCCGGCGTCATCACTGTGGCAGAGGCGAAGCGACGGGCAGGAAGGAGGCACGCGTGAGCACCTCCGAGCTGTATTTGTGGGTCATGATGCTGGCACTGGCTGGGTCCATCGGATGGCTGGTGGGCTACTGCGAGGGATCCTCAAACGAGGGAGACGAATGAAACTTCTGACGCGGAAAGAGGCGGCGGGAGTCCTCGGATGCTCGGTGAAAACCATGGTGCGGATTGAACGCCGATATCGGCTCGATCCGGTCACCTACACGGGACTCGAGCCCGTGTTCGAGGAAGGGGACGTGAAGAAGGCTCAGTTCCGCAGGATGGCAGACAAGCGAAAGCAGCTGGCGAAACTCAGAACCCGAGGCAAGAGATGACCTCACGGAAACCCACGACCGCCCGGCGAGAGCGCCGGGCTTTTTCTTCGCCGAAACCACCGGCGGACGAGCTACCACCCCACGACGTAGAGGCGGAGAAAGCCCTGGTTGGGTCGATCCTTCTGGCCGGGTGCCAGGGGAGCCAGGCGCAGGTCGACCAGATCCTTCAGGGGACTCGGCACGCGCTTTTCTACGACCTCCACACTCGCAGCGCATGGAGAGCATGCTTGGAGATCCGCATGGCGGGGCACGCTCTCGACTCCGTGACGTTCCTCGGCTGGTGCAAGGACAGGTCCGACTACTTGGCGCCCGACAACGCGATCGAGACGACGCAATGGCAGGACCTCTGCCCCTCGCTCCTCAACTGGACCTCCTACCGGGACCGGCTGACGGATCTGGCCCGGCGCCGGAACATCCTCGCGATTGCCGCCAAGTCCTCGGCGATGGCAAGGGACACGGCAATCGATCCGGCGAGCCTTCGCCGGGAGTTCGCGGAGATCCTCGACGACGTCGCCCGAGCGGACTCGTCCTCGAGGCCTCGCCTGGTGATCCGGAAGGCAAGCGAGCGCCGGGAGTACCAGCCACCCCCGGGGATCGACCTGATCGGGACGGCCGAGATCCGGAAGGGACACGAGGGGCTGACGATCATGGCGGGGCCGGGCTCGTCCGGTAAATCGCTCCTGGTTGGGACGCTGGCCCTCGCCGGGGCGATCGGGTCCGGGACGTGGATGGGCCGGAAGGTTCACCGGAAGTTCAAGACCTTGATCATCCAGGGGGAGGTCGGACCGTCGCGCCTCAAAAGCCAGATGAGCGAGTTTGCCCGGCTGCATCCCGAGGCGGACGTCGACGGGTGCGTCTTCTACTCAGACCCACCTGAGGGAGGAATGGCGATCGCCGATGCCGAGTTCTGGACCGAGCTCTGCCGGCAGATTGACGAGCTCAAACCGGATCTGGTGGTGATCGATCCGATTTCCCACCTGAGCGTCGAGGACCAGGCATCGGAGGTCATGAACGCGATTCGGGTCATCCGGCAGGCCATAGGCGTCGGCGACGACGCCCCCGGGATCCTCCTGATCGCGCACACCAAGAAGCCGCGGTCCGAGGAATCGATGCGCGGCCGCAACCTCGCCAACTGCGTCTCCGGATCGGTGGCTTGGGTGAACACGTCCCGATGCACCTACCTGTGCGTTCCGTTCGATGCCGACAACATCGAGGACACGCGGATCTACTTCGCCTGTCCGAAGCTGAACGACGGCCCGAACTACTCGCCCACGGTCTGGCATCGGAAGTTCGGGACGTTCTTTGCCCACGATCCGGAAACCGATCCCTCGACCTGGGGAAAGGAGAAGACCAAGGACGAGGCGGCCGCCGAGCGGCAGAAGCTCACCTTCGCCGACCTCCAGACCGCTTTCGGCACGCGCCCCGGCATGAAGCGGTCCGAGCTCGTCAAAGCCCTGAAGGACCTCGGCCATGATGAGGCCACCTGCTACCGGGCAACGGGACCGGATGGCTACCTCCGGAAGTACCTGGTCGAGGCCGCCGGCGTCCTCGGCCTGAGGAAGCCGTAGCGGTGTAATGCCCGATCGTTAGTCCTTCTGGCCCTCGACGTCATCGTCGGGGGCTTTTTCGTTGGGGGACACGACCTCGAGGCCCGGGATCTGGGCGAAGTGTCGGACGTTGTACGTGGCTACGGGGACTCCATAGCGCAATGCCTGGCATCCGATGAGTCCGTCCGCGAAGTCCACCGTGGTGCCCTTGGCCCGCAACCTCCCGATCGACTGGCCGTACACAATGGCATCTTCCTCGGTCAATGGGTGCACAGGGAGGGTGCTCAGGTAGGTGTCATAGAAGCGCCTGGCCTTGGCCCGCTTGGCGTCATCCCGAACGGCCTCGACCCCTACCAGCCATTCCGACAGGGCAACCGATGAGACGAAGCCAACCCAGCCCTTGGCATCCCACTCGCGGAAGATGGCAATGGCTTCGCTATGGCCGCGTTCGGCGGCCACCAGGAGCGAGGTATCAATCGAGAGCGTCATGGAGTCGGGCTTCCCTGGACTTCTGAATCTCGGCTTCGACGGCGGCCGCTGTTTCTGGATCGCCGCCGGCACGCTCCATCATGTCGGCGATCTGGCCGAAAGATATGGTCTTCAGACCAGGTGCCAGCCGGGCGACAGGCTTCCCATGGGACTCGATTTCAACATCTTTACCCCTTTTCACTTCATCCAGGAGTTGCGTGGTTTTTCGCCGAAGGTCGGTAACTGAGGCGGTCATGAGCGGGAAATTGGCGACATTTTCACCACCGGGCAAGCCATGGCTTGGGGCTGTGCGTGAGCGGTTCCCACTCACTCAGTGGAAATCCGGGGTGTGCGGGGTGTGCGTGTGTGAGAGGGAAGTAGTACCTCCCCCTCCTACACACGGCCGAGGGGGGCATGGGCTCTCAGTTTGGGACTCTCACTCACTCACTCCCCCCTTACGCGTGCGCGTGTGCGTGCGCGTGCGCTAGGGGTGGGTGAGTGAGTGAGAGGACGGGTGTGGGGGGTGTTGGGTGGGTGTGTCCGGTTCCCGGACAGGGTGAGTGAGTGCGAGGATCCGGACCTCATGCGATGGCTGCTCTCTCCTGACGGTGACGGTGGTGGCGGAACTCCTGAAGGCTCTGGGTCTCCTCCTGCGGCCGGGGTGGTGGCGGGTGGCTCCCTCTCGGAGTCGGATGCCGCGGAGCTCGTCCGGCTTCGCCAGGAGAAGGCCGACCTCGGGAAGCTGGTGAAGGATCGAGAGACCAGGCTGGCCGAGCTCGAGGACGAGAACCGGCAGCTGAAGAACCCGGTTCCCCCGGCGGTGGTCCAGAAGCGGAGCTTCCTCGATGGCCTCGCCGAGTACTTCCCCAAGGTGGATTGACGCTTTCCGAGCATGGAAACGACGCCGTCACCTGCGCCGGGAGTGGCAAGCAGCCCTCCGCCAGCGCCGCCTTCTGGATCGGGTCCTGTGGGATCCGCTCCAACGAGCACCCCGGAGCAACGCGCCCGATGGCGGGAGAAGTCCAAGATCGCTTACCAGCGTCGGATGGCTCGGGCAAAGGGGCTCCCCGATCCGTTCCCGGATACGGTGGTGGTGGCTCAGCCCTCGGCCGGTCCAGTTCCGGCGCCGGCTGGTGATCCGCCTCCTGTGCCTTGGGATCCGTCTATTCTCGATCCTCTATTCCGTACAATCGTCCCAGAGGTCGAGAAGCTCGACCTCGCGGCCCTGAAAGCCAAGGCGGCCCCCCTGGGGGAAGACATGGTGCGGCTCGTCGAGAAGGACGGAGTCTGGAACCCGGTGGCGAAGGGTACGATCGTGACAACGGCGCCGGCGGTGGTGGCGCAACTGCTGAACTCCGTGGGTGTGTCCGCCGCTCATGCTCCCACCATTGCGCTCGTCGGCGCGATCGGCGCGATCTTCACCGGCCGGCAGATCCTCGTGGCCAAGCTCGAGGAATTGGCGAAGGCCCAGCCCAAGACCTCGGCCCCGTGATCGACTACGGCGCGACGCGGGCGGTGACGCTGGTGGCGGGCTCGAGCGGGACGGGCAAAACCTCCTTCTGCCTCCGCTACCTGGTGAACGATCGACGGCTTGCGTGGCGGGCACTCTGGGACGCGGATGGACAGTTGTCCGCTCGGCTGGGGCTGCCTGCCGCCGGCACGGCCGAGGATCTGGCGGCCTCGATCGAGGACGGGTGGACGATCTTCGATCCCAACGTCCTGTTCCCTGGGCGGCATGCCGAGGCCTTCGCCTGGTTCTGTGCGTGGGTGTGGCAGACGGCCGCTACGATCCCAGGCCCGAAGGTCCTGCTCGTCGACGAGGTCTGGAGATACTGCTCGAACGTGTCGATCCCCCAGAGTCTCGCCGAGTGCATCCAGACGGGTAGGGTCCGGCATCTCTCGTGCATGTTCGCCACCCAGCGCCCAAACAGGCTGAACGAGGCGATCACAAACGAGGTGACGGAGTGCGTTTCTTTCCGCCTCCAGGGGACCAATGCCCTTGCACGGGTCCAAGAGCTCGGCGTCCCGCCCGGGGAGGTGGCTGGGCTTGCTCCTGGGCAGTGGGTGTCCGTGGGGTGCCAGACGGGGAAGCGATCGAGTGGGAGACTGTGGGGGAGTGTGTCCGGTTCCCGGACAGACTGACTGAGTGAGAGCGTCCGATCGTCCTGGGCGGAAATCGCAAGCGTCGGGGGTGGATCCCCGGGGGCGATCGAGGCCCGGCGGCCGCGGCTGAACGCCGCATCGGTCACATGTTTGGAAAGATCAAGCCCTTCGTCGGTCCCGCCATCACCACCCTCGTCATCCTGGTCCTCGTGAACCGAGTGCCCATGTTCCGAAACCTCGTCTACGGCGCGAAGTAATCCGCCTTACCCCATCCTACCATGTCGGAGTTTCATCAAAGGTCGGAGATCATCACCAACACGTCCTCCGGGACTGTGGCGGCTGGTTCGACCAAGGTCTTGTACCGGATCCCGCGTCGGGCCAACCGGCGGCTCGAAAAAATCGAGATCCACGCCAACATTACGCTCGGGTCCGGTATGGCCGCCGGCACGGCGACCAATCGACTCGAGGGATTCCTGTCGGAGGTTCGGTTCTCGGCCTCAGACATTGGCACGGCGAGCCGACAAATTTTCAAGCAGGGCAGCGCCACCTTGCTTGCGTGGCACTACAAGCACGCACGCCAGTCCTGTCGATACAACGCGACGAGTTACCGTTCATTTGCTGCCGGCACTTATGACATTCTGGTTCCGTTGCATCTGAGCCATCCGGCGAGCCCAAGCCCTCAGGCATTCCTCATGTCGCTCCCCATGTGGTCGCAGGATGCCACCGGCGTCGGCCTCGGAGCAGATCCGGAACTGGAACTCGACTTTGCCGCGCTCAACGATGCCAATCTCGGCCTGACTGGCGGCACCTACGCCATCAACTTTGTCCGGATCCTGCTCTATTTCCGCGACATCCCGAGCGGTGCTCTGCCCTATGTGCCCACGGTCCTCCAGTCGACCCAATTCGACACTGGTACGGCCGGCGGTACCGGCATCCGGTTCACGTATGCGAAGGACGGATTCCTGACCTCGAGCTTGCTGGAGAACTTCTCCACTCCCGCGACTGGTGTCCGCGGATCGGTGCTGACTGCCGCAGCGGATTACTGGAAATGGCGGTACAAGGGAGGCGACCTCGACGAGCGCACGCCTGTGCAGTTGGTGCACGAGGATGACCTGGACACGGTCCAAGGTGCGATCTCAGCCGCCAACAACGTGCCTGACACGATCTACAGTCGGAACTTCTGGCACGATTCGCCGCACCGTGAGGCTCGGCGCCTCAACAGTTGCCCGAATCTCTACGACAGCAACGGAGGCGATCTTCTCACGATCGAGGGCACGAGCGTGGCTGCGTCTCGTCGGTTGCTGATCACAGACCATCGTGTCCTGGTTTCCAACCCGGCGATCCTCGCCGAAGCGTAAAGGACGTTTATGGCCGCATGGGCTGAAAAAATCGTCGGAGGCATCAACGACGTTGGATCTGTCACGGACGCATTCCGCGACGCACTCGACGGCAGTGCCAGAGACGACGTGAAGGAAGACCAGGAAAAGGCCACCAAGATGTGGAACTGGCGCCCAATCGCCATCGCACTCGGAGGCGTCGTCATTGTCGTTCTGGTCCTGCGCTTTGTCATGAAGCGGTAGGTGGTTGCTGACCTGGGGGTGGCGGTCTCGGCCGTCGCTCCCTTTTTTCAATGAGTTA
Organism: uncultured Verrucomicrobiota bacterium; assembly: GCA_903842505.1. Taxonomy (GTDB): domain Bacteria; phylum Verrucomicrobiota; class Verrucomicrobiia; order Limisphaerales; family UBA9464; genus UBA6176. The sequence continues at coordinate 4,814 of CAIMMI010000162.1, read as the reverse complement.
TCACGAGATCGTCCGGATCGTCCGAGCAGCTACGCCATCCCCATCCATTGGGGAGTTGGTGCTGCAGGTGCCGAAACACCTGAAACACCGTCGACTGTATGGCGCGGTCGGATTCTACGGACGCACCGTGACGGGCAAGCTCAGCGCCGAGCTCAAGTGGTCTAACCGTGGCAGTACGGCCTCGCTTCCCCAGATCGACTGGGAATGGGGGTATCCCGCAGTTGGGCTCGGAGCCGTGTCTCCATTCCGCCAGGTCGGCCGAGGAGTTTGGCCTGTTCCGCCGTTCTGCACCACGCAGGTCCAAGCAGGCGCAGAGGCCGAATGGCTCAGCACGCAGTGCGGGTCTGACAGCATGGTGGCGGTGGTGCCCGACTACGATTTCCCGGCCAGCTTCGTTACCGTCATGTACCCCATTCCGATGTACGTCGAAGCGGACGAGCTACGGATTATCCTGCGTGGCGAGTGGACCACGGACCTCGCGACGTTCCCCGACGTTGGTGCCTGGTGTGTGGTGGGCGTGCGATCCTCGGAGGTGCCACTGTGATCGCCGCGATGCACTCGATCCCATCTTTGTGGATGTTGGGACTGGTCGTCCTCGTCCTCCTGGTGCCCTCGCTCTGGTTCTTGGACGCATTCTCGAACAAGAGCCAGCGCACGAACAACACGACGAGCCTTTACGAGAACTCGTTCAACACCTCGACGTCGGAGATCTCCAGCCTCGACGGATCCACCAACGTGACGCTCGGTAGTGAGTCATCGGGGCAAGGGACCTCGTCGATCGTCATCGTCGCCTTTGCTGCCGTCTTGATCCTGGGCGGCCTATTCCTCGTCCTTCGCCGCAAATGAGTTTTCCCACGAGCGTCCAGTCGTCTGAGCAACTCGCCTACGGGGATACCCGGAGCGACACTCGAGGGAATGCTGTCGCCAACATCGGCCTCGTGAACGCCAACATCGGCCGGGGCAATGCCCTCTCGGCCGCGGCGAGCGCCGGGGCTGCCCTGCCTCCGTGGGTGTGGGTGGCTGTGGCTGGTCTGGTGGTGGGCGGTGCGGCGTGGGTGATGCTCAAAAAGAAGTGAACGCATGGCCTTCTCGGACTGGATCGCGAACACGTTCTACGGCGCCGGGGACCTCCAGGCGGAGTCCGATCGACTCGACGCCGAGCGTGCACGCCTGAACGAGTCCCGGCGAGCGACCTACGGCGACGCCTGGTATCAGGACACACTGAACAACGACGAGGCCGGCCGCGTGGATGCCGCGGGCCAGATCGGCGAGGAATTCACTGCAGAGGCACTCCAGAGGAATCTCGAGGAATCGACAGCGTCGGCATCCGGTTGGGCTCGCTCCATCATCGGCGCTCCGTTGTCCTTCGTCTTCCGCTCGATCCCAGTCCTTGGTTGGGTGGTGATTGCCGGAGTGGTTTTCTGGTGGCTGGGTGGTCCTGCCTGGGTGCGTGCCTGGGTGGCTCGGAGGTCTAGGTGATGGCTTCCCCGGTCCTCAATCCAGACGGGTCCGTCCCTCTGCCGGGATCCTTTTTCCCGAGTCCTTACGGATGGCCGAGCTTGCCCAACGGGCTGGCTGGTATGCGAGGAGTCGAAACCTATGGATCGGCTGTGAACCTCACTGGCGAGTCCTGGGGGGTCGTCGTCGGATCCCCTGCCTGGGATTACTGGGTTCGCATGTATGGTCCGGACAAGCCGGTGAAAGGGCCGAAGCCACCGACCTACCAGGCGCCCGGATACCAGTCCGCGTTCGAGGTCGGGGCTGTCGACGGATCCGGGGACGTCGGGATCAAGCCGATCCAGATGCCCGCGGTGGTGCCCGCGGTGGTGCCCGCGGTGCTGCCCCCTGTGCAGGGCTCAATCGAAGGGCCGGCCATTGAGGGGGAGCCCGATGCGTGCGCGTGCCAGTCTGGCCTCGGTGCTCGTTCGATCTGGTGGCTGATCCTCGGAGGTCTGTTTTTGTGGCTTCTGTGAAATCCTACGACTCGAGCGGGATCAATCCCCGGATGCCCTCGGACTTTGTCCGGGACTCCGATCGCTCCCTGGTGCCGGCCGGTGCGGTTTACTCGACCTCCTACGCCTCGAGGATCTGGCGCTTGCCCACTCAGTTCCTGCCCGACAATCCGCCGGCGTGGGTGCCGGCAGTCTGGCCATGGATCGTCTGGGGCACCTTGGTGGCCTTGGTGGCCCGTCTGTTCCTGCGTCGCCGATGAACTCCCAGACCCTCACCAACAAGCTCGAGGCCGCGGCCGCCAGTGCTGGCACGGTGGCATCGATGGCGTCGGGAATCGCCGACGCGAACCAGTGGCTCCAATTCGCCATTACACTGGCCACCTTTGCCTGGTGGGTTCGGCTTTGGTGGAAGGATCCCAACGTGAAACCTCCCGGGAAATGACCACTCGCTTTTTCATCCTGTGCGTGTGCATCGGTGCTCTGGTGTCTGGGTGTGCCACGATCCACCAGACGGCCGAGACGGCCGGAACGGGGACCAACGAGGTCCGAAAGACCACAATGACCGTTCGGACTCTGGGTGACGCGAAACAGTTGGTCGAGAAGCTGCGCGCATCCAATGGCAAGACCCACGCTTTGGGAGCCCAAGGCCTCGAGCAGGAATCGAGCTCTGAGGCGATCGAGCGGATTTCCAAGGGGATCATGCAAGGTGCCATCGAGGCTATGAAAGGACCGGCCCCGAAGTGAAAGTATCAAATGCCATTCTGGGGCTCGTGCTGGTGCTGGCCGGGGTGGCTGCGGCTGCCTGGTGGCTGCTGCGTCGTCGCTCGGGCTCGGACTCGAGCTCGACGGATCTGGCCGGCCTCCAGCGCATCGGCGCCGACATCAGCCAGAACATCACTCCAGAGATCGTCGATCGAGCGTTCGATTTTGCCGATCGACAGGTGGCACGCTCTCAATGCTGGCTCTTCGTGCGAGACACGGACACTCAGGACGTTTACAGGCGCATCGATGATGACCGGATAGAGACCTACGTCCCGAGAGGGTACGTCCCACCAAACGTCTGTTCTCGATACTGACATATGCCACTCTTCCCCACATTCATCACCGCAGGACCGGAGACCGGCGACACGCTCGAGCGTCTGAACGCCAAGATTCTTGCGTATCAATTGCGGCCCAACCTCAAGGGCACTCTCCTAGCTTCTGCTGCTCGTACTGCCAACACAGTCACTACGACTCTGGACTGGAGTGCGTACCGAGCGGCAATCCTCTATCTGAACGTCAGCGTTGCGTCTGGGACTGGTGGCATCCGTCCTTTCCTGGAATACCAGGATCCCGTGTCACTCGCATGGAGGGCAGTGGTGACGCCTGGGTCTGGACCGATCCTCACGGCGGTGATGACGCCTTACGTCTATGGGCTGGGGAGCTCCGGTGGATTGTCGGTCGCAATCAATGCAGGCTCCGTGATGGGCATCCCCCTCTCGTCGGCGCTGAGGATCAACTGCACGCACGGGGACGCGACCAGCTACACCTACAGCCTGTCTTACGAACTCATTCCATGAAGGTTTTGTGTGCGATCATCGAGGATGACAAGGGAAACGTCATCGGCGGCAGTACCGACTCCGGGGACGTGATGCTGCCGGCCGGCGACCATTTTCCTCGAGCCGAACTCCGGGACCGGGCTCGGGATCTGGCGACCCAGTACGGGATCACGATCCCGCCCCAGATGGCGCAGGCGTTGACTGCGGCGCCGAAACCTGGATGACCGGTCGGATCGACCAGAACTCGCCCGCGGCCGCCGGCGTCACGACCTCACGGTAATGGCGGAACAGGATCGCCTCCGAGTGTCCGGCCTCCATCGCGGTGCCGGACGCACTCTTCCATTGGGCGAGGTGGTAGGAAACGAAGGTGTGCCTGGTCACGTCGTGTGACCACGGGACGCCCGCAGCCTGCCGGACTCGGTAGTACCTTCTCACCCGGTTCGTGACCGGGAGCGATCCCCCCAGATCCAGCCACGCCTGCAACGCGGGCTGCACTGTCACCAGGCGACGCTTGCGGGTCTTCGAGTGGGCGCCGGAAACCCGCACAAATCCGCCGGCGATGTCGGCATCGGAGATCTTCGAGGCCTCGGCTGGCCGGAGTCCGGCGAAGTACTGCACGGCGAGCAGCCGGCAGACGTCCAGATCCTGGGCACGGGCGGCCTCGAGGACTTGGCGCACTTGGTCCGGGGTGTGGATCCCTGGGGGCGAGTCCTCGAGCCTCGGCATCTCGACGGCCAGCGCCGGATTCGACCGGCAGTACTCCCTGCGGACGGCGAAGGCGAAGAGCGTCCTGGCATCGATGAGGTAGGATCTCCTCGCATGGGCTCCCCACTCCGGCCTCAGCAGCCACGCCTCGAGGCTGGCCGGTGTGACGTCCCGGGCGAGCATGTCAGGTCCTAGGTGACGAACGAGATCCTGCAAGGTGAGCCTCAGCTGTACCAGGTAGCGGTGCCGGACTCCCTTGGCAGCCTTGGCGACAAGGACCTCGTTCACCACGTCGATCACGGCGGCGGATCCGGCAGCGGGTGCCTGGTGCACGTCGCGGAGTACGTCGAGGGTGCCCTGCAGCGCGGAAGCGAGTGAGGAGAGGGAGCGATACAGGGCGGCAAAATCCCCCCGGATGGGTGCGACGTCCGAAGCGGCCGCACTGGCGGGACCTTTCTTTGGATCACCTGCCATGATCAGAGATGGTGCGCGATACAGGGTTCGAACCTGTGACCCCTACCGTGTCAAGGTAGTGCTCTACCACTGAGCTAACCGCGCTTCCAAAATCGAACGGCCGCGAATCTATTGACCCGGCCCGCGGGTTCAAGGGCTTTTTTCC